>NZ_JBWKZB010000017.1:0-91140 GCF_059424105.1 Pseudomonas sp. GW456-E7 | reverse complement strand
TTTTCAAAAGCAGGATCAAAGGATCGCAGCCTGCGGCAGCTCCTACAAAAAGCGCTGCAGACGCCATGCTCCTGTAGGAGCTGTCGAGTGCAACGAGGCTGCGATCTTTTGACTTTCAGAAGCAAGATCGCAGCCTGCGACAGCTCCTGCAAAGCTACACCTCCCATTCCCTCAGGGCGACGGCAAGTAGTGCATCGTATGGGACTCCCCCATCAACAACGGACGATTCAGTTCCGCACAAGCGCGCAGATAGTCGGCTACCAGGGTGACCCGCTTGAGCTTGCGCAGGTCCTCGCTGTAGTACATCCAGAACTGTCGCGTGACTTCCACTTCACCCGGCAGCACTTCGCACAGACGGGGATCGGGGCCGGCGAGGAAGCAAGGCAGGATGGCCAGCGCCCGCCCTTCCAGGGCTGCATGGTAATGGGCGACCACACTAGTGCTGCGCAGGCGGCAGTTGGCGCCAGGCATCAGGTCGTTCAGGTAGAGCAGCTTGAAGCTGAAGGCCAGGTCTTCGACGTAGGTCACGAACGGGTGGCCGGACAGGTCTTCGCGACTTCCGATCACCGGATGATTGGCCAGGTACTCCGGCGTCGCATACAGGCGCAGGCGGTAGTCGCACAGTCGCGAGCACACGTATGGACCGCGTTCGGGGCGCTCCAGGGTGATGGCGATATCCGCCTCGCGCCGTGACAGGTTGATGAAGTGCGGGACCGGCAAAATGTCCGCCGAAATATTCGGGTAGTGCTCGAGGAAGTGACTCATCTGTGCCGTGATGAAACAGGTTCCAAAGGCTTCCGTGCAACCAATGCGCAGATGCCCGGCGAGCCCCCCGGTGGTGCCAAAAACCTGCTCGCAAGCCACCAGCAGCGTACTTTCCAGGCTTTCGGCGTGGCTGACCAGACGCTGCCCTTCCACGGTCAGGACGAAGCCTGAGGTTCGCGATTTCTCAAACAGCAGGGCGCCCAGGCACTGCTCCAGGGCACGGATGCGCCGCGACACCGTGGTGTAGTCCACGCCCAGGCGACGGGCCGCACCGCTGGCGGTTCGAGCACGGGCAACTTCGAGGAAGAAACGCAAGTCGTCCCAGTTCAGTGGGGGCTGCGTTGTGCGTTTTTGCATATCCATCGGGCTTTTCTGCCAATACATATGGGAAATATGCCCTTATATACTCGCATCTCACCCAACTTGGCCAGCGTCGTTTTCCGGCCAGGAAAGTCCCCTCCCCAATAATAAATAACGAGGGCTGACAGCATGAGCGCATGGATAAACGCCGGCCTGCACGCCGGACACAAACAGCTGCGCAACAGCGCAATCGCGGTCACGCTTTTCGTGCGCCGCTGGCCCGATCCTCTGCTCGTCTCGCAGCCGATCAGGCCTGCCCTCCTGCCCCGCCCACTCTCCTTCGCAAGATCATCCAGGCGGCAATAACTCCAGCACATCAGCATTCAGGCGGCGTCCCGCATCGGGTCGCTGCCCGGGTACCCGTACGCCCCTCAAAAGGCCGAACAACAAAAACAACTAGAAAAAGCGGAGCCGCACCATGACGACTGACCATCCGAACCACACCCAGACCTGTGCACGGGTCAGGGCCAACCCCAAGTTCCAACGCCTCGCGCGTCAGCGTGCACTGCTGGCCTGGACACTGAGCGGCGCGGTCCTGGCGATCTACTACAGCTTCATCATGGTGGTGGCTTTCGCTCCTGCCTGGCTGCACCTGCCGCTGTATGACGGCAGCCACCTCAGCCTCGGCATGCCAATCGGCGTGACGATCATCCTGTTGTCCTGGCTACTCACCGCCTGGTACGTGCACAGCGCCAACACCCGCTTCGACGTGCTCAGCTCGCAGATCCTCCAGGAGTCCCGCGCATGAAACGCCTGTCCGCCCTTCTCGCCCTCAGCCCTGTGCTGGCCCATGCCGACCCCATCATTGCGCAGAAGCAACCGCTCAACCTGCACGCCATCGGCATGTTTTTCGTATTCGTCCTCGCCACCCTGCTGATCACCTGGTGGGCGGCACGGCGCACTCGCTCCGCCGCCGATTTCTACAGCGCCGGTGGCGGTATCACCGGCTTTCAGAATGGCCTGGCAATCGCCGGTGACTACATGTCGGCCGCCACACTGCTGGGCCTGTCGAGCCTGGTCTTCGCCAAAGGCTACGACGGCTTCGTCTACATCATCGGCTTCTTTGTCGGCTGGCCGATCGTCACCTTCCTGATGGCTGAGCGCTTGCGCAACCTGGGGCGCTACACCTTCGCCGACATCGTCTCCTACCGCCTCGATCAGACCCGCGTGCGCAGTTTCGCCGCCCTCGGATCGCTGACCGTGGTGTGCTGCTATCTGGTGGTGCAGATGGTCGGTGCCGGCCAACTGATCAAGCTGTTGTTCGGTCTCGACTACCGCACAGCGGTGGTGGTGGTCGGATTGTTGATGCTGGTCTACGTGATCTTCGGCGGCATGCTCGCCACCACATGGGTCCAGATCACCAAGGCGGTCCTGCTGCTGGCGGGTGGCACCACCCTGGTGCTGATGGCCCTGAGTCGCTTCGACTTCAGCTTCGAGACGCTGGCCGCCCAGGCGGTGGCGGTGCATGCCAGCGGTGTGCAGATCATGGGCCCGGGCACCTTGCTGGCCGACCCGATCAACGCTGTGTCCCTATCCCTCGGCCTGGTCTTCGGCATTGCCGGCCTGCCGCACATCCTGATGCGCTTCTTCACGGTGCCCAATGCCAAGGAGGCACGTAAATCGGTGTTGTTCGCCACGGTGTTCATCGGTTTCTTCTTCCTGGTGGTCTGCGTCCTGGGCTATACCGCCATCGTCATCGTCGGCACGGATCCGCAGTACTACGTCGACGGCAAGCTCGGCGGGGCCATGATCGGCGGCGGCAACATGGTGGCCATGCACCTGGCGAAGGCGGTGGGCGGCAACCTGTTTCTCGGTTTCCTCTCGGCCGTGGCGTTCGCCACCATTCTCGCGGTGGTGGCCGGCCTTGCCCTGGCCGGTGCCTCGGCCATCTCCCATGACCTTTACGCTTCGGTATTGAAGAAGGGCTGCGCCGACGAGAAACAGGAAATGCGCGTATCACGCATCGCCACCGTCTGCCTGGGCATCGTGGCGATTGCCCTCGGCATTCTGTTCGAGGGCCAGAACATCGCTTTCCTGGTCGGCCTGACGTTCGGCATCGCTGCCTCGGCGAATTTCCCGGTACTGATCATGGCCATGTACTGGGGCGGCCTGACCACACGTGGCGCCCTCTACGGCGGCCTGACCGGCCTGGTCAGCGCCCTGGCCCTGGTGATCGGTTCGCCGTCGGTGTGGGTCGGCGTACTGGGGCATGCCCAGGCGCTCTTCCCTTACGACCAGCCGGCGCTGTTCTCCATGCCACTGGCCTTCCTCGTCATAGTGGTCGCTTCCAGGCTTGACCGCAGCGAACGCGCCGACCGCGAACGCGCTGCCTATGCCGACCAGTTCGTGCGTGCCCAGACCGGCCTTGGAGCGGCCATGGCCAGCAGTCACTGACGCTGATTTTTCCGGGGCTGACGCCCCGAGCGCGAGTCCGCTCCTTTGCTTCGCGCTTTTTTACACCCGTCCTGCGCCGCTCGGCGCAGGACACCCCCAATAGCGCCCTTCCCTCGCCACTCCAAGTGGCGCGGGAGCGGCTCGTCGACAACAAAAACAAAAGGCATCCAATGAAACCCACCACCCTCACTCTGTTCCTGGCCGGAAGCGGCCTCGCTGCACAGGCTCATGCCGACTTCCTGGCAGACAGCACGGCCAGGCTGGAGATGCGCAACTTCTACTTCAACCGCGACTTCCGCCAGGCTAATGCCGCCCAGTCCAAGCAAGAAGAATGGGCCCAGGGATTCCTGCTGCGCTACGAATCCGGTTATACCGATGGCACGGTCGGTTTCGGTATCGATGCCCTCGGCCAGCTCGGCGTCAAGCTCGATTCCAGTCCTGATCGCTCCGGCTCCGGCCTGCTCAAGCGCGATAACGAGCCGCCCAAGCGCGCCAAGGACGAGTATGGCGAACTGGGCCTGACGGCCAAGTTCAAAGCGTCCAACAGCGTGCTCAAGCTTGGCACCCTGGCCCCGAAGTTACCGGTGCTGCTGGCCAATGATTCGCGCCTGTTGCCGCAAACATTCCGCGGTGGCCAATTGAATGTTCAGGAGATCAAAGGCCTGAGCGTCGATGCGGGGCGCCTGGATCGGGTCAACCAGCGCGACTCCTCGGACTACGAGAAAATGACGATCACCACCACCGGCGCCAAGGGCATTGTCGGTGGCCAGGCCCGCAGCGACGCCTTCAATTTCGCCGGCCTGGCCTACCAGTGGAACGAGCGGCTGAACACGGGCTACAACTACGGCGGCCTGGACGACTTCTATCACCAGCACCAGTTCAGTCTGGTCCACCTGCTGCCGCTGGGCGCAGGCCAGACGCTCAAGAGCGACCTGCGCTACGCCCGCTCCACCGACGATGGCAACAGCAACATCGACAACAATGCCTTCGGCGCCATGTTCACCTATGCCCTCGGCGGCCATGCCTTCGGTCTCGGTTACCAACGCATGAGCGGCGACACCGGCTTTGCCTACGTCAATGGCACCGACGCCTTCCTGGTGAATTTTGTGCAAATCAACGATTTCGCCAACAAGGACGAGCGTTCCTGGCAGGCGCGCTACGACTACAACTTCGCGGCCCTCGGCGTTCCCGGCCTGACCTTCATGACCCGCTACTTATCCGGCGACAGCATCGACCTGGGCGCCGGCAAGCCCGACGGCCACGAATGGGAGCGCGACACCGACATAGGGTACGTGCTCCAGAGCGGCCCGCTGAAAAACCTCGGTCTCAAGTGGCGCAACGCTACGGTGCGCACCGCCCACTTCGGTAACGACCTCAACGAAAACCGCCTGATCCTCAGCTATAGCCTGGCGCTCTGGTAAGTCCCCGCACAAGGCGTGCGCTGCCTGCATCGCTTGACGGTGCGGACAGCGCACGCCTTGTGCACTTCTGTCGATTCAACGATGCAGCAGGCCCATGCTTTTTTGCACAACATACGGGATTTTTTGAGCATTCTTATTTGATTTATGCCTGCCTATACTCGATTCAACCACCTGGCCATGAACCCGGTCAGTCCCAATAAAAATAAATAGGGCACCCACCGTGAAGCTATCTTTGCTTGCCGTCGTCTCCCCACTTTCAGGTACCCGCGCGCGTCTTGGGAGCCTCCAATGAACAACCACTGCCAACCCTTCCTGGCCGCTCGTGATTTCCTGCTGGCCCACCGTACCGACTACGCCACCGCCGTACGTGACTTCCGCTGGCCGCAACTGCACGAATTCAACTGGGCGCTGGATTACTTCGATGCCATGGCCGAGGGCAACCAGGCCAACGCCCTGTGGATCGTCGAAGAGGACGGCAGCGAACAACGCTACAGCTTCCAGCAACTGGCAGCGCGCTCCAACCAGGTGGCCAATCACCTGCGCGCCCTTGGCGTGCGCCGTGGCGAACGCATCCTGCTGATGCTCGGTAACGATGTCGCCCTGTGGGAAACCATGCTGGCCGCCTTCAAACTCGGCGCCGTGGTCATTCCCGCTACCGCTCTGCTGACCCCCGAAGACCTGCGCGACCGCATCGAGCGTGGCCATGTTCGCCACCTGGTGGTCGGTAGCGCCCATGTCGACAAGTTCGACGGGCTGGGTGAAGACTGCAGCCGCATCTGCGTCGGTCCGTCCCCCGCCGGCTGGACCCCGCACAGCGCCGCCAGCGAGCATTCCGAGCAGTTCGAAACAGAGGGTCGCACGCTGGCCACCGACCCGATGCTGCTGTACTTCACCTCCGGCACCACCTCCAAGCCGAAGATGGTGTTGCACAGTCACCAGAGTTACCCGGTCGGCCACCTCTCGACCATGTACTGGATTGGCCTGCAGCCGGGCGACCTGCACCTGAACATTTCGTCCCCGGGCTGGGCCAAGCACGCCTGGAGCTGCCTCTTCGCACCCTGGAATGCCGGTGCCTGCATCTTTATCCACAACACCGCACGCTTCAGCGCGCCAGCCCTGCTCGGCGTGCTCGAGCGCTACGGCGTCACCAGCCTGTGCGCACCGCCTACCGTGTGGCGCATGCTGATCCAGGAAGACCTGGCCAGTTACAAGACTCGCCTGCGCCTGCGAGAACTGGTGGGCGCCGGTGAGCCGCTCAACCCGGAGATCATCGAGCAGATCCTGCATGCCTGGGGCCTGTTGCTGCGCGACGGCTTCGGTCAGTCGGAAACCACCGCACTGGTCGGCAACACGCCTGGCCAGCGGCTCAAGCCGGGCTCCATGGGCCGTCCGTTGCCGGGCTACCGGGTGACCATGCTCGATCCTGATGGCGTGCCGGGTAACGAAGGCGAAGTGGCCCTGCCGCTGGACGTACGCCCCCTTGGCCTGATGCTGTGCTACGAGGACAGCCCGGAAAAGACTGCCGAAGTGATGCGCGACGGCTACTACCGCACTGGCGACACCGCACAGATCGACGAAGAGGGCTACATCACCTTCGTCGGCCGTGCCGATGATGTATTCAAGGCCTCCGACTACCGCATCAGCCCCTTCGAGCTGGAAAGCGCACTGATCGAGCACCCGGCGGTGATGGAAGTGGCCGTGGTGCCAAGCCCCGACCCCGTGCGCCTGGCAGTGCCCAAGGCCTATCTGATCCTGGCCCATGACGCACAGGGCAGTCACGAACTGGCCGGCAGCATCCTCGCGTTCGCCCGCGAGCACCTGGCGCCCTACAAGCGGGTACGGCGCATCGAATTTGTCAGCGAGCTGCCCAAGACCATCTCCGGAAAAATCCGCCGGGTAGAACTGCGGCAAATGGAAGTGCTACGTCGCCAGGGCGACGCACGTGGCCCGCAGGAATACTTCGAAGAAGACTTCCCGCAACTCAAAGGCTGACCCCTGGGGCCGGCATGCCGGCCCCTCCCCCCGAATTCAAACCCGACCGCTCGGCCAACCACGCTGAGGGGACTCATTCGACCCAACGAAAGCAGGCAGGACCCGTAAATGACCTCTTCCATCGTTCCCAACGTCAAGCTTCTCATCAACGGCGAGTTCGTCGAATCGCGCAGCACCCAGTGGCGCGACGTGATCAACCCGGCCACCCAGGAAGTCCTGGCCCGAGTGCCCTTCGCCACCGCCGAGGAAATGGACGCCGCCGTTGCCAGCGCCAAACAAGCCTTCAAGACCTGGCGCAAGACCCCGATCGGTGTCCGTTCCCGTGTCTTCCTCAAGTACCAGCAGTTGATCCGCGAGAACATCAAGGAACTGGCCGCCCTGCTCACCGCCGAGCAAGGCAAGACCCTGCCGGATGCCGAAGGTGACGTGTTCCGCGGCCTGGAAGTGGTCGAGCACGCCGCCAGCATCGGCAATTTGCAGATGGGCGAACTGGCCAACAACGTGGCCAACGGTGTTGACACCTACACCCTGCTGCAGCCGCTGGGCGTGTGCGCCGGCATCACCCCGTTCAACTTCCCGGCGATGATCCCGCTGTGGATGTTCCCGATGGCCATTGCCACCGGCAACACCTTCGTCCTCAAGCCATCCGAGCAGGATCCGCTGGTGACCATGCGCCTGGTGGAACTGGCGCTGGAAGCCGGGGTACCCAAGGGCGTGCTCAACGTCATCCACGGTGGCGTCGACGCGGTCAACCTGATCTGCGACCACCCGGACATCAAGGCCGTGTCCTTCGTCGGCTCGACCAAAGTCGGCACCCACGTCTACAACCGCGCCACCCAGAACGGCAAGCGCGCGCAGTGCATGATGGGCGCGAAAAACCATGCCATCGTCCTGCCTGATGCCAACAAACAACAGACCCTGAACAACCTGCTGGGCGCCTCCTTCGGCGCTGCCGGCCAGCGCTGCATGGCCCTGCCAGTGGTGATCCTGGTGGGTGAAGCGCAGACCTGGCTGCCGGACCTGATCGAACGAACCAAGACCCTCAAGATCAATGGCGGCACCGAGCCGGGCACCGACATCGGCCCGGTGATTTCCTGCGCCGCCCTGGAGCGCGTCAACGGTTTGATCGCCAGTGGCATCGAAGAAGGCGCCCGCCTCGAACTGGATGGGCGCAACCCGAGCGTGCCGGGCTACCAGGATGGCAACTTCGTCGGCCCGACCATTTTCTCCGGCGTCACCGCGCAGATGTCCGTGTACCGCGAAGAGATCTTCGGCCCGGTGCTGTGCGTCATGCACGCCGCCAATCTGGAGGAGGCGATCGAGATCATCAACGCCAACCCGAACGGCAACGGCACTGCCCTGTTCACCCGCTCCGGCGCTGCCGCGCGGCACTTCCAGGAAGAGATCGACGTCGGCCAGGTCGGCATCAACGTGCCAATCCCGGTACCGGTCCCGCTGTTCTCCTTCTCCGGTTCGCGCGCCTCCAAGCTGGGCGACCTGGGCCCCTACGGCAAGCAAGTGGTGACCTTCTACACCCAGACCAAGACGATCACCCAGCGCTGGTTCGACGAGGACGACACCGGCGGCGCGGTGAACACCACCATTACCCTGAAATGACCTTTGCCGGCCGGCGCCTTGCGTCGGCCGACGACAAGCGCGCGCAGGGTTTCCTGCGCCACTGCCCCCACTCGTAAAAGGTAGCCAACATGCATATCGGATTTCTCGGCCTCGGCAACATGGGCGGCCCAATGGCCCGCAACCTGCTCAAGGCCGGCCACAGCCTGACCGTCTTCGATCCCTTCCCCCAGGCGGTCGCCGCCCTGGTGGAGGCCGGCGCCAGCGCCGCCGACTCACCCGCAGCCGTGGCCAAGGCCAGGGTTGAGGTGATCATCACCATGCTGCCGACCGCCGAGCACGTGAAGCAGGTCTATCGCGGCAAGGATGGCCTGCTGGCCAATATCGGCCCGGGCGTGCTGTTGATCGACAGTTCGACCATCGACCCGCTGAGCACCCGCGAGGTGGCCAAATACGCCCTTGCCCAAGGCAACCCGATGCTCGACGCGCCGGTATCCGGCGGTACCGGCGGTGCGGCGGCAGGCACCCTGACCTTTATGGTCGGTGGCCCGGACAGCGTGTTCGACCAGGCCCTTCCGATCCTCTCGGCGATGGGCAAGAACATCGTGCACTGCGGCGCAGCAGGCAACGGCCAAGTGGCCAAGATCGCCAACAACATGCTGCTCGGCATCTCCATGGTCGGCGTCGCCGAAGCCATGGCCCTGGGTGTAGCCCTCGGGATCGACGCCAAGGTGCTGGCCGGGATCATCAATACCTCCACCGGTCGCTGCTGGAGCTCGGAGGTCAACAATCCGTTCCCGGGCGTACTGGAAAACGCGCCGGCCTCGCGGGGCTACAGCGGCGGCTTTGGCAGCGACCTGATGCTCAAGGACCTGGGCCTGGCCACTGAAGCGGCCCGGCACGCGCGCCAACCGGTCGCGCTCGGTGCCGTAGCCCAGCAGCTGTATCAGACCTTCAGCCTGCAAGGTAACGGCGGCCTGGACTTCTCCGCCATCATCAACCTGTTCCGCGGAGAAGCCTGAACATGAGCGAGCAGCAAGCCCCGGTGCTGGCCAGCGTACGCAACCGTGTCGGCCACCTGACACTGAATCGGCCAAGCGCGTTGAACACCCTGGACCTGCCCATGGTGCGTCTGCTCTGCCGGCACCTGTGGGCGTGGGAGCAGGACCCGGAGATCGTCGCCGTGACCCTTCGCGGCGCCGGTGAAAAGGCCTTCTGCGCCGGTGGCGACATTCGCATGCTGTACGACAGCTACAAGGCCGGCGACAACCTGCATGAGCTGTTCCTCGAGGAGGAGTACGCCCTGGACGAGTACCTGCATGGCTACACCAAGCCAGTGCTGGCACTGCTGGATGGTTTTGTCCTCGGTGGCGGCATGGGGCTGGCCCAGGCCGCCTCGTTGCGGGTGATCACCGAACGCACGCGGATGGGCATGCCGGAAGTCGGCATCGGCTTTTTCCCCGATGTCGGTGGCAGCTATTTCCTGCCGCGCCTGCCAGGTGAACTGGGAACCTACCTGGGCATCACCGGCTGCCAGGTGCGTGCCGCCGATGCCCTCTATGCGAACCTTGCCGACTACTACCTGCCCAGCGAACGGCTGGCCGAGCTGGATGCCTGCCTCGACCACCTGAACTGGACCGCTGCGCCCGTCGAAGACTTGCAGGACCTGCTCGCCGACATGGCCACCGAGCGACTTGCCGGTTCCGAGCTCAAGGCCTGTCGCCAGGCGATCGACGCGTATTTCGCCCTGCCCGATGTCCCGGCCATTCACGCCGCGCTGCAGCGCGAACAACGCCCCGAGCTGCAAGACTGGGCCGAGCAGACGGTGAAGCTGCTCGACAGCCGCTCGCCATTGGCGATGGCCACGACGCTCGAGTTGTTGCGCCGTGGTCGTGACCTGAGCCTGGCCGAGTGCTTCGCCCTCGAGTTGCACCTGGACTACCAGTGGTTCGACAAGGGCGACCTGATGGAGGGTGTGCGCGCCCTGATCATCGACAAGGACAAGTGCCCACGCTGGAACCCGCCAACCCTGGCAGAACTGGTACCTGCCCGGGTGCAAGCCTTCTTCAACGACTTTGAACGCGCCTCCGGCAAGCCCGTACGCACCGCCTGATCGGCAGGAGACTTTGCAATGCACGATATCGAATTGACCGAAGAACAACGCATGATCCGCGACATGGCGCGCGACTTCGCCCGCAGCGAAGTCCCGCCGCATGCCCAGGCCTGGGAGAAGGCCGGCTGGATCGATGACGCCGTGGTGGCGCAGATGGGCGAGCTGGGCCTGCTGGGCATGGTCGTACCGGACACCTGGGGCGGCAGCTATACCGACTATGTGGCCTACGCCCTGGCCGTTGAAGAAATCTCGGCCGGTGACGGAGCCCTCGGCGCGCTGATGAGCATCCACAATTCGGTGGGCTGCGGCCCCCTGCTGAAATACGGCACCCCCGCGCAACAGGACAGCTGGCTGCCGCAGCTGGTCAGTGGTCAAGCGATCGGCTGCTTCTGCCTGACCGAGCCACAGGCCGGCTCCGAAGCGCACAACCTGCGTACCCGTGCCGAACTGCGCGACGGTCAGTGGATTCTCAACGGTGCCAAGCAGTTCGTCAGCAACGGGGAGCGGGCCAAGCTGGCCATTGTCTTCGCCGTCACAGATGCGCAACTGGGTAAGAAAGGGCTGTCGGCCTTCCTGGTCCCCACTGACAACTCCGGATTCGTGGTCGACCGACGCGAACACAAGATGGGCATCAAGGCCTCCGATACCTGCGCCGTGACCTTGAACAACTGCACCATTCCCGAAGCCAACCTGCTGGGTGAACGCGGCAAGGGCCTGGCCATTGCCCTGTCGAACCTGGAAGGCGGCCGCATCGGCATCGCCGCCCAGGCCCTGGGAATCGCCCGCGCCGCCTTCGAAGCCGCCCTGGGCTATGCCCGCGAACGCGTCCAGTTCGGCAAGCCGATCATCGAACACCAAAGCGTGTCCAACCTGCTCGCCGACATGCACACCCGGCTCAACGCCAGCCGCCTGATGGTCCTGCATGCCGCGCGCCTGAAAAGCGCCGGGAAACCGTGCCTGTCCGAAGCCTCCCAGGCCAAGCTGTTCGCCTCGGAAATGGCCGAGCGTGTGTGTTCCAGCGCCATGCAGATCCATGGCGGCTACGGATACCTGGAAGACTACCCGGTGGAGCGCTACTACCGAGACGCGCGCATCACCCAGATCTACGAAGGCTCCAGCGAAGTCCAGCGCCTGCTGATCGCCCGCGAACTGAACCACTACGCACTCTGACCCCCTCGAGCCGGACGCGACTGCCGCCTCCGGCTTTCACCTGCCTTCCCTCTCGCGGAGTTGCCCATGCCCGGCTTGCGCAATATTTCCATTAGCCGTCGTCTGTGGCTGATTTTGCTGACATCCATCCTGATGCTGCTGATTCTCGCCGGCCTGATGCTCAAGCAGAGCCATGACGACCTGTATGCGGCCAAGGCGCTGAAAACCCGCCACGTGGTCGAGACTGCCAGCGGCATCCTGCGCCACTTCCAGAGCCTGGAAGCCCAGGGCCTCAGTCGTGAGCAAGCGCAGCAGCAGGCCATCGCGGTCATGCGCGACTTGCGCTACGACCGCCAGGACTACTTCTGGCTCGAAGACCTCGACACGCGCATGGTCATGCACCCCAATGCCAAGCTCGAGGGCAAGCGCATGGCCGGCACGCTCGATCCGGACGGCAAGGCGCTGTTCGACGAAATGGTCGCCACGGCCAAACGCGATGGTGCCGGCCTGGTGCACTACCGCTGGCCCAAGCCGGGTTCCGACGCGCCGGTGGAGAAGGTTTCCTACGTCGAACTGTTCAAGCCCTGGGGCTGGATTGTCGGCTCGGGCATCTACATCGACGACGTGCAGGTCGAATTCCGCCGCCAGCTGCTCCAGGCTTTCGTCATATTGCTGACGATCACCCTGCTGCTCAGTACGCTGATCCTGCTGATTGCCCGCAGCATCGCCTCGCCACTGGCGCGGGTGGTCGATGCCATGGAGAACATCGCCAGCGGCGAAGCCGATTTGACCCGCCATCTGGATAACCGCTGGCGTGATGAACTGACAGACTTGAGCCGCCATTTCAACGTATTCACCAACAAGCTCCGTGGCGTGATCGGCCAGTCCATCCAGTCCGCCGACAGCCTGGACCAGGCTTCGAAGTCACTCGGTGAAATCGCCGCCGATAGCCAGAACCACAGCCAGCAGCAATCGCAGCAGATGGAGCTGGTCGCCGCCGCCATCCATGAGGTCTCCTACGCCGTGCAGGAAGTGGCCAGGAACGCCGAGCACGCTGCCAACGAAGTTCGCCAGGCCGAAGAGCAGGCACGGCGGGGCCAACACAACATCGACAGCAGCCTGCTCCAGATCGACCAGTTGTCCGATACCATCGGCCAGGCCGTCGAGGTGATCCAGAGCCTGGCCCGGGAAAGCACCCAGATCGGCAGCGTGCTGGAAGTGATCCGCGCCATCGCCGAGCAGACCAACCTGCTCGCCCTGAACGCTGCCATCGAGGCGGCGCGCGCTGGCGAACAGGGTCGCGGCTTCGCTGTGGTGGCCGACGAAGTGCGCCTGCTGGCACAGCGCACCCAGCAGTCCACCGCGCAAATCCAGGACATGATCGAGCGCCTGCACGGCAACTCGGAAGCCGCGGTGAATGTCATCAATGCCAGCAGCCAGGCCGCTCGACAAACCGTGGAACAGGCCCACCAAACGGCTGAAAGCCTGCACCAGGTACTCGGCGCGCTGCGCAATGTCACTGAACTGAACGCCTCGATCGCCAGCGCCACCCTGGAGCAGTCACACGTGGTCGAAGACATCAACCAGAATGTGACCCGAGCAGCCTCTCTGGCCCACGAAAATGCCCAGGCAGCAGACCGTTCCAACGCGGCGAGCCAGGAACTGGGCCAACTGGCGGGTCAGCTCAATCGGCTGTTGGGGCAGTTTCGCGTATGAGGTGGATGAGCAACATGCAGACTTCCAGATCCCTTTTTGCCATGCCTGTCGACGAAGAGCGCAACACGCGCTACCTGGAAACGCGGCACAAGGCGGTCGAGCTGTTCGCCAGGCATGGTTTCAGCCGGGTCAGCATGCGCGACCTGGCCACTTGCCTGGGGATCACGGCCGGCTCCCTCTACAACCACATCGATAGCAAAGAGGCACTGCTGTTTGAACTGATCGAGGAGCTCTACGAAGCGTTGCTGGATGGCGCCAGCCTGGTGACCCGGCGCAAATCCGCCCCCACTGCACGACTGCACGGCCTGCTCGAGGCACACCTGCGGCTCCACGAGCGCATGGCCGCGCATTTCCGCCTGGCTGAGTACGACCTCCATTGTTTGAGCTGCGAACAGCAGGCCTCGATCCTGACCCTGCGCGGACGCTACGAGGAGCACCTGGTGGAGGCCATAGAGCAACTCACCGGTAAACCGGCTGGCGCCACCCTGCGCGCGACCATGAACGGCATCGTTTCCCTGCTCAATCAACTGCCGGCCTGGGTCGGGAAGCCCCAGGCCGGCATTGGCGCACGCCGCAAGCTGCTGCATGAGATGGTAATGAGTACGCTGCAGGGTGCATTGCGCGCAACTCAGGTCGCAGACCTTACACGCCAGGAAAAACCACCGCTCCAACGCTTATGAAGCATGCAGTGGCCAAGCGAAGCCTTGGCCATCAGGCTCTTTCGCCACCCCGGCAAATTCGTTGTGATAACCCGCAGAAACGCTCACCCGTGCCCGGACCGACCGGCCACTGGTGCACGTTGTCACGTCCGGGGCTGATATGTTTTTTTTCAGTTATCTTGCATATGGATTTTTATTGTGTCATTTATAGCCTCGCCGATCACAGGACTGATCCACCGCGCCAACCCGGATGGCGGGCACCCGTTCCCCCAATGCCCTCCAGGGAGTCAACAATATGAACAAGACAGAACTTCTAGGTGCTCTGGCGCTATGCGCTTTCAGCTTTCTGGCACATGCCGACGAAGACAGCCTGCGTATCGGTATCGAAGCCGCCTACCCGCCCTTCTCCTTCAAGACACCGGAGGGCAACGTCAGCGGGTTCGACTACGACATCGGCAACGCCTTGTGCGAAGAAATGAAGGTCAAGTGCGAGTGGGTCATTCAGGAGTTCGACGGCATGATCCCGTCGCTCAAAGTGCGCAAGATCGATGCCGTGCTGTCGTCGATGTCCATCACCGAAGACCGGATGAAATCCGTGGACTTCAGCAAAAAGTACTACCACACGCCGGGCAAGTTCGCGATGAAGGCCGGCAACGTGATCAACGATCCTCTGGTCGACCTCAAGGGCAAGAAACTCGGCGTGCAACGCTCCTCGACCTACGATCGCTTTGCCACCGAGCAACTGGAAAAAGCCGGCGTCGTCGTGGTGCGCTACTCCTCGCAGAATGAAGCCTTCCTCGACCTCGCCTCGGGTCGTCTGGACGCCACCCTCGCCGACATCGTCAACACCGATGAGAGCTTCATCAAGACACCGGCGGGCCAGGGTTTCGCATTGACCGGGCCCGATATCAACGACCCGAAGTATTTTGGCCGGGGCGCCGGGATCGCCGTGCGCAAAGGCGACAGTGCCAACGTTGCGCGCCTGAGTGCCGCGATCGACGCCATTCGCGCCAATGGCAAGTACCAGCAAGTGATGGCCAGGTACTTCGCGTTCGATATCTACGGCGAGTAAGCCAGCCCCTGAAACCTGAAACCTGACCCCGGCGCCGGCCCCTGCAGGCGTCTGCCGGGGCTTGCCCTGCGCGCCTCGCGGCGCTCGCTTGAGGAACTTCATCATGCTCCACGGCTACGGATCGAGCATTCTCGATGGCGCCTGGCTGACCATCAACCTGGCCTTGACCTCCATGTCCCTGGCGATTGCCCTGGGCCTGATCGGTGCAGCCTTTCGCCTGTCGCCGCTCAAGTGGCTGGCCCTGCTCGGGGAAAGCTACACCACCCTGATTCGCGGCATTCCAGACCTGGTGCTGATCCTGCTGATCTTCTACGGCGGCCAGGACCTGGTGAACCGCCTCGCCCTGGCGCTCGGTTACACCCGCTATATCGACATCAACCCCTACATCGCCGGCGTCTGCACCATGGGCTTCATTTTTGGCGCCTACCTCTCGGAAACCTTTCGCGGCGCCTTCATGGCGATCCCCAAAGGCCAGGCCGAGGCCGGCGTGGCCTATGGCATGGGCGGTGCGCAGGTGTTCTGGCGAATCCTGGTACCGCAGATGATTCGTTTCGCCATTCCCGGGTTCACCAACAACTGGTTGGTACTGACCAAATCCACCGCGCTGATCTCGGTGATCGGCTTGCAGGACATGATGTTCAAAGCCAAGAACGCCGCAGATGCCACACACGAGCCCTTCACGTTTTTCCTCGCGGTGGCGGCGCTGTACCTGATGCTCACCAGCCTGTCCTTGCTGGTGCTGCGCTATCTGGAAAAACACTATTCGGTCGGCATCAAAGCCGCCGAATTGTGAGGGGAGCCACCCATGATTCTCGACTACAACCTGATCTGGGAAAACCTGCCGCTGTACTTCAACGGCGCCTTGTTGACCCTCAAAGTCCTGCTGATTTCCCTGGCCCTGGGTCTGGTGTTGGCGATTCCGCTGGCGCTGATGCGGGTCTCGCGATCGCCGCTGATCAACTTCCCGGCCTGGCTCTATACCTACGTGATTCGCGGCACGCCGATGCTGGTGCAGTTGTTCCTGATCTATTACGGCCTGGCGCAGTTCGAAGCGGTGCGCCAAAGCGTGCTCTGGCCCTACCTCTCCAGCGCCACCTTTTGCGCCTGCCTGGCCTTCGCGATCAACACCAGCGCCTACAGCGCAGAGCTGCTGGCCGGCAGCCTGAAATCCACCCACCATGGCGAGATCGAAGCCGCCAGGGCCATGGGCATGTCCCGCCTGACCCTGTACCGGCGCATTCTCATGCCGTCGGCCTTGCGCCGGGCATTGCCGCAGTACAGCAACGAAGTGCTGATGATGCTGCAAACCACCAGCCTGGCCTCCATCGTCACCCTCGTCGACATCACCGGGGCCGCGCGGACTGTCAGTTCACGGTACTACCTGCCGTTCGAGGCGTTTATCACCGCCGGCCTCATCTACCTCGCCCTGACCTTCATTCTGGTGCGTCTGTTCAAGCTGGCCGAGCGCCGCTGGCTGGCGTACCAGGCACCGCGCAAGCACTAAGGAGCTGACATGGAGCACATTCAATACCTGTTGCCGTGGAGTGCCTCGGGCACCGAACGCACGCTGTCGCTGTTCCGCTTTGGCAGTGGAGCACGCAAAGCCTACATCCAGGCGTCATTGCATGCCGACGAATTGCCGGGGATGCGCGTCGCCGTTGAACTCAAGCGCCGTCTGCTGGAACTGGAATCTCAAGGCCGCCTGACCGGTGTGATCGAGTTGGTGCCCATGGCCAACCCGATCGGTATCGCCCAGATGTTCCAGGCCACCCATCAGGGGCGCTTCGAGTTCTCCAGCGGCAAGAACTTCAATCGCGACTTCCCGGAGTTGGTCGATGCCGTTGCACCGCTGCTGGAAGGCAAATTGGCAGACGATGCCGACGCCAACATCGCCCTGATCCGCCGCGCCATGGGCGATGTCCTCGCAGCCCTGCCGGCAGCGGCCTCGGAACTCGACGGCCTGCGCCGCCTGTTGCTGCAGCATGCCTGTGACGCCGATGTGGTGCTGGACCTGCACTGTGACTTCGAATCGATCATGTTGCTGTATGCGATGCCGCAACACTGGCCACGCTTGCAGTCCCTGGCCGCACGCCTCGGTGCGGAGGTCACGTTGCTGGCCGAAGATGCCGGCGGCAGCGCCTTCGACGAAGCCTGCGCCATTGCCTGGCTGCGCCTGGCCGAGCGGTTTCCCGAAGCCAATATTCCCCTGGCATGCGCGGCCACCACCATCGAACTGCGCGGCATGGCCGACACCGGGCGCGAGCAATGCGTCGACAGCGCCCAGGCCATTCTCGGCTATCTCGCCGAACAGGGCCTGATCAGCGGTGACTGGCCAGCGGCACCGCCGAGCCGTTGCCAGGCCATGCCATTCGCCGGCGCCCAGTACGCCTGTGCACCCCATCCCGGTGTGGTGAGCTTTCTGCAACCGCTGGGCGCGCAGGTCAAGGTCGGCGATCCGCTGTTCGAGGTCATTGACCCGCTGACCGACCGCCATAGCGTGGTGAGCGCCAGCACCGACGGCATTCTCTATGCCCGCGAACGCCTGCGTTTTGCCCAGCCTGGACTGTGGCTGGCCAAAGTGGCAGGCATCACCCCCATTCGCCAGGGTCGCTTGCTCAGCGACTGATTCCAGAGAGTTCAAACCATGTACAAACTTGAAGTTCAGGACCTGCACAAAAGCTACGGCGCCCACCAGGTGCTCAAGGGCGTGTCCCTGCAAGCGCAGGCCGGCGACGTGATCAGCATCATCGGCTCCAGCGGCTCCGGCAAAAGTACCTTCCTGCGCTGCATCAACCTGCTGGAGCAACCCAATGCGGGCGATATCGTGCTCAATGGCGAACTGCTCAAGCTGGTGACCAACAAACTTGGCGGGCTGAAAGCGGCCGAACCCAGGCAGTTGCAGCGCATGCGTTCGCAGCTGTCGATGGTGTTTCAACATTTCAACCTCTGGTCGCACATGAGCGCTCTGGAAAACGTCATGGAAGCCCCGGTGCATGTGCTGGGCCAAGGCAAGAAAGAGGCACGGGAAAAGGCCGAGCACTACCTGGACAAAGTCGGTGTGGCGCACCGCATGCACGCCTGGCCGGCGCACATGTCCGGTGGCGAGCAGCAGCGCGTGGCGATTGCCCGTGCACTGGCGATGGAACCGCAGGTGATGCTGTTCGATGAACCGACATCGGCCCTCGACCCCGAACTGGTCGGCGAAGTGCTCAAAGTCATGCAGGACCTGGCACAGGAAGGCCGCACCATGGTGGTGGTGACCCACGAAATGGGCTTTGCCCGCGAGGTTTCCAACCAACTGGTGTTCCTGCACAAGGGCGTTGTCGAAGAGCGCGGCGACCCGCGTGAGGTGCTGGTCAACCCGCAGTCCGAACGCCTGCGGCAGTTTCTGGCCGGGAGCCTGAAGTAAGACCGCCACCGGCCCACTGCTCGGCGCTGCCCTGACATGGCAGGCTTGGGATACACTCCGGCCAAACTGTCAGGGCATCAGGCACAGCCCTTCTCTCACCTTCAGGAAACGTTGAGCCGGATATGCCAACCCCATCGAAAGACACCACCGTCTATGCCGCGCCGGTCATGCGCAAACTGACGGAAATCGTTTCCGAACTGCCACCGTCACTGCGCAAGGTAGCGGACTTCATCCTGCGTCACCCGCTCAAGGCCGCGACGCTGACCATCGAGGAGATGGCTCACGAAACATTGACCTCACCCGCCGCCGTCAACCGCCTGGCCAAAGCGCTGGACCTCGGTGGCTACAGCGGCATGAAGGCCGAGCTGGTCGCAACCTTGCAGCAGATGGTGTCGCCGGTGGACAAACTGCGCAACGAACTGGCCCATCGCCCGGGCGGCGCCTTTGGCCTGCATGAACAACTGCAGAGCGCCAGCAGCAACCTGGCCACGGCGGTGACCAACAACCACGCCGACACCTTTGAAGCCTTCGTCACTCGCCTGACCAAGGCACGCAAAATCTACATCCTGGGGTTCGGCAACAGTGTCTACTTCGCCGGCCTCGCCGCGTCGACCCTGATGCCCTTCTGTGCCGACGCCACGGCCATCAGCATGGAGGGAGGCAACGAAAACGCCGCGTACCGCCTGGCCGCGATTACCGATCAGGACGTGTTGCTGGCGATCTCCCTGCCACGCTACTCCCTCGACACCCTGCAACTGGCACGTTTCGCCAATGAACGCGGCGCCTCCGTGCTGGCAATCACCGACTCACCGGCCTCGCCGCTCACCGGCATTGCCGAGCACACGCTGTTTGCCCCTTGCGACCACCCGGTGCTGACCAGCTCCAACATCGCCGTGCTGGCCCTGATCGAAGGCCTGGTCGCCGGCGTGATGGCGCGCAATAAGGAAGCGGTCAAACTGGCCACCGAACTGACTGAAAGCGTGATGTCGTACCTGCACATTCCAGCCAGCGGTAAACCTGCGAAGAAGTGATTGCGTTGTGGATTTGCCTTGCAGACCCGTACCGTCACTGACAGCCATGGGTTGAATCCCCCAGTCGTTTTCTGCCTCTTGCGACGGGCAGAAAACGGCCAGAAGAGTCAGTCATGACGGGTAGAAAGTCTCCCGTAGCGACTCGAGCACCAACGCGTTGTAACGCTTGCCGCAGGGCTTGGCGACGAGACTTAAAATTCACTACCTCTTTCGTGTAACCCGTGATGGTAATAGGCACCTTCGGACGGCGTCACTAACCTGTCGCTTCCCGAATACCATGGTCCTGAAGCAGGCCAGGAGTGCCCCATTGTGAGTCGTTACCGCTCGTCTCTGAAGCTCGGAATCAGCACCTGTCTGTCGGCCTGGATAACGGCCGCAGCAGCTGATGCGCCCACCGTGCACGTGTACAACTGGTACGATTACATAGGTCCGACCACTCTTCAGGATTTCAAGCGTGATACGGGTATTGAGCCCGTATACGACACCTTCGACAGCGGCGAAGTTCTAGAAGCCAAGCTGATGACCGGCCATAGCGGTTATGACGTGGTGGTGGCCAGTAACTTCATTTTGCCCGCCCTGATCAAGGCCGGAGCCTTGCAGAAGCTGGATCGCAGCCAACTGCCCAATCTGAAACACATCGACCCGGTTATTTTGGAGAAACTTCGCGGAAACGATCCTGAAAACCAGTACGCCATACCTTATCTATGGGGCACCGATGGAATTGGCTACAACGTTGAAAAGGTCCGTGCAGCCCTCGGTGATCAGGCACCAGTGAACTCCTGGGACCTGCTGTTCAAAGAGGAGAACCTGGCCAAACTCAGTCAATGTGGGGTGGGGATACTGGATGCACCCGCAGAAATCATGCCGATCGCCCTGCATTACCTTGGCCTGCCCCCCAACAGCAGCAACCCCGATGACTACAAAAAAGCCGAAGCGCTCATGCTGAAGCTGCGCCCGTACATCACCTATTTCAATTCCTCGAAGATTGGCAGCGACCTGGCCAACGGCGATATCTGCGTGGCCCTGACCTGGTCCGGCGCGGTATTCGGTGCGAAACAAGCCGCCACCGAAGCCGGAAAAGGCGTGAAAATCGAATACAGCATCCCCGTCGAAGGTGCACCGCTATGGTCCGACAACCTGGTGCTGGTGAAAGACGGCAGCCACCCCGAGCAGGGGCTGACTTTCATCAACTATATGCTGCGTCCAGACGCAATTGCGCAGGCTACCAATCTGGCGCTCACCGCCAACGCCAACATAGACGCCAAGGCGCTGGTCTCAACTGAGGTGCAAGATAACCCAAACATCTACCCCACAGCGGCAGTAATAGCCACGCTGTTCACCCTGCAACCGCAGCCCCATTCGATCGAGCGTATACGCACACGATCCTGGAGCAACATCAAGAACGGCAATTGAGCCGACTTCCTTCGCTGCGTATGTCCTGATCGATGTGCGCCTTTGCTGTCTAACTCGCCTGAGAGCTTGAGTATGAAACCACGTGCCCGCGACCTGGACATTCAGTTCGGCCAACTCCAACCCGGCCCCCTCAACGCCATCACTGATGTCCCCGGCGTCCGCGTCGGCCACAGCAATGTGCGAGGCCGCACCGCCAATGGTCGCGACATCCTGACCGGCGTCACCGTGATCGAACCCCGCGCCGGGTCCACCAGTCAGCACCCGTGTTTCGCAGGCGTGCATGTACTCAATGGCAACGGTGACGCGACCGGCCTCGAGTGGATCCGCGAAGCCGGCCTGTTGACCAGTCCGATCGCCTTCACCAACACCCACAGCCTGGGCGTGGTGCGCGATGCGCTGATCGTGGTCGACCGCGAGCAGCAAGCCGATGATGGACGCCTCTACTGGAACATGCCGGTGGTGCTGGAAACCTTCGACGGCTTGCTCAACGACATCAACGGCTTTCACGTGAAGCCTGAACACGTAGCCCAAGCCGTGCGCTCGGCGGCGGGTGGCCCGGTGGCCGAAGGCAATGTCGGCGGCGGCAGCGGCATGATCTGCCATGAATTCAAGGGCGGCATCGGTACCGCGTCGCGACGCTTGAACAGCGCCCAGGGCGGCTGGACAGTGGGGGCGATTGTCCAGGCCAACCATGGCATCCGCAACGAACTGCGCGTCGACGGGTATCCGGTCGGGCGCTACATGGAACAGGTCGATTCGCCGTTCCTCAAGGCCTCGCTGCCCCATCCGGGCATGGGTTCGATCGTGGTCTGCCTGGCCACCGATGCGCCGTTGCTGCCGCACCAGTGCACGCGCCTGGCCCAACGGGCCAGCCTCGGCCTGGCCCGCACCGGCGGCGGCAATGAAGACCACAGCGGCGACATCTTCATCGCTTTCGCCACCGGTAACGATCACGTGCCACCGGCGGCCTACGAGAGCAAGAAAGCGCCGACCACAAACAACCTGAGCATGGTCAACAACGACCACATCAGCGAGCTGTTCCTGGCCGCCACCGAAGCCGTGGAGGAAGCCATCATCAATGCCTTGCTGGCCTCCGACACCGCCGAAGGCAATGGCCATGCGGTGCCGGGACTGGACGCCGAGACGCTTCTCTACGCCTTGCGCCAGGCCGGCTGGCCAGGGGCCGACAAGAAAATCTGATCCAGCACCTCCGGCGACACACCGAGCAACTTCGTTAACGGCAAAACACCACCTGACTGCGCGAAAGGTGGTGTGCATCTCGCAGTGACCTGAACGGTCAATGGTGGAAGGATTGTACTGGCGTACCCATGTCTACATTCGATCGGTTAGGGTCGAAAACAGCCTCTCACGAAGGGCCGTACTCGGCCAAAAGCAGTCATGCGCTTTGGACACTATGCGCACTCAAGCTTATCCCGCAGAAACTCAATAAACCTTTGCGTTTTCGCTGGAAGCAAGCGGGTTTCAGTCAGCGCGTAAACCGACACTGGCAATGCTTGCCATTGCGGTAGTACTTTGCGAAGTTTCCCATCCGAAACGTCCTGCGCTGCGATCCCCTCAGGCAATAACGCCACGCCAAGATCCAAAGATGCCAGACGCCTCAGCATGCCTACGCTGTTAAGTTCGAATCGCCCTCCGACATCGACATCCACCCTTTCAGAAGCGCAAGACAGTGTCCAATGACCAGCACCCTGGCCACGCAAGCGCAGGCACTCATGATTAACCAGTTCCGATGGATGTCCAGGTTCACCGGATATCTCCAGATATCGCGGAGAGGCATACAGCCCGCGCCCCAAACTCGCGAGTTTGCGAGCAATCAGATTTGAGTTTGCAGGCTCCCCCATCCGAATCACAACGTCCACAGGATCAGTGATCAGATCGACCTGGCGTGGGCTCAGATCGAATTCGAAATTGATACCGGGATAGATCTGCGAAAACTCCGCAATCAACGGGGCCAGGTAGACGGTGGCGAAGTCTACGGGCAAAGAGGCACGCAGTAGTCCGCTGGGACGGGCCAAGATTTCGCCTAGCTGCTCGTGCGCCAGACGAGCTTCATCGACGATCCGCTTACAGCGTTCAAAATACAGCTGGCCCGCTTCGGTCGGCTCGATCTTGCGCGTCGTTCGGTGCAACAACCGCAAGCCAATTCCTTTCTCTAGCTCACTGATACGCCGTGACAAGGTCGAGTTCGGTATCCCCAACGTTTCTGCCGCACGCGTGAAACTGCGCGCCTTCACCACTTCGACAAACAACGCCATGTCGTTAAGGAAGTCCAAATAATTATCCCACCTATGGATTAGTTATTTCGATTTTACGGCATTTATCCCGAATAAGGATTGATCAATCATAGGCCCATCACTCAAAGGGGCACCAAAATGAAATCTCTTTTTTCCGAAGTCCAGGTAGGCCGCTACACACTGTCCAACCGTATGGTCATGGCACCAATGACCCGCTCGCGCTCAGATGATGCAGGTGTGCCCAGCGAACTGGTTGCAAGCTACTACGCACAACGCGCCTCTGCGGGGTTGATCATCAGCGAAGGCGTATTCCCGAATGCGCCAGGCAAAGGCTATGTCCGCACACCAGGTATCGAAACCACCCAGCAGGTCGCGGCGTGGAAAAAAGTCACCGACGCTGTTCACGCTCGCGGTGGTCGCATCTTCATGCAACTGATGCATTGCGGACGTGTGTCTCATCCATCGTTGCTGCCTGAGGGCGCACGACCTCAGGCGCCCTCGGCGATCAAAGCGGCTGGTCAGACCTACACCGCTACAGGATTGCAGGATTTCGTAATACCCCACGCCTTGACCATCGCTGAAATTGCCGAGGTTGTTGAAGGCTACCGCCAGTCAGCACGCCGGGCGATTGAAGCGGGTTTCGACGGCGTTGAATTGCACGCAGCCTCGGGTTACCTGCCTGAGCAGTTTCTCTCCACCGGCAGCAACCAACGCGACGACCAGTACGGGGGTTCGGTTGAAAACCGCATTCGCTTCGTACTGGAAGTGCTCACCGCCATGGTGAGTGAAGTGGGCAGCGACCGTGTCGGCATCAAGATTTCTCCAGAGATGAACTTCAACGACATTGTCGATGCCAATCCGCAGGAAACCTACACCTATCTGGTCAACCAGCTTCGTGACCTGAAGCTTGCTTATCTGCATGTAGCGCTGTTCGGGGCCAAGTTCGACTACCACGAGGCGCTGCGCCCGCTGTTCGACGGCAGCTATCTGATCGGCGGCGGCCAGACCAAAGAAAGCGCCGAGTCGCTGATCTATGAGGGTAAAGCAGACGCCGCGGTATTCGGCAGCACCTTCCTGGCCAACCCCGATCTGCCTGAACGGTTCCGGGTAGGCGCTGAATTAAATGCGCCAGACAAGGACACTTTTTACGCCCCAGGCGCAGAAGGCTACATCGATTATCCAACCCTGTCTCAAGAGGCCTGAGGACCGCAACCATGCTACCCATCGCACGTTTACAGCGCATGAACCAAGGCAGCCAGTTCCGGGCGTTCACCCTGCGGGGTGATCAGTACGCGAAACCTATCGATCCGTTCTTGGGCGTAGACCATGCGTGGATTAGCGGACCAACCTTTCCAGCGCATCCGCATGCGGGCTTTTCTGCGGTCTCCTACCTGTTTCTGGATTCGGAAACAGGCATCGATAACCGGGACTCGCTAGGCAACCGCAACCTGATCCAACCGGGTGGTTTGCACTGGACGGCGGCGGGTGAAGGCATTGTTCATGAAGAGGTCCCAGCCCAGCCGGGCAAGACCGTTCACATGTTGCAAATCTTCATCAACCTGCCACAGGACAAACAGGCAGATGCACCCTTTGTCTTCAGTGTGGAAGCTCAGGACGTCCCTACGATTTATCGGGCTGGAGCTAAAATCAGAGTCCCATTGGGCAACTTCGAAGGGCTGGCTTCTCCGCTACTACTGCCTACGGACGTAAGGCTTCTGGACATCACTCTTGAAGCCTCAAGCGAAGTGAAGATCCCAGTTCCAGAAGGACACGTGGCGTTCGTGATGCCAATCGACGGTGAGGTGTATGTGGATGGTCAGCCTTTCGACCTGAATGATCCCAGGGCGCCGGTCAATCTTCCTCAGCGCGCGAATCGGGTTGTCACCCTGCAAGCAAAGAACGGAAATGCCAAGGCAGTCTTGTTTTCCGGCACTCCGTTGAATCAACCCGTGTTTTGGCAAGGGCCAATTGCCCTCGCTTCGATGGACGCGCTGGCCGCAGCAGTCGATGGCTACCGGCGCGGTGAGTTCGGAACACTGCCAACTCTTTAATCCAGAAACAGGGGGAAAGCCCCCATCGCAGTCGCCAGGAGAATCCCCATGTCATTCGAAAACTTCAATGCTGATAATGCCGCCTTGCTGCTGATCGACCATCAGGTCGGGACCATGGGCTGGGCTAAATCCATGCCTTTTGAAGAATTGAAGCGCAACGCCCTGATGCTGGCCAAAGCCGCTCGCATCCTCAAGCTTCCCGTAGTACTGACGTCCAGTATGGAAGAATATGCCCAAGGCCCGCTGCTGAGCGAACTGGAACAGATTCTTCCAACCGAATTTGCTGGTCGTATCAAGCGCATGGGCATCGTCAACGCAATGGACGA
The DNA here is from genome assembly GCF_059424105.1 of Pseudomonas sp. GW456-E7. Lineage (NCBI taxonomy): Bacteria > Pseudomonadati > Pseudomonadota > Gammaproteobacteria > Pseudomonadales > Pseudomonadaceae > Pseudomonas > Pseudomonas sp. GW456-E7. The sequence goes on along the minus strand of NZ_JBWKZB010000017.1, from coordinate 65,439 downwards.
TGAGAACTTCGCAGCAGCCGTGAAGGCAACCGGTCGCAAGAAACTGATCATTGCTGGCGTAACCAACGATGTGTGCACCGTTTATCCAGCACTCTCGCTGGTGCGTGAAGGCTTCGAAGTGCAGGTCGTTGCTGATGGCGGCGCATCACCGACAGCCATGGCGGATGACATTGCCTTACGCCGAATGGACAAAGCCGGTGTGACGCTGACCACCACCAACCAACTGATCGCCGAACTGGCAGGCAGTTGGGCCACACCAGAAGGAGGCGAGTTGGTTCAAGTACTCATGGAGGCCTTCGGCGAATAAAAAGTCTACTGCCTGAAACTTCTCAACAGGCACCGGCCCATGCATTTTAAATGCACGCATTTGCATGGCCGGTGTCATCAGAAGAAGCCACCAAAAGGAAGGTCAATCATGGCGCTCATCCACATAGGGTTTCACGCACGATCCTGAAACTGAACACCTTCAAAAGGCAATTAAAGCCGTGGCGTTATCACTTAATCCGAACGCTATCCATTGCCGAGTGACTTCAGTCAGAAATCCCCCTTGTGAAGTCTGTCTCCCCTGGGCACCCGCCATTGAACGCCGGTGCCTTTCTTTCGCAGATTAACGGGCAGCTACTTGAGACTCCCGGCCAGGAACTGCTGCAACCGCTCGCTTTGCGGCTGTTCCAGCAGCGTGCCTGGCGCTCCCGACTCCTCCACTCGCCCCTGATGCAGAAACATGACGTGGTTCGACACTTGCCGGGCAAACGCCATTTCGTGGGTGACGACCACCATCGTCCTGCCCTCTTCGGCCAGTTGCTGCATGACCTTGAGCACCTCACCCACCAGTTCAGGGTCAAGGGCCGAGGTCGGTTCGTCGAACAGCATCACTTCGGGTTCCATCGCCAGCGCACGGGCAATGGCCACCCGTTGTTGCTGGCCGCCGGACAAGTGCACCGGGTACTGGGCCTCGACCTTTTGTGGCAGCCCCACCTTGGCAAGGTAATGACGCGCCCGCTCCAGTGCCTGGGCCCGACTGATACCGAGCACGCTCATCGGGCACTCGATGATGTTTTCCAGCACGGTCATGTGGCTCCACAAATTGAAGTGCTGGAACACCATCGACAACCGGCTGCGCAGGCTCCGCAGCTGCCCGGGGTCAACCACACACAACTCGCCCCTCGGGTTTCTGCGGGTGAGCAATTCTTCGTCATTGACGACAATGCGCCCGGCCGACGGTTGTTCGAGGTGGTTGATACAACGCAGGAAGGTACTTTTCCCGGACCCGGAGGAGCCGATGATGCTGATCACATCACCCGCCCTGGCCTTGAGCGAAACCCCTTTCAACACTTCATGGTTGCCGTAGTTTTTATGGATATCTTCAACGATCAATTTATACATTCGAGCAAGTCCGATAGGGGTCAGTGCGTGCGCGGTTTGAGGTAGGCCAGCCAATGCAGTTCGCCACGTCGAAACAGCCAGATCAGGAAAAAAGCACAGGCGGCGTACAACACGCCGGCAATGCCAAAGGCAGTGAAGGATGCATAGGTCGCCGAGTTGACATCCCGGGCGATCTTCAGCAAATCGGGCACGGTGGCGGTAAAGGCCACGGAAGTGGAGTGCAGCATCAGGATCACTTCATTGCTGAAAAACGGCAGCGCGCGGCGCAACGCCGACGGCAGGATAATTCGCCGATAAAGCGTGAACCGGCTCATTCCGTAGGCACTGGCGGCCTCGACTTCACCGTGGGCGGTCGCCCTGATGGCGCCGGCAAAAATCTCGGTCATGTAGGCGCAGGTATTGAGCCCGAACGCGAGCACCGTGCAGTTGAAGCCGTCACGGAAAAACGCGTTGAGAAAGTCCTGGGACCGCACCACATGCAAGCTGTACACCCCGGTGTAGAAGAACAGCAGCTGGATGTACAACGGGGTGCCACGAAACACGTAGGTGTAGCACCAGACCGGCAGGCGCAGCAGCGGGTTGCGGCTGACGCGGGCCATCGACAACGGCACCGCCAGCAAAAAGCCCATCGCCACCGCCAGAATCAGCAGCCACAAGGTGACCACCAGCCCGGAAAAGTGCGGCCCGTCACTCCACAGGTAAGCCTGCCAGTAGTTTTCGAGAATCGCGGTCATAGCGCAGCCTTCCTGACGCCGACCGAGTAGCGGCGCTCAAGCCACAGCAACACGCCATTGGAGACCGTGGTAATGGCGAGGTAAATCAGACCGCCGACCAGGGTGAAGTAAAAGAACTGCATCGAGCCCTTGCCCGCATCCTGCGTGGCCTTGACCACGTCGGTCAGGCCGATGATCGACACCAGGGCCGTCGACTTGATCAGCACCTGCCAGTTGTTGCCGATGCCCGGCAAGGCGTGGCGCAGCATTTGTGGAAAAAGGACCTTGCGAAAGGTTTCCCCACGGGTCATGCCGTAAGCCCTCGCCGCTTCGATCTGCCCCGCCGGGACGGCCTGGAAGGCGCCGCGAAACGTCTCGGTAAAGTAGGCCCCGTAAATGAACGCCAGCGTCACGACACCGGCTAGAAAGGGGTCGATGTCGATCTGGGTGATGCCCAGCCAGTCGGTCATCCGGTTGAGCAACATCTGCAGGCTGAAGAACAGCAGCAACATGATCACCAGGTCCGGCATGCTGCGGATCACCGTCGTATACCCTGCGGCCAGTGCTCGCAACAATCGATTGGACGATAACTTGGAACTGGCGCCGATCAGCCCGGCCAGGACGGCGATCAGCAATGAACAAAGCGCCAGTTTGACGGTAGCCAGGGTGCCCAGCAGAATCTGCGGGCCAAAACCTTCCAGAAGCATCTCACTCTCCTTGTTCTTGTTAGGGTGAGGTGAAGGGGGGCAATAGAGCGCTCGAGCGAGCGCCCTGCTCAAGGTCACGACGACGGGTTACCGGGCGCCGTTACCGGGCGCCGTAGACATCGAAATCGAAGTACTTGTCGTTGATCCGCGCGTAAGTACCGTTGGCGAGAATGGTTGCCAGGGCTTTGTTCAAGTCTTCGCGCAACGCGACATCTTCCTTGCGCAGACCAAGGCCATCGCCGACGCCGAAGAAGCCCGGGTCCTCCAGGGTGGCGCCGGCAAATTCATAGTCCTGACCCGCCGCTGTTTTCAGGAAGCCGTAACTGGCTTGAATGGCCCCCTGCAACGAGGCATCAAGCCGCCCCACTACCAGGTCGGCGTACACTTGGTCCTGATTCTGATAGGACAGAATGTCCACGCCCTTGGCCCCCCAAACCGCTTTGGCATAGGACTCCTGGGTCGAGCCCTGCTCCACACCAATGCGCTTGCCCTTGAGCGATTCGAGGGTTGGCTGCAGTCCCGATCCACGTTTGGCCACCAGGCGTGCCGGTGCATTGGACACCTTGTCGGTAAACGCAATCTGCTCAAGGCGTTTGGGTGTGATGGTCATCGAAGACGCCACGGCATCGAACTTGCGCGCCAGCAGTGCCGGGATCATCCCGTCCCAACTGCTTTCCACCCAGACGCAGCGGGCTTTCAGTTCGGCGCACAACGCTTCGGCGATATCGACCCCGAAGCCCGTCAGCGTGCCATCCTGGTTCTTGTACTCCAGCGGTGGATACGTCGGGTCCACTCCCAGCTTCAACACTTTGCCGGACCAGTCGGCCGCCCCCGCCAGGCTCGAGGCCGTCAGGAACACCAGGGAAACGGCTGCAATCATCTTGTTCATTTTTATTCCTCTCAGACCGTAGATTTTTTACCGGCACAACGCGGGAAAATGCGCCGTCTCAACTCAGAAAACGTTCGACCAACTTGACCCAATAGCTCGCGCCTACCGGCAGGCAGCCGTCATTGAAGTCATAGCCGGGGTTGTGCAGCAGGCACCCGCCTTCGCCCTCGCCGTTGCCGATCACCAGATAGCTGCCGGGGCACTTTTCCAGGACAAAGGCAAAGTCCTCGCTGGCCGTGAATGGCCGCAAGTCATCGATCAGGTGTTCATCTCCCAGCCACTCGCGGGCGACTTCATGGGCAAATGCCGTCTGTTCGGGATCGTTGATCAGCACCGGATGGCAATGCTGGTAATCGATGTGGACCCGGGCGCCGAAACTCTCGGCCTGGCCCTTGACCAATTCGGTGATCCGGACCTCCAGCAACCGGCGAACCTCGGGGGTCAGGGCGCGTACGCTCAGGCTCAAGTCGGCGCTGGACGGGATGACATTCGAGGCGCTCCCGGCCTGCAGGGAGCCCACGGTGATGATCGCCATCTCCTGCGGGTTGACGTTGCGCGAGACGACGCTTTGCAGGGCCATCACGATCGAGGCGCCGACCACCACCGGGTCGACGGCTTTGTGCGGCACCGCGCCATGGCCGCCGTTGCCGATGATCTTGATGTTCACCGTGTCGGCAGACGCCATGAACGGTCCGCTGTAAAAACCCAAATGCCCGACGGGATAACCCGGCACGTTATGCATGGCGAAGATCGCATCACACGGAAACCGTTCGAGCAGTCCGTCCTCCAGCATTTTCCTGGCACCGCCCAGCCCCTCTTCCGCCGGTTGGAAAATCAGGTGCACGGTGCCGTTGAAGGCCCGTGTCCGGGCCAGATACTGACCCGCCGCCAGCAGGATGGCGGTATGACCGTCATGACCGCAGGCATGCATGACACCGTCTATCCGGCTGGCATAAGGCACACCGGAGGTTTCCTGGATCGGCAACGCATCCATGTCGGCGCGCAGGCCAATAGAGCGACCCTCGCCATTTTTCAGGGTGGCAACGACCCCGGTCTTGCCCACCCCGGTGCTGACCTCAAAGCCCCACTGAGTCAGACACGCGGCAACCCGCTCACTGGTGGCGAATTCTTCAAAACCCAGCTCAGGGTGCGCGTGAATGCTGTGACGTATCGCGATCATTTCATCTTGCATCGCGGCAATACCAGGCAGGACCAAACCGGCATTCATCAGTGTTCTCCTTCGACAGGGGCTGTGCGGCAGCAAAAGCGCTGTTGGGCTCGATCTTAGGGAACTGGCGCTGGGCTGGGGAGCCGCAGTTTGGTTATGATGACAACCATGAGTTGTCACCAGGGTGAGCAGATGAAACTGCATCAATTACAGGCGCTGATTGCCAGCGCCGAAACCGGCAGCATCCGCGCGGCCGCTCGGTCGCTGGAGATTTCCCAGGCCGCGGTGACCAAAGCGCTGCGCGAGCTGGAAACCAGCCAGCAGCTACCGCTGTTTACCCGAACCGCCAGCGGTCTGAACTTCACCGAATACGGCAAAGTGCTGCTGACTCACGCCAGGCTGGTGATCAAGCAACTGGAGCACGCACAGACCGAGCTGGATCACATGCGCGGGAAGGCCCAGGGCCGGCTCTGCGTCGGGGTCACCCCATGGATCGCCCTGACCTTCCTGCCCGAAGTCGTGTCGGTATTTCGCGAGCGTATGCCACAAATCAGGCTGGAGCTGTACGAAAGCCTGATGGCCGTTGCCCAACCGCTGTTGCGCGACGGCAGCATGGACTTCGCGATTGGCCAACTCCATCCCACCCAGTCGACCCAGGAATTCGCCAGCGAAACCTTGCTCGATTACCAGACCTCGGTGCTGGTCCGCGAGGGTCACGCCCGACAGCATGCGCGATCGATCCACGAGCTACTGGAAGAAAACTGGACCCTGAACTACGCGCCCGACGGGCACGATGGGCTGATGCAGGAACTGTTCTGGAAACACGGCGCGCAGATTGACGAGAATCGAATCCTGCGTGCTCATTCACTGGCCATTTTGCAGATGATGGTCGAGCGGGCCGACATGTGCACCTGGGGGCCTTCCATCGTGAGCACCGCCCCGCCATTTCTGGGGCGCGTGGTATCCCTGGGGCTGACCGAGCAGTTCGAGCCCCGGCAGCTGAGCATCGTGACACGCCGCAATGGCGCACTGAGCAACCCGGCAGTCTGCTTCACCGAATGCCTGTTGCAGGTGATTCGGCGCCATGCGCGCTCGGCAAAAAAAGAGGATCGTGCGCTGTTTGAAACCTTGCGGCTGCGGTGAGGTAACCCTGGCCGCGCTCAAGGCGTCATCGCAGACTATTCTTGATCTGGGTAACCCACCGGTCGCACCGAAGGAGGTCTCTCGTTTATGCACTGTGTCCTTTGCAAAATCCGCTGATCCAACGGTCTGGGGCGCGGCCCCAGGCACCTTTGCCTGCCCCCTGAAACGGAGACGCCAGCATGAGCACCCTGCAACTCCACCCTGCACTGGACAAGGGTATCCAACCCGCCGCCGCGAATTTCACAGGCGGCACCCTGCAATGCCTGTGTGCGACCGACAAGGTCGAGGTCAGGATCGACGCACAAACCCTGCATAACCACGCGTGCGGCTGCAGCAAATGCTGGAAACCACAAAACGCGATATTCGCCGTCATCGCCGTGGTGCCTCGAGATAAGGTCAGCGTCATTGCCCACGGCGAAAAACTGGCGATTGTCGACGAATCCGCCGCCATCCAGCGCCACGCCTGCAAGCAGTGTCACGCCCACCTCTTCGGGCGCATCGAGAACAAGGACCATGCGTTTTATGGCCTGGATTTCGTCCACACCGAGCTTTCGCCACAGAGCGGATGGGCAGCGCCGGGATTCGCGGCGTTCGTGTCCTCCATCATCGAAACCGGCACACCGCCAGCGCAAATGAAGGCAATCCGCGAGCGCTTGCGCTCGATCGGCCTGGAACCCTATGACTGCCTGTCCCCGGACTTGATGGACGCCCTGGCGACCCATGTCGCCAAACAGAAAGGCCTGCTCCCTGCCGCCTGATTGATCGGTCGCCGCGGTTTATTTTCCGGACCGCGGCTCCGATTTACCTTGAGATTGAATCCAGCCCCACAGCACCCCGGGCGGACTCATCTGACCCGCCGTCCGATGTAACGAACTATTTCGTGGATATTTACCTATAGACAGGATCCTTATACGATGAGGCCCGCATTCACTGTTCTCCATCAGGCGCGAGTAAGCCATGTAAATTTAGTGCATGACAAAGCGACTGAAGATCGAGCTCTTAGGCAGAAAAACCTTGCGCGGGCAAATACGCGAAACCGGACACGGACTCAATCGCCCCCACATAAAAATATAATATCATTGAGCACCTGAACAATGAACAGTACTAGCCCTCCGACTGATTTCCCCAATAATTTCAGCATCGTCATCGTGAATTACAAAACACCGGAAATCACCAAGATATGCTTGGAGTTATTGCACCAGCACGTGGGCGACAAGAACGTCCCAATCTGGGTGGTTGACAACTACTCGGCCGATGAAAGTACTCAATACTTGCGAACACTTGACTGGATCAATTTAATCGAACGATCCATTTCCGAACCGGAAGCAGGCCATATCGCGCACGGCAAGGCGCTCGACATGGTGTTGGAGCGGGTTGAAACCGATTATTTGCTCCTGATGCATACCGATACGTTTGTTTTCGATAAAAATATTTTTCCGATGATACTGAACAAGTGCATCAACAATAAAAAAGTCGTAGCCGTCGGGTGTGTAGAGCAATTGAATCGTGGCACCGTGAGAACTGCCTGGCGCTTTAGTTCGCGACTGTTCAAACACCACTACAGACGCTTTAAAATCTCCATGGGTTTACGTTCCAGAGAACCAAAACCCTACAAAGAAGTCTATTTGAAGAGCTTCTTTACATTGTGGAACTGCAAACTCGTCAAACAGCACGGCATGCACTTTTCGATGGATGATCGCGTCCCTGGATATACCCTTCAAGACCAGATGACCGAGCTTGGTTATGTCGTTGAAACTTTATCGCCACGTAAAATTTTCAGCTACCTTGATCATATCCAGGCGGGGACTGTTGCAGCGACTGGCGGCTATGGAAAGACTCATAGACGAACCAAAATGTACAATAATATACTCAAGCGCCTGAACAAGGGTGACGGGAAGGCCTAAGCTGCGCCGACACGCATGAGCCAGTCACCCGCAGGTCGTTATATCAAGTTATCGGAGCAATAATGGCAGTCATCACTCAGGCACTACCCATCACCCTCTCACCGGAGCTTGATTTCGACCAGAACGACGCCAGCGCCTTTGGTGAGTCATTGACTGGCCAATATGTGCAGGCTACGCCATTTCCGCACATCGTCATCGACAACTTCCTGCACGAAGACCTGATTGCAAGCATTTGCTCGCATTTCCCGGTCGAGCCAACCAACAACGAAATGCTCTACGAGCGCGGCTACAAAGGGCAACGCAAACGTCAAATCAGTCCAAACGAATGTTCTCCGTTTTTAAAGACTGTTTTCAATGCTTTCAACTCGGCCCCCATGTTGCAGTTTCTTGAGAAGTTGACCGGCATCGAAGGCTTGATACCTGACCCCTACTTCACCGGTGGCGGCCTGCATGAAACGAAAAGCGGGGGTTTCCTGGGGGTGCACTCGGACTTCAGGCTCAACAAAAAGCTTAACGTCGAGCGCAGACTGAACATTATTATTTATCTAAACGAAGACTGGAAAGACGAGTATGGAGGCAACCTGGAACTTTGGGATGTCAACATGAAAACCTGTCTTAAAAAGGTCTTGCCCATTTACAACCGCTGCGTCGTTTTCAATACAGACAAAGACAGCAATCATGGGCACCCGGAGCCTTTGACGACCCCAGAGCACATTACTCGCCGGTCTATTGCGCTTTATTACTATACCGCCGGCACCTTGGCGATCGATCCCGCGCAAAGAAACAAAACCCACTACAAACCAAGACCCAAAGATCGTTTCAGTCTCAAGTACTACATGAACAAATTAATCAAGAAGAAAAACTGAGCCATACCGCCAGACGATTGAGTTCGTGCTTTTCAGGCTTTAGCTCGGTGCCCGGTCGCGACCAGGTCCGCCTGGCATCAGCATTTTTTTCGCGGTCGCGCGCCGGCAAGCCGAAAGCCTCTGGCGCTCCTGCTGCAAGGGTAACGGAACGGAAACGTGAACGTGGGTGTCAGCTGTTTAGACACCCCGGTTTCTTCCCTCAACCCAAATGAAGCGGTGAAGTCATGAACAATATTATCTACCTCGTTGGCGCCGTCGTGATCATCCTGTTTATCCTGTCGTTTGTCGGCTTGGTCTGATTCAGCCAGCCAGATGCCAAAGGCAAAAAAACCGCTCAGTGGCGGGCTGGCGGATTTTGTTAGTGGTGTACATACCCATTTCTGCGGTAACGGCCGCCTATGGTTCCGCTTTTACAGCGGGTAACTTGGAAGAACGGAACGCCGCCCGGCCTGTAGGAGCGAGCTTGCTCGCGATGGAGGTCAACGATGATGCGGGGAGCCTGACACCGCGGTGCTCTCAGGTTTTTCGTAGGAACGCCGCCATCCATGCCAGAACCAGATCAACAGCCAAAGCCAGGCGGCCTACCGGCCGACCTGGTTCTGAGGCGTGCGTGTTCCCCTGTAGGAGCTGCCGAAGGCTGCGATCTTTTGATTTTGATTTTGCGATCTGGAGATTGCTGAAGATCAAGATCAAAAGATCGCAGCCTTCGGCAGCTCCTACATGATCTGTTTTCCCCCGGGATTCCGTGAAATCCCTTTTTTATGGCACCTGGCTCAAACCCTTGCGGAAATCGTCCTCCAGCTTTCGACACACCTCTGCGATGATGCTTTTTCCGATTGCCGGGCCGGAGTAGCTGTCTACTTCCTCGCGGCATTGTTCGGCGGCATCACGGGCCTGCATGCTTTCCTTGTCTTGCGATGTGCTACTGACATAAAAGCCGACCGCCAGGTACAAGGTGATTGCGACAGTGATTCCAACGATGATCATGCCGACCCGGCCAATTTTCTTTTCTGACGGTATTGGCCACCCGGGCGGGATTCGTACTTTTTGCCTGAGGTCGGATTGGCAGTGTTTACATAAAATGGCTTCAGCCATGATGACTTCCGCGCAATAGGGGCAACTCTTTTTTCCAGCCTCCACAGATGAAACTCCTTTTTCAAAACGAGATTCTATCATTGGGTTTGGGGGCGAGAGACACCGTCGCTGTTTTGTACTGCAAAATCTTCCGGGTTCGCGATGTCACGCCAGCCTGGATCGCTCCCGGCAAGTACCGCTAAACAAAATCCCATACTGATAAATGCTTTTTGGCCGATTTCTGCCTGTCACGCGGGGCAGAAATCGGCCAGGCGCTGTCGCCGACGAGCGGCAGCCTTGCGGCGGCCCAATGCGCTAGCCTTTAAACGTTTGCCCGTGCAGCCAGCGAGTCCATTGGACGGTGCATGCCGCCCACAGGCGTCACGACCACCATCAATTCCCGGAAGAAGCACCGTGGCCAAATACCTGATCTCTTTTCCAAGCGCGGCGATGGTTGTGCCCGATGGCGAATGGGAAGCGGTGCGCCGCGACTCACACGCTGTGATTGATGAGGCGAAAACCGCCGGTGTCTACGTGTTCGGCGGCGGAATCGACAACGACGTACCGCCCATACTCGTCTCTGCCGACGGCGCAGTTGCAATGGGCGGCTATCCTTGGGCGCCCACGCTCGACGGCGGCTTCACCGTGCTGGAACTGCCTTCACGCGATGAGGCCATAGCGTGGGCGGCGCGCATCGCCAAGGCCTGTCGCTGCGACCAGGAAGTGCGCGTCTTCGGGTTCGACCCGCAGTCCTGAGGGCAGCACTGATACCGGCAAGTGCGGCCTGACACTTCATTCATTGCAGATCATCACAGGTACGCCTCACCATGCGAAATCCACTCAAGCATTCAAGTGTTCGTCTTGGTTTTTTACTGGGTGTTATCTCAATGGGGCTGACCGCTTGCACCAGCGACGAGAACATGACGGCAGCGACTAAAGAAATTACTCGACCACCTGTCGATGACAGCGAGACGTCGTCTGTGCGAATCACAACGAGTTGGATACAACACTCACTTAGCCAAACGGGTTGCCTGCAGCGCGCCAGAGCGGCTCTTACAAAAGCGAGATATTTTGTTGAAGCAGGAGAAAGATCAGTCTACGGGTTGCGTGAAGGCATGACTTTTTCGATTCGCTGCGACTACGAAGGCGTTGCTTTTCTCGCAGTAGCTTATCGCCAAAGGCCAAGTACTCAAACCCAGGATCGGATCTTGAATGAAATCACCCGGCTATTTTAAGGACTGCAGGCGAGCGCTTCAGGGGCTCGCCGGCAGCGAGACCAATGCCGGTCCTCTTCTCTGAGGCAAGGCATTGGACCTACCCTTCCCGGACGGTGCCTGGAATACGTTTTCGAGGAATTCTTGCGTCCCTTGCGCTTGGGGATTTACTCCTCGCTATTCTGAACCTCTTAGGCCTGATTGATTCTGAGGCTAGAACAGATGGCCCATCGACGTGGCCTCGACGTCATCTAAAACACCGTCCACTTCATTTGGGTCGTTTGCAGCCCTTCGAGACAGGCAGCAATCGGCCAGAATAGTCATTCGGGTGTGCGTAGAAAAACCGATTGCGGCCTGTCAGGAAAGGCAGCAACCGCCCCAAAGCTGCCCTTCGTGGAAGACAGAAAACGGCCAAAAGCAACCGTTCGCGTAAGCACGCTTCGAGCCGATAACTACTCCGCTCACCGATATCCAAATCTAGCGGTTCGGAATTCTGTTTCGAGGGAAAGAAATGTTGGCCACGGAGGTCATCCTTTCTTCCTTGGGCCCACTCGGTTCTGCTGACCCGAATGGGCGTGTCGCCAGGGTTTAAGCGGTTAGGCCGCCATCTAAATTATTCGTTTTGTACTTGGCCGGTGCAGGCTTGCTCATGCAGTCATTTTACCGGCCTGACCATCAGCCGCGATTTGTGCAACTTAGCCTTACCCACTGAAAAATCACCGCAGATTAAAAATCAATTTGCCTGCCGCCGATTTGAGTTTCCGTATCATTCTGACCGGTAACCATGGCCGAAGCGCTAATTGCGTTTTGATTCGCCCAATCACGAAGTTTTGTAAACTCGTCTTTACGCATTTTGCTCATTGGTACTAATCGCGAAATAGTCGTTTCAAAATCAGCCATAGTCAGGTCGCTTACATCACCAGCGCCATTCATCCGCCGTGAGAACGCTTCAATCAGCGAGTCCCCAACCCACGCTTCGATTTCAGCACCAGAAAGCACAATGTCTTTACCAAAATTCGACTCTCCTCCTAGAGCAGCCAATCGATCCAAATCAAATTTTTCCGGATCACGTTTCAATTTCTTCAGATGTATTTCAAGAATCTTCTTTCTTTCTAATGTCGACGGGAAGTCAACGAAAAATATTTCGTCGAATCGCCCCTTTCTCAACAATTCCGGAGGTAAGCTGTTGATGTTGTTCGCGGTAGCAAACACAAAAACAGGCGCCGTTTTTTCTTGCATCCAAGTCAATAGTGTGCCGAATACGCGTGTAGCCGTGCCACCATCAGATGCTCCTCCGGAAGAGCCGGAAAGTCCTTTTTCAATTTCATCGATCCATAGGATGCAGGGCGAAATAGCTTCGGCAGTACGTAGTGCGGAACGAATATTGGATTCTGAAGAGCCAACCACCCCCTGAAAGATTTTTCCCATATCCAAACGCAATAAGGGCATGTTCCATGACGACGATACGCATTTCGCCGTCAGAGACTTACCGCAACCAGGAACTCCAGTTAAGAGCAAACCCTTCGGGGTTCCGACACCGAACTCCTGAGCACTCTGCCCAAAACACTGGCTACGCAAATGGAGCCACTTCTTAAGAGTTGCCAGGCCTCCAACATCCTCAAGATTTACCTTTGAGTCGATGTATTCCAAGATACCTGTTTTCCGTATAATTTGTTTTTTTTCGGAAAGCAGATCCTTTACGGTATTTTCATTTACACCCAGACTGGATACCAATGAACGAGACAAGCTATTGTCAATTTCCAATCCCGTGAGGCCCAAAGCGGCATCAATGAGTTTATCTTTGGTTTCGCTGGAAAGATCAATCTTAACGCTGCTGTTGCCTTGCCAGGAATTAACAAAACTGTTGATCTGCGCCTTGACTTCATCTCTTGATGGCAAAGGAAAATCAATTAACGTGATTTCCTTTTGAAGATCATTGGCAATTTCAAAGCTGGGCGCCACGATAATGCAATTACTTCGATATCCACGCGAGCGGATATTTATGGCTAAATCTCGAAGTCGACGACGATAGACAGGATTTGAGCTTGAGGCAAGGTAGTTATGAGCATCACAAAAAACAAAAATATTCTTGCTGCCCTCCTCCTTCGCCTTTTCTTCGCAAAAGTCCAGGGCCATTTTCAAATCAAAGGTTTTATCGCCAGCCACGACGCCATTTATCTGGACTCCTAGCGTCGAGTTCCAAACGAACAAACGATGGCTAAGCGTCTTGGCGATTTCAGAAATTTCATTGAGTGCACGCTCTTCCTCGAACGTTTCAATGACCAAAATCGCATAACGAGCTTTGAGGTAATCTGTTATCTGCTTGGTACGGTTCATGCCTATTATCCCTGCGCTTGAACTGAGTTATACATGCATCGGAAGACCGGTTTTGGTAACGCCAGAATTTGAAACAACAAACTCGACTACTCTTCTGGTACGAAAAAAGTCAATATCGACTCTGTCGCTGGTTTTTATAATCTGCTTGTGCTGATAGGGATGTTGCGCGTTGTGCCGATACCGACCAGCCAGCGTCAAGTCTACCGCTTTAACAACTCGAATCATGGCTTCATTCTGGAATATCTCTTTTGGCGTATAGCCTGTATAAAGTATCCAGTTTTTCTCGCCATTGACGGCATGTATTAATTGCTCCAAGACTGGCGCCTGGTCGAGCGGCTCCCCCCCAGAGAGGGTAACCCCAGCGATGTCCAGTGCATTTATCTTCTGTGCCAATTCATAAATAGACATCAGCGTACTCGCTTCGCGAGGGTGGGTCCCCTGATTGAAGCACCCCTTACAATTCAGCGCACAACCCTGTACCCATACTGTCAAGCGCAACCCGGGGCCGTTAACGCTGCTCAACTCCATGTGGTGCACATTGATTTCCATTTAGAAATTCGCGCTGAGAATTTGTAGGGTTTGCTCTTCATGGACTACGGTATATTCCGGCTTCCACTCAGTCACAAGCTCCGCAGTAGGGCTAGAAAGTAGAGATTCAAGCTCTTCAGTAAGTTTTGTGCAAATGTCGCCTTTCACGCCATGCACTTCCTCCGTGATTTCATCGCCCGTAAAGGTGACATGAATGCTGTATTCGTAGTTAGGTCCAAATTCAACCTCGAACCCTTGAAGCGCTTCTTTCACTCTTGCTGGAACACCTGATGCGTCTATGCGCTTGATGGTTTCATCGATGGCTACGCTGATGTACGCTTTCTGAAAGCTTAAAGCCAAATCAGCCATTATCGCTTCATCGCCGGCCGAAATAGTTTCCCGTTCGATGAGGAGTTTGTAGTAGCCCTCCTCAACTTGGCAAACAAATAGATTGAATTTATCAGCCGTTTGGCCACAAATAGCTCTAAATTGCTGCTTGCCCATATAGCCTATTTTGCTCAACACCTTTTTACTGAAGTCGCTGGCAAATACGGAAACCAGACCAGTCGTTGGGCTAAGGCCCATCTTGCCGAAAGCTTTGGCAATGGCTTCTTCATTAACATAAGAAAATTCAAACTTTGTACAATGAGACATTGCTAAAGCTCCAGCCGGCGACCAGGAACAACTTCTTCGGCATTCTGGATAGCAATTAATACGTCAGGGGCAACCTCGATGTTGCGCGTAGGTGCCATGGATGCAAGCGCAGCCTCAGGCGCAACATTTTTTGAACTCGATGCTGGAGTTCCAGAGTTGACAACCACCCGACGCCTTTGTGCTGTCTGTGATGCACCACTACCACAAAGGAGACTTGCATCAATCGCTTCCAACAGCCTTCTTATTACCAGAACGGGATTTGATGTGAGCTTTTCATATAGTCCAATGCGCAACAAAGCATCGGCCCCATCATTGAATTGCAGTTTAACGAAGTAATTTTGATTTTCATCGCCAATGATGCCAATGCGCGAGACCTGATTCAGATCCCATGACTGCTTTCTCCAAAGATCCCCATCAAACGACGCTACAATTAATTTTGTCGCTGTCGCGGCAAAAGCATTGCTACCAACTTCAATCTCGTCAGCATCAAAATTCTGGTAGCTGACCAGAATTTTCTCCCCTACAGGAAATCCCAGAGCGGTTGCCAAATATTCATTTGTCGAAAAATCGATATCTGCGTGAAATTTTAAGCTTTTTGACACAACATAAAGGCTAAAGATGCCTATTAATCCAAAGCCTATTGCTTTCAGCGTGTCTTCCGGTGCAAGAGCCGCAAAACCTGCGAAAATAAAAACAATGATCCCGTAACCGTAATTTATGGCCGCCTTTGTACTGAGTTTTTTATTTCTATAACCCTGAAATGTCTTGCCGGGAATATATTGTTTTGAAGGTGCAAATAGCAGGGTGCACACACCAAAAAAAACCAGACAAATAAGCCCCATTGCCGCCTGGCGCTTTTGCCCATTTTGCAACCCGTCAAGAAACGCCCACGCACCGGCAACGATGAAAGCAGGTAAGGATGCCAGTACTGCAAGTCCCGCTTTCTTACCTTTGGTGGCGATCATCATTTGCCACATCGGGATAGTCTTTATCATTCACAAACCTTCTAGAGTTGGTGCAGAAGCGCGTAGTGAGGGGGGATTGTAGAACTACTCATTGGTCTATGCTACGTGACGATCTTTGGTTTATCACGCGCCAGGGATGGCCTGAAGTAGCCTGACGCTGACTGATCCAAGATGATCTTGTTGCTGCAACGAGCCATCAAATTGACATCATTTTTCTGGAAAGTTCCATGGGGGGATGTGACTTTCGGGCGTACAGTTTTTATGTTTCGGCGGCACCTGAATCGACCCTGACTTCGTAGGCATGCGCAGTGACCGCTCCTGGCCGATTCCTGCCTGTCGCCAACGTCTGCTTTCGGGTCGTTTCCACCCTTCGCGACGAACAGTATTCGGCCAATGGTTGCCTGCTTTGGATATCTAACTTGAACAGCTGCCTCGGTCATCAGTCCCCCATCGACCCCAGGAGCCACTGGCGAAATATCTCGGCCGAGGCAGAACGCTTGCGATGCTTGAGCGACACCAGGAATTCGCCATTGCCCGTCACGCATTCGAAAGGCGTCACCCGCTGCAATTCTCCCTTGGCCAGCGCCTCATCCGCCATGAACGACCAGGCCAGGCCGATGCCCATGCCTTGTTGAACGGCCCGGTACGCCAACGTCAGCTGGTTGAAGACCGGGGCCTTGTCCCGCGCGACGAAGTCGATACCAAAGTGACCGAACCATTGATGCCAGTCCAGACACTGCCAGGCGCAGGTGTCGATTTGCACCAGGTTGGCTTGCGCCAATTGTTCCAGTGTCTCGACCCCCGAGACATCCAGTGAAGGATGAGCCACGGCGTAGACGATTTCCGGCAGCAGGAAATCGCTGTCCAGCGAGGGCCATTGGCCGGAACCATAGAGTACGCCCACGTCGAAATCATTGAGGCTTGCCTCATCGAATTCATTGATCGCGTGAACGTGCACGGCGATGTCCGGGTACGCCTTGTTGAATTCGATCAGCTTCGGGAACAGCCAGAATTGGGCAAGGGCATGGGTCGCCAGCACCGAGACGGCGTTGGACTGATGAACGTTGCGAATTCGCGTGACGCTTTGGTACATCGTGGTCAGGAGCACGTTGACCGTCATCAGCAGTTCATCCCCTGCGCTGGTCAACTTGACCCCTCGTGGTTTGCGCTCGAAGAGCGGGACGCCCATGCAGTCCTCAAGCTGGCGCATCTGTTTGCTCACGGCGCTCTGAGTCAGAAACAGCTCGCCGGCGGCGCCCGTGAAGCTGGCGTGTCGTCCCACGGCCTCGAACGTGATCAGGGTCTCCAATGGGGGCAAGGTACGCAGATAACGGTTGATGGCGGTTCTCCGGGACTGACGAGCGCTACGAGACATTCCCCTGGGGAATGGGTGACCAACTTTATATCGCAGGTGGCGCTTACCTGCCATGGCTAGAATGCGGCTAAACAGCCTGCCAGAGCCGAGATGATGAACAGTGGTGTTGTATTTGCGATATTGGCGGGTGCCATCTGGGGTGGCGTGATCATCGGCCCTTCGTTGCTGCCGGAATTCAATGCCGTGCTGATCAGCAGTGTGCGGTTTGCCCTGTACGGGATGATCTCGCTCCTCGTGGCCTTACCCATCGCGTCCCGCCTGCTGTCGCGTTTGACCCGCGGCGATGCCTGGATGCTGCTGCGTCTGTCACTGACCGGAAATGTCCTGAACTACGCGCTCCTGGGCGCTTCCGTACAGCTGAGCGGGGTGACCGCGGCCGCCCTTATCAACGGCATGATGCCGGTCGCCATCACCTTTCTGGGGCGTAGCGATGCAGGGTCCCTGCCCCTGACCAGGCTCAAGCTCCCCCTGCTGCTGGTATTCCTGGGTATCGTATCGGTCAGTCTGGAACATACCGGCGCGCAGGCGGCGAGCACCTCATTGTCTTCCCAGTTGCTGGGCCTGGCCTGCGGGTTCAGTGCCGTGGCCTGCTGGTCGTGGTACGCCACCCACAACGCCCGGTATCTCAAACAAAGCCATTTCAACAGCAGCGAGTGGTCGACGCTGACCGGCATCGTGACGGGCATCGTGGCGATCGTGTTCGGCTTCGCGGCCTTGATGCTGTTCCCGAACCTGGTGCCCTCTGAGGTTGAAAGCAGCCGCTGGACGACTTTCCTGTGGGTTTGCCTGTTCCTGGCACTCTGTGGTTCATGGCTGGCCAATGGGCTCTGGAATGCTTGCTCGCGTCGAATGCCCGCGTCGTTGAGCGGCCAGATGATCGTGTTCGAAACGCTGTTTGCCTGCGTATACGGTTTTCTGTTCAGCCAGCGCATGCCTGGCTTGATGGAAGTGGTCTCGATCGTGTTGCTGGTGGGCGGGGTCGTATGGGCGGCGAAACGTCATCGGATAATGCCGGTGAAACAGGCTGAACCCTGCGAATGACAGCCGATACCGTGGCGCAAAGCCGGGTATCGGTGCCGACGCTTTCAGCGACTTCGAGACGACACTCAGGGCAGCGGTTGGAGGCTGGTCTTGAAGGCAGTGACCACACGGTTACGGCCTTCGTGTTTAGCGTGATACAGGCGTTGATCGGCTGTACGCAGAATGGCCTCGATGGTGTCGCCATCGCGACCGGATTGCGATACGCCGATGCTCACTGTGACCACGGTTGGCCGCTGCAGGCCATGAAAGGAACTATTGGCAACGGTGCTTCGCAGACGCTCGGCGATTTCGTGCGCGCCTTCAAGTGAAGTCTGCGGCAGCAGTATCATGAATTCTTCTCCGCCCACTCGGGCTACGCCGTCATACGGCCGGATCGAATCGAGGCATTTCTCCACGAAACTCTTCAGGATGTCATCGCCCACCTGATGCCCGAAGCGATCGTTGATGGACTTGAAATTATCCAGGTCCAGTGCCAACACAGAGAACGGCGCATCGCCGCGTTTGGTCCGGCCGATCTCGCCTTCGACCCGCTCCATGAACCGACGCCGATTATCAGCGCCTGTCAGTGGATCGGTCGCCGCCAGGTGCCCGAGTTCTTGATTGGTGCGCTGGAGTTCCTGCAGGGCGCTCTCGGCATACGCCATCGCTTCGGCAAGACGCACCATCAACTCCTCCTGGCTGTAGATCCTGGAAAACGACCGCGTGGTGAGGAACGCTTGCACGACCCCATAGCTCAACATGAAGAATCCACCGGCGAAGATCGCGTGAGCGAGCCACCACATATGGTTCCACGGACGCGCAAGGATGAAGGCAAGGGAGGACAGCGCGAACGCGGTGACCGAGATGATGAAAATGGTCATCAGCGGCGAACGGATACGGCGCAGCAGGAGTATGGTCACGGTCAACGTGGAAAGAACGAGGGCGCCCCCCTCCATCGACAGGCGCACCGCGAGATTGCTGGCGATCGGCGAATTCGCGACGTACGCCACTGCCACGTCAACCAGCAGGAACAGTCCTATCCAGGTCAACCACGGGCGAGCCTTGATTCGTTGGTCCGCGGCATCAGGTGGGCGGTGGTACGACAGCATTCCGATTAACAGCAGAATCGACATGACCAGTCGAGAAGCCGGTCCATAAAGCAGGAAGAGCCAGATATTGTGGTGCGCAAGCCCGGTGAACGCACCATGCAACGCGTAGATCACTACAAAGCCGAGAAATCCAAGCGTCATCCATCGCAGCAGCGGCTCTCCCGATGACTGATAACAGCGCCACGTGACGTAAGTAACAAACAGGCCTGCCAGGGTCGCTGCCGTGATCGCAAAGATATGGAACAGGTGATTCTCGAATAAAAGCGTGGGGTCCTGAAAAAAGTACAAGTAGCCAATCAGATAGGCCGGAACAAGCGCAAATCCTGCGAGCAGCAAGCAGGCGTAAACCTTGACCATCAGGCGAACGGCTTCAGGTGGCTCGTCGGTGGCGATGAAATTGATCATGGGTCCCTCCGGTTTCGATCCGTTCATAGTTTTTTCAGGAAGCCCAGTAGCAGCTCATCGACCTCTGTCGCGCGCTCTTGCTGTATCCAGTGGCCGGCACCTTCGAGGATATGACACCCGCGCAGTCCCGGCAGTGTCTGCGCGAAGGCTTCGATCTGCCGCGGGGAACTGGGAAACTTCAGCACGGCGTCGCGGCTGCCGGCAATGAACATCGAGGGCTGTCGAATAATGCAACCGCGCCAGGGTGCCAGCAGCGCCCATGAGCGCGTCATGTTGCGGTACCAGTTCAAGCCGCCGCGAAATCCGCTGCGGGTGAATTCGCGGGTGTAGTAGGCAATATCCTCCAGGCTTAGCCAGCCTGGCAGGGTTTCGGGCTCGATCATCGCGCCCAGGAAGCCCTGGCCCGGCTGCAGCCGGCCGAATACCAGCCCCTCGGGGCCATCCCCCGAGCCACTGAAGTAGATGCGCCGGATCGACGACTCGACGTCCCTTTCCAGCTCGGCCTCGGCCACACCCGGCGTCTGGAAATACTGGATGTAGAAGTCGCTGATCCCCCGCGAGACCAGCGCGCTGAGGAGTTCCACGCGTGCCGGCGGCGAGAAGGGAACGCTCATGCCAACCACTGCGCGGAACAGATCGGGTCGCAGCAATGCGGCGCTCCAGGCCACCTGCGCACCCCAGTCATGGCCGACGATCACGGCTTGCCGTTCGCCGAGTGCGTTGACCAACTCGACCATGTCGCCTACCAGGTGGAGCGTGGTGTAGGCGTCGGGTTCGGCCGGCGCATCTGTGCCGCCATAGCCACGCATGTCGGGTGCTACCGCCCTGTAGCCGGCGGCCGCCAGTGCAGCAAGCTGATTGCGCCACGAGTACCACAGCTCCGGAAAACCGTGGCATAGCAAGACCAGCGGGCCGCTACCTTGCGTGGCTATCCGCATGTGGATGCCATTGATGTCGAGCAGTTCGAAGTGTGGCTCGTTCATGTGCGCTTCCTGCGATTCAAGCGATGGCCCCCAGCAACCGTGGCAAACTCGCCAGCGCCTGCTGCCGGCTGACATAGAGTCGATGCAGCTGTGCCAGTTTCTCGGTGTCGGTTTCTTGCAAACCCCTGACCACCGCCGTCATAAAGTACAAACGCGACTGCTTGATCCAGCGGGCCAGGCCGTCATGCTCTCCCCAGCGTAGTTGATTACCCAGGTAGACCGCCCAGATTCTGATCCAGTCCGAGGGGACGTGGGGCGGGGGGACCATTGTGCACAGCGCATTCATCTGCGCTTGATCGACCAGGTGGCTTTCCACATAGGCGATCAAGGCCGCGCTGAATACGGGTTGGCAGCTGCTGACCATCCACAGGTTGATCTTGCCGCCGTCGAACACCTTCATGTCAGGGAGTGTCGGGATGGCACTGGCGCTGCAGTCAATGTGCAGAGCATCTGGGCTCGTGGCGATGCTGCCCTGGTCGAGCACGATGCGCGTTGGCTCGATAACCCGCACCCGCCCCAGGCGCACGATGTTGTCGATGCGTCGAAGCTCACGCAGTTCCGCCTGTGTGACTGTGGCGCAACGGTAGGCAGTGGGTTCGACGGACTTGTCCAGGCGCAAGAGCTGACCTGTCGCCTCGAGCCTGGAGAACAGGTCCGGGATCGAGTCTGCGGCGGCGATGGCCTCGAACTGTGCCGTGAGCCCCCCGATGGTTCGTTCGAAGCTGTCGAGGCCGGGTTGCATGTTGGCCCGGTCGATCAACCACGGATCGTTCGGCATGATCCAGCTGATTGTTGCGGGGGCAACACCGTTTTGCAGCAACCACAGGCAAGCGTCGATCCCGGTCTTGCCCGATCCCACCACGACGTAGCTGGCGTACGGGTGGCGGATTTTCGGCAGGTCGTTCAGTGGCACGCATTGCACGCCGGATTCCACCCTGTACCTGGGCGGGTGGGTCGAGGGCACCGCCGTCTGGGCATGGGTGGCGTCCACCACCTTTTTGCTCACCCGGACCTGATGGTCGGCGCCGCTGACGAGCGAGGTAAACCGGTGATCGTCAAGGCGGTCGCCGGTGTAGTTGCACATGGGGAAAAAACGGACTCGACCTGAGGGCAGAAACTGCTGATTCATCACCTGATCGAAGTAGCTCACCACCTCGGCACCGGAGGCTAGCTCATACAAGCCCTCGTTCAGTGCCGTCGTGTCTTTCGTTCCGCTGCCCAGTTCCCGTGAGTTGACGCCATAGAAGGCCGAGGGCTGGTGTAACCGTACGAACGGGTAGGCATCATTCCAGTGCCCGCCAGCTCGATCGTGTCGATCCACCATCACGATGCGTGCATTCGTTTCCTTGAGCAGGGTATCGACGAAGGCCATGGCCATCGCGCCAGCACCGATCACCAGGTAGTCGGTTTCAATCGGATTTTCGTCCATATGGCTGCACCGTCCTGAAGGTTGCCCTCCTTCAACCTCCGTAGATTAGCCACCCATGCCACAGGCAATAGAACGAATGCTTCTGACCTCCATAACCAATGGAATTAATGGCTGTAGCCCGTGCATTCACCCTGCGTAAAAATCTGTCATGACATGTTATGACCTCCTTCAAAAACGGACTTTAACCAACAAATTCAGGGGTTTTAGGACGAATGGTCGAGAGGCGTCAAGCGCGGGGAATTGCAGAGAGTTTGCAGCCACTACAGGCTTTTCAGGCGGGCACGTTCGTCGAGGTGAAGTGAACTTCACTTTCATGACGTGTCACATTAAGTCCTTGTCAAGTGAACTTCAGTGGAGGTACAGCCTTATGAGCATGGCCACGATAGTCAGTGCCGTGATTTCCAGTCTCGCACCCAGTGTCTTTGACCAGAACAACCTGCAAGACCCGGGTGCACATGTCTCAGCCGTCGAATACCACTATGGTATGGACATCGATGTGAAACGGGTGCTGCAGCGCACCGATACATCCGACAAGACCGGCGTCGTACCGGTGACCCTGGTCTACGAAGACAGCGAGGGCGAGATTCACAAGATCCGTTTCCTCGAATGGGGTGGAAGCCCTGCCGACCCTACCAGCATTGCCTGATCAACTCCTCGATCGGGTTCCGGGCCTAGCCGCCCCCTAACAAGAAGCGGAAGTTGAACCTCCTGTGCACTCAGTGCGATTGAGGTTTTGTGTTACCTGAAAATGGACATATTCGAATGACGGAAAGTTCATTCGCGAAACTCACTATTATCTTGGTGGCGTGTTGCCCCAGGATTAATTGATAACAATGGCTGGATCTGAATGGCACTCAGCAACGGTAATCAAGCCGTGCCAAGAGCCAAGTTGATTCACTATTGAATAAAAGAGGTCACCATGGAACTTAGTATGTTTTCTTCGTCCACCGTGGAATATGTGCGTTTGGGCGTTGTATATTTTCATCTTATCGCCTGTTGCGTGGCAATCGGGCTGGTCTTGACCAGTGACATCGCAATGGTCAAGCAACTCCTGAAGGGGGATGCGTCAGGTCACCAAGATGACGCGCACATGGAAAGCCTTCAAAAAACCGTATCGCTTGCACTTGTAGCGCTTTGGATTACTGGCATTGGTATTGTCGGGATCGATTATGCCGGTAAAGGGATGGAGTATTTCCTCAATCCAAAACTGCAAGCCAAAATCGGCATCGTCGTGCTGCTGACCTTTAACGGCTTCCTGTTGCATAGCGCTGTATTGCCGGCGCTGAAAAAAGCCGGTTCGTTACTCAAGCTCTCCTTCAGCTTGCGCATGCTGGCGCTGTTCTCCGGCGCTCTCTCCGCCGTGTCCTGGTTCTATGCCGCCATGCTCGGTGTCGGTCGTCCGCTGGCCTGGAAATACTCGCTGGTCGAGTTGCTGGCAGCCTATCCGGTTCTCATCGTCGGCGGCTTCGGGATGATGGTCCTGCTCACTGCCTGGGCAAAAGACCGAGACACCGAAGCGCGTATGGAGCAAGGCTTCAGGACTCCAGGAAACGCCGCCCTCGCTGGATGGTGAAGCCAGGCTGAACAAGGAAGTTCAGCTTCAGCCAATGAAATCCGCTGTTAGCAGTTCGAAAACGGTGCTGCTAACGCCGGGTTGAACGAGATCTCGCGGCCTCTATCGCTTCCCCTTCATGCAGACTACGGAAAGATAAGCCCCCCAAAGAACACCTCCCAGGGCAAGTATCAGTTCCGGATTGAAAATACTCTGATCAACCGGTGCCACCAGGATTTCGCTGTAAAGGCACAGGGCGCCCGCGATCAACGCAATAAAGTAGCCAGTCCGTGTTCTGGTCCGGCGCAGCAATAGAACCTTTTTCAGACCCTCTTCTTTCCATTCCTGACGGGGCATGAGTTGGATTTCCTCCAGCAGCACTACCCCCCACAGTAATGCGCATAACCCATAACCTATCATCATGACGCCCTCCAGTTTGAACGTTGATTCAACATGAATGCAGCGTGCACTCAGTGCTCAACTTGTGAATATCCATTCCGGAGTCTTTTCTGACTCGTTGACGAAGACAACTCCATTGAGCAGACCAATATATTCCGAGGGGTAAATATGCTTGATCGGGACGGTCTCCGCTATCGACGTTAGCAGGAGTTCTTTGTGGAGATATCAGCCAAAAGCTTGTAGTGGTTCCACTACAAGCAGTCACTCTAGGTTAACAAGCCGTTTTCAAGTGCATAGCGGGCCAGTTTCGCGTTGCTGTCCATCCCGGTTTTTTCCAGGATGCGTGCCCGGTACGTCGTGACGGTGCTCGGGCTCAAATGCAGTATCTGAGCGATGCGCACAATTCTTTCGCCTGCAGCGAGGAGCTTCAGTACTTCAAGCTCCCGGTCGGAGAGCGCTTCGTGGGGTGCCTCGTCGCCTCTGCCAATAGCATTGACCAGTTTTTCTGCCAACTCAGGGCTGACGTGCTTGCCGCCTGAGGCCACCTTGCGAACGGCCGCCACCAGGGTGGCTGCGGAAATGTCCTTGGTGAGGTATCCCGCTGCGCCGTGCTTGATTGCGCGTAACGCATAGGCCTCGACCGAATGCATGCTCAACATCAGAACGGCGAGCTTGGGCTTGTGCGCACGCATGAGTTTGAGAAGCTCGAGGCCGTTCTTGTCGGGAAGCTGAATATCGACCAGCGCCACGTCGAAATCCTGCTCGCGGACCAGGAGCATGGCGTCTTGCGCCGTCTCGGCTTCACCCGTTACGTCGATCTCGCCGGCCGTCTCCAGCATGCGTCGCACACCGCTACGCACGATGCTGTGATCATCCACCAGCAAGACTCTGATTTTGTGGTCAGTCATCGGTCTTTTCCATTCGCACCCGCAAGGCCCTGGCCGTATCGTGTCTCGATGTACAGATGATGTTGAACCCGCCGGCCCAGAGGCGCGCGCTCATGCATTCCCACACCAACCCTGCGGCCAGTGGCCAGCAAGCCATTGAATCTGCTGCCGGGCTCTACGTTAGCAGGTCGGGATTGCACTGCAAGATGACAATTTCCCCCAGGATCCGGGGCATTGCACCAACCTTGCTAGTATTTCGTAAGCCAGCGCGCAGTTTTCAACAGGGTAAACACTGCAATGCCGGCTCTTGCGGCAAGGGGTGATGCCTTGCCCGCGGCATCATTTTGACTGGACAAAGACATGGCCACAGTGACGACACCGATCGAAGTATTGGACATGAAGACATTGCTGGCAGCGCTGAAGTCGTTGCGCAAAGGTGACTTCACCACGCGCATGCCGGAAGACTGGACCGGCATGCCGGGCAAGATCGCCGACACGCTCAACGAGATCATCGACATGGCGGCCGAGACCACCACCGAATTCGAACGCGTGGCGCAACTGATCGGCAAGCAGGGCAAGGTCGATGAGCGTATCCAATTGCCGATGATGAAAGGCTCGTGGCAAAAGATCGTCAACTCCAGCAATGCGCTCACCAGCGACCTCATCAGCCCGATGAACGAGATCATTCGCGTGGTTGGTTCGGTGGCCGAGGGTAATCTGAGCCAGCAGGTACCGCCGGTACTCGACGGTCTGAAACTGCGGGGCCAGTTCCTCAAATCCGCCGAGATCGTGAACACCATGGTGACGCGCCTGGGTTCCTTCGCTTCCGAGGTCACCCGCGTGGCGCGCGAAGTCGGCACTGAGGGGATTCTCGGCGGGCAGGCCAATGTCAAAGGGGTGTCCGGCACCTGGAAAGACCTGACCGACTCCGTCAACGACATGGCCGCCAACCTGACCACCCAGATGCGCAACATCGCTTACGTGACCACTGCCGTGGCCAAAGGCGATCTGGGCAAGACGATTACCGTCGAAGCCCGGGGTGAGATTCTCGAGCTGAAAAACACCATCAACACCATGGTCGGCCAGCTCTCGAGTTTCGCGGCCGAAGTGACCCGCGTGGCGCTGGAAGTCGGTACCGAAGGCAAGTTGGGCGGCCAGGCGGAAGTGCGCGGCGTCTCAGGCACCTGGCGCGACCTGACCGAATCGGTCAACGGCATGGCGGCCAACCTCACCACCCAGGTGCGCAACCTCGCCCAGGTGACGACGGCGGTGGCGCGCGGCGACCTCGGCAAGAAAATTACCGTAGAAGCCAAGGGCGAGATTCTCGAACTGAAAAACACCATCAACACCATGGTCGACCAGCTCTCCAGCTTCGCCTCGGAGGTGACACGGGTCGCGCTGGAAGTCGGTACCGAAGGCAAACTGGGTGGACAGGCCGAAGTGACCGGCGTGTCCGGCACCTGGAAGGACTTGACCAATTCGGTCAACGGCATGGCAGCCAACCTGACCACCCAGGTGCGCAACATTGCCGACGTGACGACGGCGGTGGCCAACGGCGATCTGTCGCGCAAGATCACAGCCGAAGCCAAAGGTGAAATTCTCCAGCTCAAGGAAACCATCAACACCATGGTGGACCAGCTCTCGACCTTTGCCGACGAAGTGACGCGCATGGCGCGCGAAGTGGGGACTGACGGCAAACTCGGCGGCCAGGCCAAGGTGACGGGCGTCGGTGGCACCTGGAAAGACTTGACCGACTCGGTCAACAGCATGGCGGCCAACCTGACCAATCAGGTGCGTAACATCGCCGACGTGACGACGGCGGTGGCCAAAGGCAACCTGGGGCGCAAGATCACCGTGGAAGCCAAGGGCGAAATCATGGAGCTGAAGAACACCATCAACACCATGGTGGACCAGCTCAACAGCTTTGCCGCCGAAGTGACGCGGGTGGCGCGCGAAGTCGGCACCGAAGGCAAGCTCGGGGGGCAGGCACAGGTGCAAGGCGTGTCCGGCACCTGGAGGGATCTGACCGAAAACGTGAACTTCATGGCGGCCAACCTGACCAGCCAGGTGCGAGGCATCGCGAAAGTGGTGACCGCCGTCGCCAACGGCGACATGAAGAAGAAACTGACACTGGAAGCCAAGGGTGAGATCGCCGAACTGGCCGACACCATCAACGGTATGACCGATACGCTGGCGCTGTTCTCCGACCAGGTGACCTCGGTGGCGCGTGAAGTGGGCGTCGAGGGCAAGCTGGGGGGCCAGGCCCACGTGCCGGGTGCTGCCGGCACCTGGCGCGACCTGACGGACAACGTCAACGGTCTGGCGGCCAACCTGACCAACCAGGTGCGTGCAATTGCCGATGTGGCGACGGCCGTGACCAAGGGCGATCTGACCCGTTACGTGGAGGTGGAAGCAAAGGGTGAAGTGGCGGAACTCAAGGACAACGTCAACGAGATGATCCGCAACCTGCGCGAGACCACGCGGCAAAACGCGGAGCAGGACTGGCTCAAGAGCAATCTGGCGAAATTCAACCGCCTGCTGCAGGGCCAGCGCGATCTGGCGGCAGTCTCCAAGATGGTGCTGTCTGAACTGGCTCCGCTGATCAACGCCCAGCACGGTGTGTTCTACATGATGGACGAGAACCCGCCGGATCCGGCGAAACTCAAGCTGCTGTCCGCTTATGCGTACAAGGGCAACATCAATGTGAACGATGAGTGGCGGCTCGGCGAGGGCCTGGTCGGGCAATGCGCCTACGAGAAGCGGCGCATCCTGCTGACCGATGTACCGGCCGATTACGTCGCGATTTCATCGGGACTCGGTGCTGCCGCCCCGCTGAATATCATCGTGTTGCCGATCCTGTTCGAGAACAAGGTCAAGGCCGTCGTCGAAATGGCTTCGTTCACGCGCTACAGCATCATTCATCAAACCTTCCTTGATCAGCTGGCCGAATCGATCGGTATCGTGCTCAACACGATCGAAGCCAATATGCGTACCGAAGAACTGCTCAAGCAGTCGCAATCGCTGGCGCACGAACTGCAAAGGCAACAGGAGGAATTGAGACAGACCAACGAGGAGCTGGAGGACAAGGCCGGACTGCTGGCGGAGCAGAAAGCCGAAGTCGAGCGCAAGAACCGCGAAGTCGAAATCACCAAGCTGTCGCTGGAGGAGAAGGCGGAGCAGCTGACGCTGACCTCGAAGTACAAATCCGAATTCCTCTCCAGTATGTCCCATGAACTCAGAACGCCATTGAACAGCTTGCTAATCCTGGCCCGCCAGCTCAGCGACAACGCGGAACACAATCTCACCCCCAGGCAGGTCGAATATGCCAAGACCATCCGCAGCGCGGGCAAAGACCTGCTGGAGCTGATCGACGAGATTCTCTACCTGTCCAAGATCGAGTCGGGTACGGTCACACTGGATCTGAATGAAGCGCTGTTCGCCGATCTGCACGACCAGATCGAACGCACCTTCCGCCCGGTCGCCGAAAGCCGCGGCCTGACCTTCACGATCGAACTGGCGCCTACCCTGCCCCCCGCCTTGTGGACCGACGAAAAGCGCCTGCTGCAGGTGGTCAAGAACCTGCTGTCCAACGCCTTCAAGTTCACGGAACAAGGCAGCGTCAAGATCAGCATCGAGCCCGTTGTGTCCGGGTGGAGTGTGGATCACAGCGAACTGAATCGCGCCGATGCGGTGGTCGCCTTCGTGGTCACCGACACCGGCATCGGCGTATCGGCCGGCAAGCAGACGCTGATCTTCGAGGCGTTCCAGCAAGCCGATACCGGAACCTCACGAAAATACGGTGGCACCGGCCTCGGCCTGTCGATCAGCCGCGAGCTCGCACACCGGCTGGGCGGTGAGCTGCGGCTGATCCCCGGTGAGATCGGCAAGGGCAGTACTTTTGCGCTGTACGTGCCCTTGCGAACACAGGATGCCCAGCGTCAGATGCTGGATGAACCCGCGACAGAGGCAGTACCTGGCCAGGTCAGGCGCGACCTTATGTCAGGCCCTTCTGCACAGATACTCGACGACCGCGAGTCGGTCCAACCCGGGGACCAGGTGCTGCTGATGCTCGAGGGCGACGCCCGATTCGCCGGCATCCTGCTCGAGGCCGCGCACCAGAAGGGGTTCAGGGCTATCGTCACGACCCGTGGCGCGGATGCACTGGAACTTGTCGAGCGCTTCAAACCCGCCGCGATCACGCTGGACCCGGGCCTGACAGACATCGATGGCTGGTTGCTGCTCGAGCAGTTGAAGGGAAATTTCGCCACGCGTCACATCCCGGTCCAGATCATCTCGAGCACTGACGACCGCACACGCGGGCTGCGCTATGGCGCTTTCGACTATCTGCTCAAGCCAGTCACAGCCGATGAGATTCAACATGCGCTGGTCGGCATCGTCGCATTCGCAGGGCGCAACACCAGGAACCTGCTGCTGATCGACGGCGACGAAGCGAACCGCGCCCGCATCCTCGATCTGCTCGGCAACACCGACGTGAAGATCGAAACGACCGCCAGCGGCGCTGAAGCCTTGAAGAAACTGGCAAAGAAACGCTACGACTGCATGGCAATCCATCTCGAACTGCCCGACGCATCCGGCATCGAGCTGCTCGAGGCGTTGCAGGAAGACCAGGCCAGGCGTGAACTGCCGATCGTCGTCTACGGTGCAGAGACACTGACCAAGCCGCAACACGAGCGTTTCCGGACACTGCTGGGCAAGGGCGTGATCAAGGCCGTTCAATCCCCCGAGCGCATACTCGACGAAACCGCACTGTTTCTACACCGTGTCGTCGACAGGCTGTCGCAGACCCAGCGCAGGATGCTGGAAAAACTCTATGAGGGCTCGGACAGCCTCGAGGGCAAAAAGGCCCTGGTGGTCGACGACGACGTGCGCAATATCTTTGCCCTGACCAGCGTGCTCGAGAGCAACAACATGCGGGTGGCCACGGCCGAAAACGGCCGGACCGCCATAGAACTGCTGCAGCAGCAGCCCGATACCGACATCGTGCTGATGGACATCATGATGCCCGAGATGGATGGCTTTGAAACCATGCGCCAGATCCGTACCTTCAAACGATTCGAAGCCCTGCCCATGATTGCGCTGACGGCCAAGGCGATGATGGGTGACCGTGAAAAGTGCATCGAGGCAGGCGCCTCGGACTACGTCAGCAAGCCGGTGGATACCGACCAGCTGCTGTCACTGATGCGCAGATGGCTCTATCGATGAAGCAACCTCCGGTATTCAAGGAGAACGCCCAGGTGCGGCACCCTGCCCCGCCTGATGGCGTGCCAGCCTCCGTGTTGCTGGTGGATGACAATCCCACCAAGCTCACGGCGCTCGCCGCGGTGATTACCGACATGGGCCTCGATGTCGCCACGGCGACGTCCGGACGTGAGGCGCTGCGCCTGCTATTGCAGCGCGACTTCGCCGTCATACTGCTCGACGTGAAAATGCCGGCGATGGACGGTTTTGAAACCGCAGCACTCATTCACGGCCGCCCGAAGTCGGCCCATACGCCCATTATCTTCGTCACTGCGGAGGCCGACACGGATTCCGAGCGTTTCCGCGGCTATACGTCGGGCGCCGTGGATTACATCTTCTCGCCGATTGTCGCCGAAGTGCTTCGCGCCAAGATCCAGGTGTTTGTCGACCTGTTCTACTTACAGCGCAAACTGACGATGCAGACCGAAGAATTGCTGCAATCGAAGCGGCAGCTGCGTGAGCTGGCCTCCTATCAGGAGCACATCAAGGAAGAAGAGCGAAAGCGCATCGCTCGCGACATCCACGACGAGCTTGGGCAGAGTCTGCTGGCGTTGCGCATCGATGTCTCCATGCTGCAGGCGCGCACCGGTGCCATGCACCCCAGGCTCAACGAAAAGGCCAGCGATGCACTGCATCACCTCGATACAGCCATCCGTAGTGTGCGCAGTATCATCAATGATCTTCGGCCACCCGTACTCGATCTGGGATTGCAGGCCGCGATCGAGTGGCAACTTGAAGAGTTCCGCCAGCGCAGCGGGATCGATTGCACGATGTCGGCGAAAGACGAAAATTTCCGTTGCGACCTGAATGAAAAATCCGCCACGACGCTGTTCCGCATCGTGCAGGAATCACTGTCGAACATTGCCCGACACGCGCAAGCGACACAGGTGCACATCGAACTCTCCAGGGAGGGTCGTCGGCTTTACCTGCAGATCAAGGACAACGGCGTAGGCATGACGGATCGCAAAAAACTGAACTCGTTCGGGCTGGTGGGCATGAAGGAACGCATCAGCATGCTGGGTGGGGAGTTCAGGATCGACAGTGCACCGGACAAAGGAACGAGATTGAGCATATCGCTGCCCATCGACTGAGCTGGATGGCGTTCGGGACTTTGCAGTAAAAGCGTCTGACGCTACGGGAGCCCTTGTACACGCCGCTTAATCGCCCTGCTTGCCTGCCCATAGCGTCCGCGGGACACAGACAGCCCCGTCCAGTAACAATCGGGCCGTTCTCATCAGGCCGCAACTCATTAAACGATCATGTTCAAAGCGCAACTCTACGGTGAACTCTCCCGTGGGGTGTTCAACCGAGAGTTGCCTGATATCGCCCCCAACGACACGCGCCACGCCTGCCGCCACGCTGCCCTCGATCAAGCAGGCAACCGCCACGCTCACCGCACCGAACACACCGATGCTGGTGTGGCAGCGATGGGGGATGAAGGTCCGGGTGCTCAGTGCTCCACCCGCTTGTGCTGGCGCAATCAGGCACATCTTGGGCACATTGCGTTGGCTGACATCCCCAAGGTTCATGGGTGGCCCGGCCTGCAACCGGATCGATTCGAGTCTGGCCTTGATTTCGCTGTCGGCATCCAGTTGTTCAGGGCGTTCATGACCGCTGAGGCCGAGGTCTTCTGCGCGGATCAACACCACCGGCATACCGTTGTCGACGCAGGTGACTTCAACGCCGTCGAACAAATCGACCACGTTGCCTGTCGGCAGCAATGCACCACAACTGGACCCGGCGATGTCCTTGAACTCAACGACCAACGGCGCAGCGCAGCCCGGCACCCCGTCAATGCGTGCTTCGCCGCAGTAGCGCACGGTGCCGTTCGGTGTGGGCACATGAGCAATCGCGATCTGTCCGGTGTTCTCCATGAAAATGCGTATCGGAGTTACATCACCCGTCACGGCCACAAGTGCGCGCTCAATAGCGAACGGTCCGACACCGGCAAGAATGTTGCCGCAGTTCTGGCCGTAGTCGACCCGCGGCTCATTGACCAGCACCTGTGCGAACAGGTAGTCCACATCGGCGTCGGCGCGCGCGGAGGGCTTGATGATCGCCACCTTGCTGGTCAGCGAGTCGCCGCCACCGATGCCATCGATTTGCCGCGCATCCGGCGAGCCCATGACCGCCAGCAATACGCGGTCTCGAAGCGCTTGCTCGTCGGGCAAGTCGTGGGCCAGGAAGTAGGCGCCTTTCGACGTCCCGCCACGCATCAAGAGGCAAGGAATACGTGTCTGGCCCATGTTCAGTCTCCGAGTTCATCGAGGCTGTCGACGTAGCGCAGGCCCTTTTCCGCAAGCCGTTGGCGCATGTTGTAGATGTCCAGCCCCAACTCGCCCCTGGCCAGGCGCAAGGCCTTCTGCTCTTCCAGGTCGGCGCGGGCACGGCTGGCTTCGACAACTTGCGCGACCTCGCCCCGACGCACGATGACCACGCCATCGTCATCGGCGACCACCACGTCGCCCGGGTTGACCAACTGACCGCCGCACACCAGCGGCAGGTTGACCGAACCGAGGGTCTCCTTGATGGTGCCCTGGGCACTGATGGCGCGGGACCAGACCGGGAAGCCCATCTCGCGCAAGGTATGGGTGTCACGCACCCCGGCATCGATCACCAGGGCACGCACGCCGTGGGCCTTGAGCGAAGTGGCAAGCAGGTCGCCAAAGTAGCCGTCGCTGCACGGCGAGCTGGGGGCAACCAGCAGAATATCCCCGGGGCGGCACTGCTCCACCGCCACATGGAACATCCAGTTATCGCCCGGTGCAACCAGCACCGTGACGGCCGAGCCGCTGACGACCGTCCCTCGTTGAATCGGGGTAATCGAAGACGCCAGCAGGCCTTTTCGCCCCTGGGACTCGTGGATGGTCGCGACGCCGAAGCGCCCCAGTTCATCGACCAGGGCCTGCTCGGCCCTGGGGATGTTGCGCACGACAACACCGGTTTTTCCGATCAGTTCGCTCATGCCAAGTTCTCCGTCACGCGGGGGAAGAGGCTCTGGTAGCCCTCGCCATAAACAATGTCGCGGCTGGAGGTGATGCCAACGTTGCGCTTGGCCTGCACACCGCGTTGCAGGGCGACGCGTGTGTAGTACTCCCAGAGGTGTTCCTGGCCGGCCATGCACTGGATGGCCGCGTACTTCTTGTCCCAAACCGAAGTGATGTCCAGCAATACATCGGGGCGCCATTCGCATTGCTCGGGCTGGTGCGGCTCGAAGCTGTAGACCGGCGGCGCACCGACAATTTTCTCGCCCGGCCTGTAGCCTTCGGCCTGGGCGATGATGCGGGCCTCTTGCGTCAGGTTCATGGCCAGCGGGTGATCGTAGTTGTAAGGGTCTTTCACCGAGTGGCTGAGGACGAACTCGGGCTGGACGCGACGAAACACATCCGCCAGGCGAAACAGGGTGTCCTTGTCGGCACGCATCGGGTAGTCGCCGATGTCAAAGAACTCAACGCTGGCCCCCAGGATATCGGCCGCGGCCTGGGCCTCTTCACGCCGTGCGGTTTTGACTTTCTCTTCGCTCATCTGGCCCTTGCGCCACAGCTTGGCGGACTCGCCGCGCTCACCGAAGGACAGGCAGACGATGTGCACGGCATAGCCCTGTTGCGCATGCAGCGCGATGGCACCGCCCGCGCGCCAGACGAAATCGGCAGAGTGGGCGCTGACGACCAGCGCATTTTTCGGTGACTCGATCATTGCGGATACTCCTCCTGCGTTTCCAACGAGCATCGCATCGCGACCCGCCACAGGAGTAATGCGTTGAAGTGTTGCAGGTATGCGTTTTTTTTATTGCCACTCGATCAGGGCAACGGCATAGTCCAACCGAAATGACTATTTTCAGAGCCCACGCACCATGGAAGCCACAGAACTGCCCAGCCTGATGCACGTCCGCGCCTTCGTCCGGGTGGCCGATCACGGGAGTGTTTCCAGGGCCTCTGTGGCGCTGTACCGCGCTCAATCGGTGGTCACACGGTCGATCTCCGAGCTGGAGACGCGGCTCGACGTGCCACTGTTCGAGCGCCACGCCAACGGTATGCGCCTGACCGACTTTGGTGAGCGCTTGCTGCCGCGGGCACGTCGTGTGCTGGCGGAGCTGGACAGTGTGCCGCGACTGCTCGATGGCGCAGATAAACGTGCGGTCGAGCCGCTGTACCTGTTCCAGGCCCGGCGCCTGCAAGTGTTCGTCAAACTCTGCGAAACCCGGCACATGCAGACCGTTGCCAGCCTGCTCGGCCTGAGTCAGCCGGCCATCAGCTCGACCATCAAGGTGATGGAAAACGGGTGCGGCCAACCGCTGTTCGAGCGCACGCCACGGGGCTTGCAGCCCACCCGTGCCAGCCACGAAATCCTCTTTGCGATCCGCCGGGCGCTGAACGAATTGCGCCACATCGAGACCGACATCACCGCTCTGCGCGGCACCTTGCAAGGCGTGGTGCAGGTCGGCGCCCTGCCCTTGGGCCGCACCCGGATATTGCCCGAAGCCATGGTACGCATGATGGCCGAACACCCGGGCATCCAGGTGATCACCAACGAAAGTCCGTTTGATCTGCTGGCCACAGAGCTGCGTGCCGGTGATGTCGATTTCGTCTTCGGTGCCCTGCGCCCGGAGGCCTACGCCAGCGACCTGGTCGGCGAAGCACTGCTCACGGAAGACATGGTGGTATTGGCGCGGCACGGTCACCCGCTCTGTTCGACAGCCGTGGCGCACGATGAACTGAGCGCCGCCCGATGGGTGCTGCCTCGCGCCGGCTCGCCGGCCCGGCAAATGCTCGATGAGTGTTTCACCCGGTTCGGCATTGCGCCGCCCCGGCCTGTAGTAGAAAGCGGCGACATGGCGATCATTCGCGGCCTGTTGTTGCGTTCGGACATGCTCGCTGCCGTTTCCGCCCATCAACTGGAACAGGAGATCGCCTCGGGCGAGTTGTGCATCCTGCCCCTGCAACTGAACCAGACCACCCGGGCTATCGGTCTGACTTATCGCAATGGCTGCCTGCACTCCCCGGTGGCCCAGGCCCTGATGGACATGATTCGCCGGGTGATCCGCGAACAGGCAGCGCAGGAATAAAAGATCGCAGCCTGCGGCAGCTCCTACAGGGATATGTGAATATTGGTAGGCGCTGCCGCAGGCTGCGATCTTTTGATTTTACAGCAGGCTGATCGGATAGCTGACGATCACCCGGTTCTCATCGAACTCATTGCTGCTGAAGCTCTTGCGAATACTCGAGTTGCGCCATTTGACGTTGAGGCTTTTCAGCGGACCGCTCTGCACCGTGTAGGCCAGTTCTGACTCACGCCCCCACTCCTTGCCGTCGGTGATCGCGCCGGTGTGCACGTTATCGCCGCTGATGTAGCGGTTCATCAGGGTCAGGCCGGGAATGCCGAGGGCGACGAAGTTGTAGTCGTGGCGCAACTGCCAGGACTTCTCCCGGGCGTTATCGTAGCTGCTGTTGTAGCTGTCATTGGCCAGGGTACCGCCGCTGGTGCCGTTGACTCGCATCCACACATCATCGCCGGTGAGTTTTTGCAGACCGACGTAGAAGGTGTTGCCGCCATACCGGGCCGATAACAGCGCCGAGACGGTACGGTTGTCCAGGTCGCCGGCACGGGCACTGCCATCTTCACTGCCCCAGAAGTAGCCGAGGTTGGCGCCCAGCGTCCAGTCACCCAGGGGCTGACTGTGGACCAGTTGCAGGTATTGCTGCTGATAGATGTCCTTGAGCTCGGCGTTCCACAGCCCGATCATCGTGCGTTTGTCGTTGAAGCTATATTCGCCGCCGACGAAGTTGAAGCGATCAGAGGTGAACGCGGTTTTACCCTGCATGAACATGTCTTCCATGCTCGCATCGTTGCGTGGACTGTTCTGCCGGAACTGTCCGCCGTACAGGGTCACGCCGTCGATCTCTTGCGAAGTGACCTGGCCACCACGAAAGGTTTGCGGCAACGAACGACCGTCGTCGGAACGCAGGATCGGCAACACCGGCATCCACTCCCCGACCTTCAGTTCGGTCTTGCTCACTTTCATTTTCCCGGCCACCGCCAGGCGACCGAAATCCTCGGCGGGACGCCCATCGCCATGGATCGGCAACAGCTGAGTGCCGCCGGTGCCCTTGCCGCCATCGAGCTTGACCGAGTAGAGCCCCAGCGCATCCACCCCGAAGCCCACCGGGCCTTGGGTAAAGCCGGAGCGGACGTCGAGAATGAAATTCTGGGTCCACTCTTCGGCCTTGCCTTGCGGGTAGGCCGGGTTGGTGAAGTTGCGGTTGATGTAGAAGTTGCGCAGGTTCAGGTTGGCGCTGGCATCTTCGACGAAGCCTGCAGCAGACGCTTGCAACGGGAGTGCACAGGCAACAGCCAGGGAACAGACGAATCGGTGATCAACGGTGTTTTTCATTGTTATTGTTTTTCCGATTTTTGGGTAAGGAAATGCCCTGCGCCCGCAATATCCGGGCACAGCAAGATCAATAGGAAAAGAATGGATAGCGGCCCGGGACGAGCCGCTGCACTAACCGCTGATGATCAGCGCGGGCCTTTACCCGCCACCGAGTAGAGCACCTGCTGGTTCCGGGTCTTCATGAACGCTTCCAGGCTCTGCCCACGCATGGCGGCATAGACCTGCAAGTTGGGAATCCCGAGTACCGCCGCGAGTTTCTCCAGCACGAAGAAGATCGCCCCGTACTGGATCAGCCCGCGCCAGTCACGACGGCGCAACAGATCCCGTTCCTCGTCGCTAAGGCCCCCTTCGTCGAACAACGCTTCCGGCGCTTCGAGAAAACGCTGGCGCCACTGCGGCTCGATCATGCGATGCAGGAACTTGTTCAGGCGATAACCCTTGGCGCTGCGCTCCAGGGTGAATGGATAGGTGCCTTCGAGTTTTTCGATGCCGGCCAACTGGTGCTGCATATGCTGCAGGTGGCGTGCATTGACCTCGGCAGGTACTGCACGGTCCTGGTTTTCCAGCAACAGGGTCGCGATACCGGTCATGGAGGGCAGGTAATAGTCCTGATGCAGATTTTTCACCGTGGCCGACAACGCACCACGCATGATCAGCCAGGTGATCACCTCCGAGCCTTCCATCCCGCCCAGGGTGGCGTATTCGGCGTGGGTCATCTC
The DNA here is from genome assembly GCF_059424105.1 of Pseudomonas sp. GW456-E7. Lineage (NCBI taxonomy): Bacteria > Pseudomonadati > Pseudomonadota > Gammaproteobacteria > Pseudomonadales > Pseudomonadaceae > Pseudomonas > Pseudomonas sp. GW456-E7. The sequence goes on along the minus strand of NZ_JBWKZB010000017.1, from coordinate 28,363 downwards.
GGTCAGGCGCTGCGGGTCGTTGACCAGCAAATCGATGAACTGCTCATCCCACTGCGGGTTGTTGAAACCGCAACGCTCGCCATGCACCTGATGGGACACGCCGCCGGTGGCGACAATGGCTACCTTCAGGTCTTCGGGATAGCTTTCAATCGCCCGACGCAGGGCCTGGCCCAACTTGTAGCAGCGCAATGCACTGGGGATCGGGAACTGCAACACCCCCACCTGCAGTGGCACGATTTGCACCGGCCACGCCGGATCACAGGGCAACAGCGCCGACATCGGCGAGAAGAACCCGTGGTCCAGCGGCTTGTCGCGGAAGAAGCTCATGTCGAACTCGTCGGCCATCAGGCTTTGCCCAATGTGTCGCGACAGCGCGGCATGCCCGCCCACTGCGGGCAGCGAGCGCGGATTGCCGCCTTCGTCGGCGACCTCGTAACGCTCATCGACACCGAGGGAGAACGCGCCATAGTGGTCGAAGAAGAACGACGTCACATGGTCGTTGAAGATGTAGAACAGCACGTCCGGCTGTTGCTCCTTCAACCACACCTTGATCGGTTCGAAGCCTTCGAAAATCGGCGCCCAGGCCGCTTCATTCTGTTTATCGTGATCGACAGCGAAGCCGATGGTAGGTGTATGGGAGACAGCGAGGCCACCGATGATGCGTGCCATGATGAGTTCCTGTGTTCGAAAAAGTTTATTGCGCCAGCAGCGCCCGGCTGACCCGGCGCCGTGCAAGACCGTTGGCCAGGATCGCCAGGGCGGCGATGAAGGCCGGCACGCTCAACAGTGCAAACAGCAACGGCAGGCCCAACCCGAGACTGAGCACCGCACCACCGATGAGAGAGCCAAAGATACCGCCGAAACGACCGATGCCGAGCATCCAGCTCACGCCCGTTGCACGGAAATCCGTCGGGTAATAACCAGGGGCAAACGCATTGAGGCCAGTCTGCGCGCCGCTCATGCAGAAACCGGCGGCGATCACGCCAAGCGCCAGCAGGCTCGACTCCAGGCTGAAGGCCCCCAGCAGCAGGATAAACACGCCACCGAGTGCATAGGAGGTGGCGATCACGCCGTTCGGATTGCGTCGGTCCATGATCCAGCCCACCACGATCGCCCCGACCGTACCGCCGATCTGGAACAGGCCGGTGATGGTGGCAGCACGCTCGATGGACAGACCGCCTTCGCGCAACAGGGTCGGCATCCAGCCCATGGTCAGGTAGATCACCAGCAGGCCCATGAAATAGGTCAGCCACAACGCCAGGGTGCCGGCCCGATAACGTTCGGTGAACAGCATGCGCACCGGCGCCTTGTGCTGGGCCTGGGGTTCGGCGAGGGTGAAGTTCGTGGTTGCCGAAAACTTGCCCCCCAGCTTGTTCAGTACTTTGGCGATCTGGGCCGCTGGCGCATTGCGCGCTGCCAGGAATCGTGCGGACTCAGGCAGCAACAACCAGAGGAAAGGCAGCAGCACCATTGGCAGAATGCCACCGGCGAGCAACACCGATTTCCAGCCGTACAGGGGAATCAGCCAGGCTGCCAACAAGCCACCCAGCCCCGACCCCATGTTGAACCCGGTAAACATGATGGTGATGAACAGCGAACGATTGCGCTCTGGCAAGTATTCGGCAAGCAGCGTGGTGGTGTTGGGCATCGCGGCGCCCAGGGCCACACCGGTCAATAACCGCAAGGCCGCCAGCTCATAGGGGTTACGCGCAAACGCACACGCCAGGCTCAAGACACTGAACCCTGTCACCGCCAACAGCAGCACTTTCTTGCGCCCCACACGATCAGCGTAAGGGCCGGCGGTCAGGGCGCCGATGGCGAGCCCGATCATCCCGGCACTCATGACCGGGCCAAATGCCGCCTTGGACAACCCCCACTCCTGAATCAGTGAAGGCGCGATAAAACCCATGACCGCCACATCGAGCCCATCGAATAGAACAATGAAGAAGCACAGGCTCATGATCAGCCACTGGTACCCGGCAACTGGTCGGTTGTCGATCCACGCCTTGATGTCGACCGTTTCGTGACTCATGTTTTCACCTTCTTATTGTTGTAGAGATACCGAACGGCCTGGTGATCGCTGCAGGCCTGAGGCCGCCCGACAGCCGAACGCTGGGCGTGACTTTAAAGCCGCGGCTGTCTGCGCCGCCTCTGGGAAATCCTTAATCGGGTATCTGTTTTTCTTATCGGAGGATTTAAAGCGCCCAGGAGCCCAGTCAGATGGAAAAGCCCATAACAAAAACCGATACCTGCTTAACGACTTCACAGAGGACGCTTGGGAAGCGCTTGCCTTAAGGTCGACGCCACTGCCTTGACGGCGGTAGCAGTAATGGACGCTCTGTAGCTGCACACACTAAAAACAAGGGTTTGAACATGACCACACGTCTCGATGACACGGGCTTGTCCCGCCGCTCGCTGCTCAAAAAAAGCTCCGTCGTGCTCAGCGCCAGCGCCGCGCTTGGCATGCCGGTCCTGAGCCAGGCCTCACGCAACAGCACCATGCAGCGCGCAGACAATGAAGGCACCGATCAATCGCCAGGTACGGTTATGGATTCCCAACTACTCAGTCTGCTGTCGCAACCCAAGATCGATTGCCACCATCATGTGATCGACCCTGTCCAATATCCCTATCCCGCTGACTCTACCTACCAGCCGGCAGGCCCTGAGGTCGGCCCTGCGGCGTATTACGAACAGGTCATGCAGGCCTATGGGATACGCCATTCAGTGATCGTGCAACCGACCTCTGCCTATGGCTACGACAACCGTTGTCTATTGGACACGCTGGCTCATGGCAAAGGCCGCCATAAAGGTGTGGTCGTGGTGCCGAGCGACATCTCCAGCGAGACGCTCGCGCAGTACAAGGCGCAGGGTGTCGTCGGTGTGGCGCTCAATGCTGCGCTGCTGGGTCCTGAGCGCTTTCTGAAGATCGACACCCTGATGGGACGCTTGGCCGATCTGGACCTGTATGCCCAGATCCAGGTCAAGGACGATCAGTTGCTTGCGCTGTTGCCGCTGCTGCAGCGCACACAGTCCCGGCTGCTGATCGACCACTCCGGCCGGCCCGATGCCCGTGCCGGCTTGCAACAGCCGGCTTTCCAGGCATTGCTGTCGCTGGCCGGAAACGGACGCACCTTCGTCAAACTCTCCGGGCTGTCGCAATACTCCAGGGAGAGCTACCCCTTTGACGATGCCAAGCCATACCAACTGGCACTGCTGCAGGCGTTCACTGCCGAAAACTGTATGTGGGGCACGGATTGGCCGTTCTTGCGCGCACACCAAAACATGGAGTTGGGCACCGTCCTGACAAACTTCGGCGAGATGTTCCCGAATGCCAGCGACCGCCACCAGATACTGTGGGAGACCCCAAAACGCCTGTTCGGCTTTACCGCCTGATCCGCAAGGTCCCGGATAAATCAGACTCATGCCGCAATAGCCCGCAAGCGCATGGACGAGGCGGCTGATCCAGCCATCCACGAAACCTAAGTATGGTTGCGCGATACCCATGGACGATGGTGCGGGCTATTGCCTGGGAATAGGGTTTGCGGACCGGTACTTCGGCCTCAATGCGAAAAGCCTTGCGCACTTCGCGAGACCGGTCGTACCGGTCCTCATTCGCCGCAACAGCGGTACCCAGACGAGAGCATTCACCATGACCGACGAAACCAAAGGAACCACCCGCCGCGCCCTGATGAACGCCGGCGTGGCGGCTGCCGCACTGGCAGTGGCCGTGCCTGCCCTGGCGGGTCAATCGAGCACACCCCAAACGCCAGCGAGTGGCGGTTCACGCCGCCGGGATCAGGGCTCGGGATACCTCACGCTCAAGGACGGCACGCGTCTTTTCTACAAGGACTGGGGCACCGGCCAACCCATCGTGTTCCATCACGGCTGGCCGTTGTCCGGCGACGACTGGGATAACCAGATGCTGTTCTTCCTCGGCAGGGGCTATCGCGTGATCGCCCACGACCGGCGCGGTCATGGCCGCTCCAGCCAGTCCGCCGTGGGCAATGATATGGACACCTATGCCGCCGATTTTGCGGAGCTGGCAGCCCACCTCGACCTCAAGGGCGCCGTGCACATCGGCCACTCCACCGGTGGCGGCGAAGCGGCCCGCTACGTCGCGCGCCATGGTGGCGGTGGTCGTGTCGCCAAGGCGGTGCTGATCGGTGCCGTGCCGCCCATCATGCTGCGCACGGACAAGAACCCGGGCGGCCTGCCACTGAAAGTGTTCGACGGCTTCCGCGAGGCGCTTGCGGCGAGCCGCGCGAAGTTCTACCGGGACGTGGCCGCCGGACCCTTCTACGGCTTCAACCGGCCGGATGCCAAGGTATCCGAAGCGGTGATCGACAACTGGTGGCGCCAGGGCATGGATGGCGGCGCCAAGGCGCAATACGATTGCATCAAGGCCTTTTCGGAAACCGACTTCACCGAGGATCTGAAGATGATCGAGGTGCCAACCCTGGTCCTGCATGGTGAAGACGATCAGATCGTCCCCATCGATGACTCGGCGCGGCTGACCATCAAGCTGCTCAAGCACGGAACGCTGAAAACCTACCCGGGCCTGCCCCATGGCATGTGCACCACCCATGCCGACATCATCAATGCGGACCTGCTGGCGTTCATCCAGGGCTGATGGATCGACCGTCGTAACGCAGTGCAGTTGCAGGCAAAAAGGTCCGGAGGCTGCTGCTCCGGACCTTTTCCCCCGAATCACGTCACTCGAGCTCAAGCGCCGCGCCCGTTGCGGGATGCGCCGGCAGCGTGAATTGCACCAGCGCACCACGCGGCAGGTTCGCGTTGGCCCACAGGCGACCGCCGTGGGTATCGATGATCGAGCGGCAGATCGACAAGCCCATGCCCAGGCCGGTGGCCTTGGTGGTGTAGAACGGCGCGAAGACCCGCTCGGCGCTCTCCGCGGCGAACCCTGGCCCGCTGTCGCCGACCGTCACCCGCATTCCGTCCGGCTCGTGCCCGGTGCTGATGAGCAGGTGGCGCTCCCCATCGGGCACGCCACCCATGGCCTCGAGGGCATTGATGATCAGGTTGAGCAGCACCTGCTGCAGCTCCACCCGGTCTGCATTCACCTGCGGCAAACCGTCGGCGAGTCGTGTACGCACCACAGCGCCATGCTTGACGGCTTCGCCGCGGGTGAACTCGACCATCTCGCGCACCGCCGCGTTGACGTCCACCGGCTGCTTCTGCGGCGGCGTCTTGCGGATCAGCTCACGAATGCGCCCCAGCACATCCGCTGCACGATTGGCATCCTTGATGATGCGCCCCAGCCCCTGGCTCACCTCGCCCAGTTCCGGCGGTTGCGCGTCCAGCCAGCGCAAGGCGGCGTTGGCATTGGTCACAGTGGCGGCGATCGGCTGGTTCACCTCGTGGGCGATGGACGCCGCCAGTTGCCCCATGGTGGCTACACGGTTGGCATGGGCCAGTTCCGTCTGCACCTCGCGGTAGCGCCGCTCGCCCTCGCGGACCTGCTCCTCGGCCTGCTTGCGTTCGGTGAGGTCGAGCACGAAGGCCACCCCTTCCTGCACGCTGGCCTCGAAGGCAGCCAGGCCGACGATCACCGGCAGGCGGCAGCCGTCCTTGCGGATGTATTCCTTTTCGAAGGGGCGTGCACGGCCGGTGCGCACGGCCGTGGCGAGGGCCTCTTCGCTTTCCGCGCGCCGCTCCGGCGGGGTCATGTCGTGCCAGCGTACACGCCCGGAAACCAGGTCGTCGCGCTCGTAGCCAACCATGCGCAGGAAGGCATCGTTGGCCTCGATGATCTCGCCATTGGTACTCCAGACGATGATGCCGATGATATTGGCGTCCACCAGTCGGCGGATCTTCGCCTCGCGTTCGGCCACATCGCGGTACAGGCGCGCGTTCTCCAGCGAGATCGCCGCCTGCGACGCCAGCAGCCGCAAAACGGCGATTCGCGCCGGGCTGAACGCGCCGGCCACGAGATTGTTCTCCAGGTAGAGCGCGCCGGTGAGCTTGGCCTGATTCATCAGCGGCAGGCACAGAATCGACCGCGCCCCGCGCTGGTGGATGTAGAGGTCCGCAGCGAACGCGGGATCGGTCGAAGCGTCCTCCAGGCACAGGTTCTCCCCGGTTCGCAGCACCTGGTAGAGCACCGACTCCGCCAGCGCAGCCGCGCTCACCGGCCCGTCGCGCAGCTGTGTGGTGCCATTACCGGTGTCGGCTTCCGCCGCGATGCGCGGTTCGCCGGCCTCGGCGAGAATGAGCAAGCCACGCTCCGCGCCGGCCTGCTCGATGGCCGTGCGCATGACCATGTCGATCAACTTTTCGAGGACGATCTCTCCCGAGGCCGCCTGGGAGACCTTGAGCACCGTGGCCAGGTCCAGGTGCTCCACCGGAGTAGCGATGGTAGTGGTCGGGCCGGGTGCCGGCTCCTCGTTGCGCAGGTGCCGGTGGCGTCCCTCCAACTGCCGGACCTTGCCGTCGGCGCCCCAGCGCAGGTAGCCATAGCGAGCATCCTGCAGGTACAGCCGGGCGATCTTGCCGAGGCCGCGCGCGCCGTAGAAGCGCGCCGCGAGCTCGTTGGCCAGCGCTTCCAGATGGACGAAGCCGCTATCCTGCGCCAACTGAATGGACTGCTCGTAAAGCATTTGCGCCTCGACCAGACGCCCCTCGATGCGTGCGATTTCGGCGCCCACCAGTGCAACCCGGCAAGCGAAGGTTTCCGCGCACTGCTGCGCCCAGACTTGCAGCAGGCCGTGGTGCTCGGCCAAAGCCTGCAGTTGCGCAGCCGGCTCCCCGGTGGAGTCGGGATCAAAACGGGCGGCCAGGGTCAGTGCCGCGTAGAAGTGGTACTCGGCTTCCTCGAAGAATGACGAAGCGATCCACATCAGCGCCTTGGCCTGCGCCGCGCAGTCTGCCGCCACCGCGTAGTCACCGGCCAGGTAGCGTGCCTGCAGTTTGCGCACCCAGTACTTGCACGCTGCCAGCGCCAGGTCCGGCGTGCTGCCCAGGTGCGCCTCGAAGCGCGCTTCATCGAACTGGCCATCGTCGAAGCAGCCAAACACCGGAGTCTGTCCCCGCAGCATGCGGATCAACGCCAGCTGGGTGCTGATGAAGTCGATGACCAGACCGAAGTGCACCTTCTGCGCGTAGGCCAGGCCGTGCTCGGCTTCGCCCTGTACTTCCTGCAGCGGTTCGCCGATGAACAGGAGGTCGGAGATGAGGCCATTACCGGCATAGGCGCCATAAGGCAGGTCGCCGACCCGGTTGGCCGCGACGAAGGCGCGATGCAGCAATTCCCGGCACTCGCGCACCGGTCTCATCCAGCGCGCAACGAACATCGAGAAACACAGGTAGGTGCTCGCCTCGAAGCGTTTCAGGCCACGCCGGTCGACCAATTCGCAGCCCAGACGGCCGAATCGGTAGCCCGCCTGATAGTCGCCGAAGCGCCGACCGGCCACCCGCCCGACGTTGGCATAAAGCACACAGGAAGCGTCGCAATTGCCGCGCTCCATACTCAGGCTGACCGCCTTGCAGATGGTCAGGCAGGCCAGGTTGGCGTCGGTCTGCAGAGCCGGTGCGAACAGCTTGCTCAAGGCGTCGAGGGTGACCAGCGAGGCCGCGTCCTCCATCAGCGGCAGATCGATGAGCTGCTCGATGCTGCGCTCGCCCAGCTGTATCCAGATCTGCTCGTACTCGCGGCGCACCTCCTCGTCGTCCGGGTGGGATGACCAATCGATACCGACCTGGCGCAAATAGGCCAGGCACACACCTACCGCGCGGTCACTGCGATCGAGCAGCAGGCAGACGTCCATTTGCAGGCAGGCCACCGCCGCGCGATGCACCGTGGTCGTGGCGCGCTCCGCCAATGCGGTGAGGCGTTCGTCGGCCAGCGCCAGTTGACCGGTCAGAAACTCGCACTCCGCGCGGTTGAGCTCCAGGGCGAAGCGCAGTTCGTGGCGGCGCTCCCAGCCATCCTCGTCGAGCAACTCCGCGCCGGCTCCCAGATATGCCAGCGCCGAGGCATAGGCAGTGGAAGCCTTGGCGCGCTGGCCGGCCAGCAGGTTGAACTCGGCCAGTTGCTCACGCTCACCGCGCGCGTTCATCAGACTGGCGCCACGGTTCAGTTGGCCGACGATCTCGAAGATGGCCTCCTCGCGCCGCTCCGTTGGCGTCTGCGCCGCCAGGATCCGGCCAATCCGCAAGTGCGCCTCGGCCCGGGATGTGTCAGCGATCAGCGAATAAGCGGCTTCATGGATACGGTCGTGGGCGAACGCACAGGCACCCTCCAGTTGCACAACCAACTCCTGGCGCACCGCCGCCCACAGCACCCCATGGACCCGAACCGGCGTCAGGTCCAGCACGCTAGCCAGGGTGTCGATCTGCGCCACGCTGCCCAGGCACGCCAACTGCTGAAGCGCCTGCCGGGTCTCCGCTGGCAAGCGCGCGAGCTTGCCGACCATGAGATCGACGACGTTGTCGGTGTAGCCCTTGGCATGGATACGCTCCGGTTCCCAGCGCCACCGGCGCACCGTATGGTCGTAGCTCAGCAGCTCCTCCTCGGCCAGGGCCTGAAGAAACTGGATGACGAAGAACGGGTTGCCAGCAGTCTTGTCCTGCACCAGCCGGGCCAGGGCCACGATGCCGGGTGGAGGGCAACGCAGCGCCTCGGCGATCAGCTGTTCAATGTGCGCCCGAGCCAGCGGTAGCAACCTGATCTCATCGACGCGCACGCCGGCATGGCGAATGGACTGGAGCTTGCGGGTCAGCGGATGGCTGGCATCCACCTCGTTGTCTCGGTAAGCGCCCACCAGCATCAGGTGGCGCAGTTCCGAATGGGTCAGCAGGTCTTCGAGCAGGTCGAGGGTCGCCGCGTCCAGCCATTGCAGGTCATCGAGGAACAGCGCCAGGGGGTGATCCGCGCGGGCGAAGACACCGATGAATCGGCGAAACACCAGCAGGAAACGCCGCTGCGCCTGTTGCGGTTCCAGCTCCGGCACCGGCGCCGGCTCGCCGATGATCAGCTTCAACTCCGGTATCAGGTCGGTCATCAGCCGGGCGTTGGGGTCCAGCGCCTCCAGCAACGTGCTGCGCCAGTCAGCCAGCACCTCGTCGCTCTTGCCCAGCAGCGTGCGGACCAGGCCCTGGAAGGCTTGCACCAGCGTCGAGTAGGGGATGTCGCGCTTGTACTGGTCGAACTTGCCGGACGCGAACAGCCCGCGTGGCGGCACCAGTACCTTGTGCAGTTCGTTGACCACCGAGGACTTGCCGATTCCGGAGTACCCGGACACCAGCACCAGCTCCGGAGCGCTGCTATTGACGATGCGCGAGAAGGCCTCGACCAGGATTTGCACCTCGCGCTCGCGACCGTAGAGTTTCTCGGGGACCAGCAACCTGTCAGTCGCGCCCTGCTCGTCCAGCGAAAATGCTTCGATGCGCCCATCGCGCTGCCAGTCGGCCACGCACCGGCGAAGGTCGTGCTCGACCCCCGCGGCGCTCTGGTAACGCTCTTCGGCAGTCTTGGCCAACAGTTTCATGACGACCTGCGACAGCATGAGCGGCACACCGGACACCCGCTCGCAGGGTGGCAGCGGCTTGCGCGCGATGTGGCAGTGCACCCACTCCATCGGGTCATTGGCGCTGAACGGCAGGACGCCGGTGAGCATCTGGTAGAGGGTGATGCCGAAGGCGTAGAGATCGCTGCGCGAGTCGATGGAGCGATTCATCCGCCCGGTCTGCTCGGGCGCCATATACGCCAGGGTGCCGGCAATGGTCTCCGGCGGCTCGGGTGCCTGTCGTTCGCGTGGCAACCGGGACGTCAGGCCGAAACCGGTCAGCCGTGTCTGACCGTCGCGGCAATTGACCAGGATGTGATTGGGCTTGAGATCCTTGTGCACCAGGCCACGCTGGTGCAAGTGGCGCAGCGCTTCGGCGATGCTGATGGCCAGGCGCAGGCAGGGCTCTACCTCCAGAGGGGCCAGCAGCAGGTGCGACAGGGGTTCGCCGCCAGGGTCGTCGAGCAGCAGACGCGTCTGCCCGCCTTCGCGCGTCAGCGCCTGTGGCTGCAGGGCCCAGGTGCTGTCCAGGTCATCCTTGAGGCTGTATTCGTGAGCCAGTCGGTCGAGGGTCGCGGGCAGCGGTTGTTCAGCGGACGGCTGCACCAGCAGCTCACTGCCACCGCCCTGCCCCAAGCGCTGAACGCGGGAGAACACCCGCTCGCCATCGTCCCACAAGATCTGCTGTCTGCTCGCCATCGGCACGGCACCGTTCAGGAGGTTTCTGGTGCCGCTCGGAAGGGTGGCCTGCGGCGTGTTTGGCTATTGGGCGCGGGCCCCGCTCAGGTTGCCCGGCGCGCAGGTTCGACGCCCAGCGTTTCGGCCATGCGCACGAGCTCGGCAACAGAACGTGCGCCCAGCTTCTTCATCACCTGGCCGCGGTGGACCTTCACGGTCACTTCGCTCAGGTTGAGCTCCCCCGCGATCTGCTTGTTCATCAACCCCGCCACCACGAAGCGCAAGACCTCGCGTTCTCTTTGAGTCAGCGCCTTGAAGGCGGTGCGCAGGGCCGCGCCTGACTGCTCGGCAAGCAGGCGTTCGCTGTCACGGGCCAGGGCACTGGCGACGGCGTCAAGCATGTCCTGGTCACGGAACGGTTTGGCCAGGAAGTCCACCGCGCCGGCCTTCATGGCCTTGACCGTCATGGCGATGTCGCCATGGCCGGTCATGAACACGATGGGAATGCGAACGCCGCTCTTCTCCATCTGTTCCTGGAATGCCAGGCCGCTTTCGCCGCGCAGGCGCACATCGAGGATCAGGCAACCAGGCACGTCGCGTTTGGCAAAAGCGAGGAAATCCTGAGAGGATTCGAAGGTCTGGACCTGCAGACCGATCGAGCGCAACAACCCATCGAGCGCAAGACGCATGGACTCATCATCATCGACCACATAGACCACCGGTTCCTTGGGATCCCGCGGGCTTTGCGGCGGGTTGGGATTCGACCACGAAGTCATCTTGCCTCCTTAGCGGGACCGCATCATGGGCGGTGTGCAGGTCAAAAAAGATAGTTCATGATGACACCCGCAGCAATGCGCCAGCCAAACGGTCATCCGCAACCGGGGCGGTGTTTTCGGGAGTTGGCGTCAGCACGCACACGGTGACGCAATGACTTGCGCTGCGAGCAAAGCTAGCATGCCGATGCACGCCGGCGTTAGGCCAGAAACCCCTGAAAAACGGCCAGCCGCGTGTGCTTGAAAAACTCCCCGTGTAGGCCCTGGCTCAGCCGCCATTCGAACAGGCAGGATTCCATGACGAACGCCACCACCCTGCACCACTCGACACACCACCAGCCCTGGACGGGCCCGCGCGAGGTGGTGTTCGTCGCCTACCCGCAGATGGGCCTGCTCGATCTCAGTGGCGCACAGACAGTGTTCTGGGCGGCCAGCAAGGCGCTCTCCCAGCGTGGGTTGCCCGGCTACCGGCTGCGCACGGCGAGTCTCGATGGCGGCCTGGTGAGCACCGTCGAGGGGCTGGCGGTGGACACCTGTGCGCTTGGCGAGCTCGATCTCGCAGCCATCGATACCCTCGTCGTTCCCGGTGCTCCCGATATCTGCCAAACCCTGGACAGCCACGTCGAACTGGTGGCATGGCTACATCGCGAAGCGCCCGCCGCACGCCGCGTGGCCTCGGTCTGCAGCGGCGCCTTCCTGCTGGCCAAGGCCGGCCTGCTCGACGGCTGCCGCGCCGCCACCCATTGGGCCATGTGCGACGCGCTGCAACAGCGCTTCCCCGCCCTGGAGGTGGACGCCGACGCGATCTTCATCCAGCAGGGCGCAGTATGGACCTCGGCGGGCGTGACCGCCGGCATCGATCTGGCACTGGCCCTGGTGGAGGCGGACTGCGGCCGGGAAGTCAGCATGCAGGCGGCCCGCGAGCTGGTGGTGTACCTCAAGCGTCCGGGTGGACAGGCGCAATACAGCACGCTGTTGCAGATGCAGGCGCAGGACAGTTCGGTGTTCGACGAATTGCACCTGTGGCTGGCCGAGAACCTGGACGACCCGAAGTTGACCGTGGAGCGCCTGGCGAAACAGGCGAAGATGAGCCTGCGTAACTTCTCCCGGGTCTACAAGCGGCATACCGGGCGCCCGCCCGCCAAGGCCATCGAACTGTTCCGCCTGGAGGCGGCGAAGCGTCTGCTGGAGACCTCGCCGCGCAACATCGAGCAGATCGCCCGCGCCTGCGGATTCGCCGACGAGGAAAGGCTGCGCACCACCTTCCAGCGTCACCTGACGATTTCGCCGCGCGACTACCGCAGCCGGTTCACCCGCGAAAGCTGAAGCCCCGCCCTCAGGCCACGGCCAGCACCACCGGGCGCTCCGGCTGCTGCGCCAGATAGCGCGCGAAGCAGGCGCGCAACCAACGCTCGCGCGGGTCCGCATGGCTGGCGCCACGCCAGGCCATGGACAGGTCCGGGCTCGACAGGGGCAGCGGCGCGTAATCGACACGCATCCCTTCCAGGCGGACCATCGCCTGGGCCACATAGTCAGGCACGATGGCCAGCAGGTCGCTGCTGTCCAGCAGTGCGGGCAAAGCGCTGAACTGGGGGACCGTCAGCACCACACGGCGCTGACGACCATGGCGAGCCAGGGCGCGGTCGACATCGTCGGTCACATGTCCCTGCGTGGAGACCACCACATGCGGGCGCCGGCAGAACTCCTCCAGCGTTACGGGCCCAACCGCCGAGTCGGCACGCAGCAACATCGACTGCATGGGTCGCAAACGGCGGCAACGGGCGCTCGCCGGCAGGTCCCGGGTCAGGCTGATGCCCACGGAGATGTCACCGCTGACCAGCAACTGCGGCAACTGCCACTGATCCACCCGATGGACCACCAGCGTGACGTTGGGCGCTTCGATGCGCAGGTGTTTCATCAACCCTGGCAGCAGCGCGTACTCGACATCGTCGGAGAGCCCGACATGGAAGGATGCTTCGCTGGTGCCCGGATCAAACGCCTGGCTGCAACTCAGGGCAAGGGCAATACCTTCGAGCGCAGGCGCCAGTCGTGCGTGGATTTCCTCGGCTCGGGCCGTCGGCTCCATCACCCGCCCGGTGCGGATGAACAGCGGATCATCGAACATGGAACGAAGCCGCCCCAACGCGCTGCTGATGGTGGTCTGACCCAGGAACAGGCGTTCGCCCGCCCGGGTGACGTTGCGCTCACGCATCATGGTTTCGAAGACAACCAGCAAATTGATGTCGGCATGCCGCAGATCGTTTCTGTTCATTTGACCACCCGCCTGGTGAAGTTGGATTCGAACAGCGCCTCGTCGCATCCGAATATGTGTTCGGAGTCTGCGATGTGATTGCAGCGTATTCAGGCAAGCCGGGCGAGTCTTTAGTACATGAGGCCAATGAAAGCATCCCTTGGATGCTCGAACTTATACCTGCGTATTCTCCTCTCGAACTTTGCGCGACAGATCTCATGAGCACCCGACTTCCAGTCAGGATTTCCACACTCAAGTCTTGTTCATTTATACCTAGGTATACTTTTCCGACTCAGGCGACGGCGTATCTTGCAAGTACGGCAGGCGCCGCCACGAGTGCCCCACATGATGCAACAGACTGAAATCCGCAACAGGGCTGTCATTGCAGTCGTCGACGACGACGAATCCATTCGCACTGCCCTGGAAGGCCTTCTACGCGCCTCTGGCTACCAGGCGCGCACCTACGACGGGGCCCGCGAGTTCCTCGACTCCGACGGTCCGGCGAATGCCCATTGTCTGATCTCCGACATCCAGATGCCCGGCATGTGTGGCGTTGAGCTGTACGAGGCATTGCGCGCCCGCGGCCTGCACGTCCCGGTGATCTTCATCACCGCCTACCCGGGCGAGAATCCGCGCATCACTTCGGGTTTGCCCGGGGTGATTGCCTGCCTGCCCAAACCATTCGCAGCCGAACAGTTACTGGCTTGTGTCGAAGCCGCCTTGCGACAAGCGCACTGAATACCCTGGCCAGTTTCCCGACCGATACCTTCGTATAACTTTCTTCAACGGATGCGTAATTCCCGCACACCGATGGAGAAGTGCACCTCGAAGTTCGCTCCCATAGCATGAATCCACAGCGGACGACTGGAAACAGAACAACGCCGCTTGTATTTCGTGGCGACCCTTCATTGTCACGCCGAGCTTGAGGCCACTGCTTCAAGTTTCATTCATTCGAGTCAGGAGCACATCATGAAACAGCAACTTCTGGTTATTGGTGCGGGGTTCGGCGGTCTGTGGAGTGCCTTGAGCGCCGCCCGCCTGCTGGACATGCATGACCGCCAGGATGTGGAGATCACCCTGCTGGCGCCGCAAGCCGAACTGCGCATTCGCCCGCGCTTCTATGAAGCCGATGTGCATAGCATGTTCGCCCCGCTGGATGCCCTGCTCGACGCGGTGAACGTGCGCTTCGTCAAAGGCACCGCTGAACGCATCGACGAGCAAACCGGCCGCGTCGGCTACCGCGACGAGGCCGGCCGCCCTGCCGAATTGACCTACGACAGGCTGGTGCTGGCCTCCGGCAGCCAGTTGTCACGCCCCCCGGTGCCGGGCCTGAACGAGCACGCCTTCGACGTTGACCAGATCGAGTCTGCCGCACGCCTGGAGCGTCACCTGATGTCGCTCGGCAAACAGCCTGCCAGCCGCGCCCGCAACACGGTAGTGGTCGCCGGTGGCGGCTTCACCGGCATCGAGACAGCCACCGAAATGCCTGCCCGCCTGCGCGCCGTGCTGGGTGCAGACCAGGACGTACGAGTGATAATCGTCGATCGCGGTGAGCGCATCGCCGCCGCCATGGGCGACGGCATTCGTCCTTCCATCGTCGAGGCCTCCGAAGCGCTGGGCATCGAGTGGATCACCGGCGCAACGGTCGCTTCGGTAGACGCCAACGGCGTAACCCTCGCCGATGGCCGACACATCGAAAGCCACACGGTGATCTGGACCGTCGGTTTCCGCGCCAGTGCCCTCACCGAACAGCTCACTGGCGAGCGCGATGGCCAGGGCCGTCTGCACGTTGACGGCAACCTGAAGGTCCGTGGCCAGGGCAAGGTGTTCGCCGCAGGCGATGTGGCCTACGCGGCCACCGACGATATCGGCAATTTCGCCGCGATGTCCTGCCAGCACGCGATCAGCCTGGGCCGCCACGCCGGCAACAACGCCGCCGCCGACCTGCTGGGCGTGCCCCCGACCCTCTACCGCCAGCCCAAATACGTGACCTGCCTGGACCTGGGTGCCTGGGGCGCGGTGTACACCGAAGGTTGGGATCGTCAGCTGAAGCTGGTGAAGGCAGAAGCCAAGGAACTCAAGACGCAGATCAACACCCTGTGGATCTACCCCCCGGCCGCCGACCGGCGCACCGCCCTGGCCGCAGCCGATCCCATGATCCCGGTGGCCTGAACACCTCGCGGCATTTTCCTGCCGTCGCGAGAGCGACATTCGCCTGATGTATTCGACACAAGCAATAGGAGAACGACCATGACCATGCCTCTGAAATCCTTCCCCCGGCAGCAAGCGGATGCCGAGGAACTGGTGCCTTCGCGCTACGCACTGCGGCTCGGCGAGATTGACGTTCTGGTGGTCAGCGATGGCGTGCTGCCGCTGCCGACCGAGACCATGTCCACCAACGCCGACCCGGCTGCCCGCGCGGCCTGGTTCAAGGACATGTACCTCGGGCCGGACATGTTCGACTGGGCACTGAACGTGCTGGTGGTACGCAGCGGCGAGCAGACCGTCCTGGTTGACGCCGGGTTGGGCGGCCAGTTCCCCGGTTTTCCGCGAGCCGGGCAGTTCCCCAAGCGACTGGAGGCCGCCGGTATCGACCTCGCGTCCATCACCGACGTGGTGATCACCCACATGCACATGGACCATATCGGCGGGCTGCTCGTCGATGAGGTGAAGAACCGCCTGCGTCCCGACGTGCGCATCCACGTCACGGCCACCGAAGTCGACTTCTGGACAACCCCCGATTTCTCCCAGACCTCGATGCCCCAACCGGTGCCGGACGTCCTGCGCAGAACCGCCAACCAGTTCATGGAGCAGTACCACAGCAAGCTGCACATCTTCGAGGATGAGCATGAAGTGGCACCGGGGGTGGTCGCCAAACTCACCGGCGGCCACACGCCCGGGCACTGCGTGGTCTACGTGACCTCCGGCGGCGAGCGCCTGACCTTCGCCGGTGACGCCCTGTTCCCGGTGGCCTTCGACCATCCCGACTGGCACAACGGCTTCGAACACGATCCCGAGGAATCGGTTCGCGTTCGAGTCCGCCTGCTACAGGAAGCGGCGGCGAGCGGCGAGTTGTTCGTCGCCACTCACCTGCCCTTCCCCTCGGTCGGCCGAGTGGCGATCGACGGTGATGCTTTCCGCTGGATTGCGGCCTTCTGGGATTATTGATCGCCTGCTGGTATCAGGCCGGCGCCTGGCCTGCTCAGGCTACGCAATTGGATCGACTGAGAGCGGGCGAAGGCCCCCGCTGCAACCTCGTGTAGTCAGGGCCCGGCATCCGGGCCCTGAGGCTCAGGCCTGCTTCAAGGCGCCATCGAACGCTGGCGTCAACCCCGACAATTGCAGCTTGCGGACAAAATCGCCAAGACGCTGCTGCTTGTAGGCTTCCACGTCCATGTCACGGTAGTCGTAGAAACCCTGGCCATCTCGCAAGCCATTGCGGCCGTTTTGCATGTTGTCGGCGATCACCTGTGGCGATTCGAAGCGCGGTGACAGCGCTCCACTCAGGTAGCGCGAGGCGTAGTACAAAATGTCGCCGCCGCCCCAGTCGATGAATTCAAGCAGGCCCAGTACCGAGAAGCGCAGCCCGAAACCGACGCGCACGGCGGTGTCGATATCTTCTGCGCTGGCCACGCCCTCTTCCACCATCCGTGCGGCTTCGTTCATCACCAATGCCTGAATGCGCGGCACGATGTAGCCAGCCACCGGATTGCACACCACGGGCACCTTGCCGATCCGCTTGAGCAGTTGCAACAGCCGTTCGACGACCTGAGGGCAGGTCGCTTCGCTGCGGCTGACTTCCACCAGCGGCATCAGGTACGCGGGATTGAGCCAGTGCGCGTTCACGAAGCGCGCAGGCGTGCTGACCATTTCGCTCAACTCGGTGACGAGAAACGTCGACGTCGTCGAGGCGATGATGGTCGACGCCGGGACATGTTCGCTGACCCAGGCGAAGGTCTCCTGCTTGACCGCGATGACCTCCGGCACCGCTTCGAACACCAGGTCGCACTGAGGCAGTGTCGCCGCGGCCCGGGATTTTGATTGCACCGTCAGCCGGGCTATCGCGATGTCCGCCTGATCCGCCTTGAGCACACCAAGGCGTACCAGCATCTGCAATTCACTGCGGATGTTGTTGCGCACACGCTCGAAGTAGCCGTGTCGCTCATCCTCCGCGCGATCCTTTATATCGATGAGGGTGACCGGCAGGCCCGCATGGATGAACGCCAGGGCAATGCCCTCACCCATACGGCCGGCGCCGACCACGCTGACCTGGGGCTGCGCGGCGTTCATCAGTTGTAGCCCTTGGTCAGCAGTTCGGTCATCTGCGCCCGACTCAGTTTGGCCAGACCGAGGTTTTCCAGGGTGCGGCCTTCGGCGTAGAGATCCCGTGCAGCGACGACCGAGGCAATGCTCAGCAGGCCCTGCGCGACCGGAGTCGGCACACCGGCCCAGCGGCCGACGGACACCAGGAAGGACAGGCCCAGGCGGGTGTCTTCAAGCATGTAGCGGTGCTTCTGCAGGTCGATGTCTTCGCGCCAGTCACCGCTGTCGGTCAGTTTGCCGTGGGCACCGCGACCGTACATCCACTCATCGCCTTCGGTGGTGTTGTAGTGGTCGGCCAGGGGGAAGTGCGGCGCGCCGTAGGTCAGTGCTTCGCGCACAGCCATGCGCTCGGCATCGAGCTGGTTGGTCACGCGGCGGATCGACGGTTGGGTACCTTCGTTGTGAATGTCCCAGGCCTCGAAATGCTCCAGGGGACCGGCGTTCATCATGATCAGCGGCGGATGGATGATGGGGCCTGCGTTCATCAGCGCACCACTCAGGGCGTCTTCAATCGGCTCGACGCTCGGGTAGGCCTCGCGCAGTACCGCGAAAGCATGCTCGGACAGGTCGCTGGGGAATACGCCGGTTGGCAGGCGGGTGGCGTAACCGCTGATCACCAGGTCGCTGGCGCCATGCTTGCGTACCAGGTACGGCAACGTACCGGTTTCAGCGAAGGCGACCTTGCTCCGGTTGCCTGCATCGGCCATGGCCTTGGCGAACACGAAACTGCCGAAGGTGCCCGGTGGCAGGAACACCACCTGACCGTCGTGCAGGTGCGGCGCAACATGTCTGGCCAGGTCTTCGTGGGAGGTCGACGGCAGCGGGATGATCACCAGTTGCGCATCGCCCAGGGCTTCGGCCAGGTCGTCGGTGAACGACAGCTTGTCGCCCTGCTGGCCGACGGACAACTGGCGAGTGCCCTTGTAGTCCTTGATGGTCAGGCTGCCGATGGCCAGCAGCTCCTTGAGCGCGGTGGAGTCTCGACGCCACAGGCGGGTCGGGTGCCCCTTTTCAGCCATTTCGACAGCAGCGGCGTAACAGCCGTGACCGCCACCCAGCACAGTAATATTCATGCAGATACTCCTTTTTGTCAGTGACTCGATCCTATCGAGCCGCACCGTCGCGCACTTATCCGATTGCGCAGCCGACTGACGGATTGCGCAGGAGTCTCAATGCTTCTGCCGCCGCAGGGTTTCCGAAGGCAGGCAACCATAGCGTTGCCGATAGGCGCTGGAAAAATGCCCGAAACTGTTGATGCCGTGACGCAACAGGATATCGGTGACGGTTTCGCCGGCCCTGCCCTGTTTGAGCGACTCGTGGATCACCGCCAGGCGCCGGTCGCGGATGTACTCGACCGGCGCCTGCTGGAGGAACTGGTTGAAGCCGTTTTGCAGGGTGCGCACCGAGACGCCACACAGTTCGCTCAAGGTCGTCAGGCTGATCGGTTCGTCGAGGTGTTCCTCGATGTAGTCACGGGCCTTTTTCACGTGGTGCGGCAGCGGCGCGCGCGAGTCGATCAACAGATCCTCCGAGTAGTTGTGCGGCAGCTGTGTGAGCAGCAGTTGCATCAGGTATTCGGACAGTCCGCTGGCGAGGCGCGAACCGTCCACGCCGCTGCCGTACAGCCGGCAGATGTAGTCCAGGGTGTGATAGAGGCTGACGACGCCGGCGCCCAGGTGGTCGACGCTGACATCAAAGATCACCGACTGCCGCAGACTGCGGCCGAGCAGGCGTTGCAGTTGCGTCTCCAGGGCATCACGGTCGACCCGCAGGATCAGGTTGCGGCACTCGCCATCGGTGACGATGCGGCTTTGCGCGAACGGCGAGGAAACACTCAGGTAGCCCGACTGCATCGCCGCGCTGCGCCGCCCGTGGGCCACTTCGCAGTGCCCCTGCAAGGTAATGCGAAACAGGTACTGATCGGCAATGTCGCCGATGGTGATTTCCACCGGCGCGCCATAGCGCAGGTCGAGCAGTGCCGAATCGCCGAAAAACACCCCGTTGAGCCGAGTGTGGATGGGTTCGTCACGCAGTACGTTGAAGCTGTGGGGGCACAGGTATTGGCTGACCTTGTCCTTGATCTCGCGGTAATCGGCCGAGCTGAGCAGGCTGTGCCGTTCCAGCAGGTGTACATCATTCAACATCAAGGGTTCTCCTGACCTGGAGCACCTCGGCCCCGCGCCCTTCAAAGGGAGCGAGGCCGAGGCGCCGATCGTGGACTATGACCAATCAGGCCCGGGTCGGATACTCCCGGGCATAGCTTTCCCGAAAACGACGGCAGCCACGCCAGAGCAGTAGCACCGTCAACGCCGATGCACCGGCGATCACCAGCGACATCGACGAACCCACCGCCGCGGGCGATCCGAAGTAGCGGTCGGTCAACAGCGCCACCAGCGTGGTGCCCAGGCCCAGGCCCAGCAGGTTGCTGATCAGCAGGAACACCGCCGAGACCTGCGCGCGCACCTGGTTCGGCGCGAGGATCTGCATCGCCGCCGTGGACGCCGGCATCGGGAACGAAGCGAAGAACATCGCCGGCACCAACAGCGTCACCGACAGCCACAGTTGATCGACTTGCGGGAACAGCACGGCCGGCACCGCCATGCCGAGCGCACCGATGACGCCGGTGCGCATGGCGGCGTCCTGATGACCTTTCTTGGCCAGGTAGTCGGTGAGCCATCCGCCAAACAGCACGCCTGCGGTATTGGCCACCAACAGCACGGTGCCGAGCATGTAGCCGGCCTCCATTGGCGACAGGCCGAACTTGCGGATGTACAGCGCCGGGCTCCAGCTCATCATGCAGAACAGGGCCATGGCGTAGAACGAAAAGCCCAGGTAATGGCAGGTGAAGGTGGCACGGTGGCGACCGAGGAAACGCAAGCCATCGCTCATCGCAACCTTCTTGGCCTGACCCTGTGCATCGACCTGCAGCCCCTTGCGCGCCGGGTCGCGCACGGTAAGCCAGATCAACAGGCCGACCACGATACCGGGCAGGCCGACAATGAAGAACGCCAGTTGCCAGGCCTTCATCGCACCGAGAACGGCGACTTCGATGGTGTTCATGTCCTTGAGCATCGCGATCACATAACCACCCACCAGGAAGGCCAGGCCACCACCGACGAACGAGCCGATCGAGTAGATGCCCACGGCGCGGCCGAGTTTTTCCTTGGGGAACATGTCGCTGAACATCGAGTAGGCCGAGGGCGACAGGGCCGCTTCGCCGACACCGACGCCAATGCGGGCGAGGAACATGTGCAGGAAGTTCTTGCTCATGCCGCAGGCAGCCGTCGCCAGGCTCCAGAACACCACGCCGACGGCGATGATCTTCGGCCGGGAGAAGCGATCCGCCAGGTAGGCGATGGGCATGCCCATGAACGCGTAGAACAACGAAAAGGCCAGCCCGTGCAGCAAGCTGAACTGAGTGTCGCTGATCTGCAGGTCGGCTTTGATCGGTTCGATCATCAGCGCCAGGATCTGCCGATCCACAAATGAAAAGATGTAGGCGATCATGCACAGGCCGACCACGTACCACTCGTAAATGTAGGTTTTCTTCTTCTGCTGTTGCAGGACCGCGTTATCGACCTGGATATTCATTAGTGTTTGCTCCTCTTGGAATCCGCTCATGGGCGCAGCGCGCCGGGTGACGGTGCACAGGACACCGACTGGGAAGTTGCGGGGCAGAGGTAAAGGACAAAGGGTTCGAACATGGTCAGGCCTCTTATTGTTATGGGGTCAAACTCCGGGTGGACCGGGCTTACCAGAACTTCCAGGTGTAGGTCGTGGCGAAACGGAATTCGTTGTAGTCGTAACCGTACTTCTGTTTCACGTCGATGTTGCGCAGGTCCAGCCCCAGGCCTTGCAGCGCCCCGCTCTGCACCACGTAGCTGAGCCCCAGGAAGCGTTCGCTTTCCTGGTTGTCGCTCAGGTTGGCGCCACGATCCCAGTGGGTTCCCTTGATGTAGCGGGTGTAGAGCTTCAGCCCCGGCATGCCCATCCCGGCAAAGTCATAGCTGTAGCGCGCGCCCCAGGACTTTTCATCCGGGCGGACAAACCCCAGGGACGACCAGTGCACCAGATAGGGTTGCGGGATAAACCCGTTCATCGTCGGGAACACGCTGTCACCGAGCATGCGCTGGTAACTGAGGCCAAACATGTGGGCGCCTTTGAGCAAGGTGAACAGGCCACCGTAGGAACGGTTGTCGATCTCACCGTTCAAGGCACTACCATCTTCATTGTTATTGAAGTAGCGCAAGTCGGTCTTGAGTTTGTAGCCATTACCCAAGTCAGCCATATGCATCAGGCCGAAATAGTGCTGCTGATAAATATCATGCAACACGCCATAGAAATAACTGGCTTGCAGGTTCTTGGTAATGTCGTAAGTTGCGCCGCCGAAGTCCAGGCCGTCACTGTCGAGATTATCGGTGGAGCCAAACTTGTACAGTTTCTCGTGGTTGGAAGATTCCCGTGTCACGGCAGACCAGAACCGGCCACCGGTCATCGTCAATCCATCGACTTCCCTGGACTCGACCACCGCCCCTTGATAGATCGTATCCAGTTGCCGACTGGTGTCATCGTACGCCACCGGCAATTGAGGGCGAAGGTCACCGACCTTCAACTCGGTCTTGCTGTAGCGCATCTTGAAGGTTGCACCGGCGCGACTGTAGTCATCCGCCGTCTGCTGGTCACTGACGCTGAAAGGCAGCGAACCGTCGTTGCCCGATGAATCCAGGCGCACGGCGTATTGCGCATCCACATCAAGGCCGATCGCCAGGGCCGTGTCGGTGTAACCGGACGTAAACTGTGCATCGAAACCCTGAGACCAACTATGCACTTCAGAGACCGGCGCATTGTTATTGGTGTAATTACGGTGCAAGTAGAAGTTACGCGTATCCACTTTCAAGTGACTATCATCGACAACATCGGCATAGGCTGCCGGCGAACAGATCATTCCCAACACGCCGGCAATACCAAGCCCACGGCAAGATTGTTTTACCTGAAGCATCTAACTTCTCCACATCTGTATGTGCTGGGCACTGTATTTATAGGAGCAGATTCGAACTAAAAGTTAAAAATGCCGGCAGCCGAACACCGAGCCTTCTTGCGCAGGAAGGCGAATTGCATCAGGGATATAAAGAACGATGGGTTCGAGCATGGTCAGGCCTATTGTTGTTATGGGGTAAAACGCCAGGCGGGCTCAATGCAACAGCCCGCCAAGACGACACGCCTCCTGTCTACCCAAGGTAAGTCAGTAGGCGCCGCGCCGATATCGAGATGAACAGCATCCGTTGGGGGGAAAACTTCAATCCGGCTAAAGGTTTCCCTTAGTCGACTCAAAAGCGCAGGGCACACAGTGCGAGATGGCAAGCCTGTATTGCATAAGCCTTCCTATAGCGAGGTCTTGTTGTTGGATGGGCCCTAAACTAGCGATTGCGCTGCCTGCCAACCTCCCCGATTGCGCAGGCGATTCTCCAATTACGCAGCCTGATGCAGACCCTTGGATGACAGGCAGAAAACGGCCTGAGCAGCCACTCGGAAATGTCCACGAAGCCATGGGTGTTTCACTCTGGGGCACAGGGGCATTCAGCTTCCCTGCGCTCTCGGCTCCCGACCGGGAGCGCGGCGCCTACAAAGTTGCCATTGTCATTTGTCGTCCATCTTTGTTGACGATTGTGGCCGGCGCTCAGTGTTCTCTTCGGCGTTGGGCGCTTCTGGAAAACTCCCTGGCGTGAACACATGGGTCTGCAGGTCGCTGGCATCGACTTCGGCGACACCATGAACCGAACGGGCCAGCTCAATGGCCTGTTCACACTGTCTATGAGTGTTGACGCGGCCGCTTAACCCCACTATGCCCGCATGGGTTTTGACATTGATATGCAGGCTAAGTGTCGGATCGGAAAATGCCAGGGTGGACTTCACCTTGGCGGTAATCCATGCATCGTGAACGGCCATTTCCAGACCATGAGAGTAATGCTGGAAGGAGTGAATTTTCATGGCTGAACCCTCTCTCGAGTAATCAGACGTATTGTCCATCCCTTTTGCTGTGCTGCCCTTTGCCTGTCAGGTGAACGCTATGGATACCTGATTCGTTTTGGAGCGCTCGCCACACAAACATTGACAGACATTAATTATAGTACGGCCGTTGCCTGCGGTCAGAGCGCTGTCCCCGTGAACGTCCGCCCTGCTCGCTTTGTGCCAGGCGCAATACCTGCATAGCCTCCAGACAGTCCTTATTGCGATCGGCCCTGATCAACCCATGGCTGCCGATGTCGACCGACAGAAAAAGGCCAACAGTTGCCGCTGGCTGGAGCGATGGCAAATGTGCACCTATGCTTGGGTCGGCTGGAAGAACTGATCGAGCATTCCGTGCTGCTCCGTCACCTGCGCGCAATATCCGTCAAAGGTCATCCGGGCGTATCAGTTTCAGCGCGCCTTCGATGATCTGGAACCAGGCTGTGGTTTGCCTGGCTTTCGAAAATCCTTGCGCCATGCCCTTCCTCAGTTTGAGTCATCAATACTTCAAACTTCCCCCCGGGAGACACCCATGGCGCACCTTCTCAAACCCATCGCCGTACTCACGTCCTGCTTTACCCTGATGTTGCCGGTGCTGACCTCGGCGCAGGCGGCCACCGACATTCCACCCGCCATCAAGACGCCGGACCGTGTCGAGACCCGAATCGGCGTGCTGGAATTCAAGGATGGCGCGCCAAGCGCTGAAACTGCCCGGAATGTCTATGACACACTGGCGTTCACACGGGGTGTCGATGCCTTCGTGAACAGTTTTTCCGGCGCCTCGGCCTATGCGATTCGCGAGGGTTTCCACAGCATTGGCGCTGAAGACAACTCGGTGGTCATCTTCTCCGAGTTGATGGACTCCAACTCGCTCTTTCTCACGGCCAACGCCGATACGATCTACTCGGTGGCAACCCTCGACCTGACGAAAGGACCCTTGGTGATTGAAGTGCCACCCAAGGCCCTCGGCACGCTCAATGACATGTGGTTTGGCTGGATCATCGACATTGGCGCACCCGGACCTGATCGCGGTGAAGGGGGTAGATACCTGATTCTGCCACCCGGCTACGAGGGTCCTGTTCCTGATGGCGGCTACTTTGTCGGCCGCTCCAAGACCAACCATGTGCTCTACGCCGTACGTGCCTTTATGGAGAACAACGACCCGAAACCTGCCGTTGACCTCATCAAGGAAAAACTCAAGATCTACCCCTACACGCCGGGTGGCCACGGCACCAGCATTGCCACGGCACTCGAAGGCAAAATCCGCTTGGTGCCCATCCCCCCGATACCGCCAACGAAGTTCATCGAGGGCAGTGGCAAATCCTTCAACACCATCCCGCCCAACGATTTTTCCTACTTCGAGATGCTCGACAAGCTTGTACAGCTGGAACCTGCCACCTCGTTCAGCCCGGAACTCATGGGCCAATTGGCGGCCATCGGTATCGTGAAGGGCAAACCCTTTGCGCCGGACGAGCAGATGAAGAAGATCCTCAGCGACGCGGCAGCCGTGGGCAACGCCGCTGGACGAGCGCTGAACTGGCGTGGCGCCGAGTATCCCGGCTGGGCCTATTACCCGAACTCGATGTGGGCCAACATGCTGTGGCAAGGCGGCTTCAATTTTGAAACACCGCCGCCGTTGATCACCAAGGAAGGCCTGTTCAAGCCATTGCCACCGACTGGCGCGCGCACGCTTGATTCGCGCACGGCCTTCTACTACGGCTACACCATGGATTCGCCGGGCATGATCATGCGCGTGCCCAATGTAGGCTCGCAGTACCTCATGGGTTTCACTGACGCCGACAAGAACCCCTTCGATGGCGCAAAGACCTATAAGGTGACCCTGCCACCCAAGATCCCTGCGGCGAAATTCTGGTCCTTCACCGTCTACGACAACCAGACGCGCTCCATGCTCCAGACACCACAGCGCTACCCCCGTGCCGGCAGTCAAACCTACCCTTCACCGGCGGCCGTCGAAAACGCGGATGGTTCCATGACCATCTACTTCGGCCCTTCCAGACCTGCGGACGCCAAAGCCGGCAACTGGATACAAACCATGCCGGACAAGGGCTGGTTCATGCTCCTGCGCCTCTACAGCCCGCTTGAGTCGTTCTTCACGAAAGAGTGGCGGCCGAGCGAGGTCGAACTGGTTCGGTGAGACAAGAACAGGGCAGTTAGCAGCACCTCCCAGGCGGTGCTGCTGACTGCCCTGTTAATGCCGACGCAATCAACTGTCCGGAATGTGCTTTTTTCGAAAGAAAAATGGCAGTGCATTGCCCTGGTTTTTGACCCCGACCAGGGCTTTTTTGATGGCTGATTGGCTTATACCCCCCGATTTTTACCCTGGAATATGCAAAAAAAGACGAAGAAATCGACGGGACTTTTATCCGCCCCCCGACCCGCCGAAAGCCAGTCATGGTGCTGGCTGCGCCCTCCAGTGATGGCAATATGCCACCTGTTTCGGCACTGCCGTTGGTCAGCAAAATTGATCAAAAAATGAACGGAGACGGCTTTTTTCGTTCAGAATACGCAACAGGTCACACGGGCTCCGAAGCTCAGCTGACTCAAGAAGCGGAAGTTAAACCTCATATAGACGCCCAGTGCGAATGAGGTTTTTTGTTACCTGAAAATGGAACTAACCGAATGATCAAAAAGTTCATTCGCTAAACTCGCTTTTTTCTTCGCAGCACAACGCCGCAAGATTAAACAATAGAAATTTCTGGATCCTGACTGCAGTCAGCAACGGACAAATTCAACTAGCCGTGCTGAAGTCATGTTGATCCACTAAGAGTACAAAGAGGTAATCATGGAACTTGGTATACTGACTTCGCCAGCCGCGGAATATATTCGCTTGGGCGTTGTATATTTCCATCTTATCGCCTGCTGCGTGGCAATCGGGCTTGTGTTGACCAGTGACATTGCCATGGTCAAGCAACTCCTGAAGGGGGATGTGTCGGGTCACCATGATGACGCGCATCTGGAAAGCCTTCAAAAAACCGTATCGCTTGCACTTGTAGCGCTTTGGATTACGGGCATTGCTATTGTCGGAATAGATTATGCCGGCAAGGGGATGGAATATTTCCTCAATCCAAAGTTGCAAGCCAAAATCGGCATCGTTGTGCTGTTGACCTTTAACGGTTTCCTGTTGCATAGCGCTGTATTGCCGGCACTGAAGAAAGCCGGTTCGATACTCAAACTCTCCTTCAACCTGCGCATGCTGGCGCTGTTCTCCGGCGCGCTCTCTGGTGTGTCCTGGTTTTATGCCGCCATGCTCGGTGTCGGTCGTCCGCTGGCCTGGAAATACTCGCTGGTCGAGTTGCTGGCGGCCTATCCGGTTCTCATCGTCGGTGGCTTTGGAATGATGGTGCTGCTCACCGTCTGGGCGAAAAACAAAAACGCTGAAGGCCGTATGGAGCAACGCACCTGGGGAACCGGAAACGCTGCTCTGGCTGGCTGGTGAAGTCAGGTTGAACAAGCCCGTTCAGCCTTTGCCAATGAATTCCGTTTTTAACTATTTACCCATCTCACTTTTCTCACTTGAGGATATCCAAATGAAATCCATGAAAGCTCTCTTCGTCATCGCCGCTCTTACTGTTTCTTCTCTGGCGATGGCCACCGGTGGTGGTGACAAGACATTCAATCGCATGGAGTCGGCCCGCAAGGTTTCGATGGAAGCCTTCCAGGTTGCGCAGAAGCAGAAGGCTGAAGCCGCTGTAGCTCAAAGCAAGGCCAAGGCGAGCAATCGCAGCAACGGCTGATCGGTGTAGCGCGACCGCGCAACACGATGGCAAAAAAGGGACTTCACGGAGTCCCGGGGCACACAAATAACGAAATATCGGTGTTCCCCGCCATTACGTGAACGAACAAAAAAAGTCGCAAACCCTGCAGGTTTGCGACTTTTTTTCGATACGTCCTTCAAATTCCCGGGACGTTTTCTACGGGTATGCCTGCCGTTGCGTAGTGTGCAGGCCTAGTTCTGTACCTCAACCACGTCGACATCCGGTGCGTCTGGAGCATCCGGTGCATCCGGGGCGTCTGGAGCGTCAGGGGCATCCGCAACATCCTCTCTGGCGTCCCTCTTCTGGGCCTTGGCCGCCTCTCTGGCCGCGTTCGCATCAGCCTTGGCGTCGTTCCGGGCAGCATCTGCAGCAGCCCGGGCTGCATCTCTGGCTGCATCTGCGTCTGCCTTGGCAGCGTCCCTGGCGGCATCTGCAGCGGCCCTCGCAGCATCTCTGGTTGCATCTGCACCCGCTACACCTGCAGCTTTTGCAGCGTCACGGGCAGCATCCGCCGCAGCTCTGGCGGCATCTCGGGTTGCATCTGCATCAGCTTTCGCAGCATCCCGGGCTGCGTCTGCATCAGCTCTGGCAGCGTCTCTGGCTGCATCTGCGTCATTTTTGGCAGCGTTCCGGGCTGCATCGGCGGCATTGTTGTCGGCCCTATTGGCCTTATCGGCTCTATCGGCTCTATCAGCCTTATCGGCCCTATCAGCCTTATCGGCCCTATCAGCCTTATCAGCCTTATCAGCCTTATCGGCTTTATCGCCACGGGCATTGCCTGGGCCTGCGTTTCCGGCAACACCACCATGGTCAGCATCGCCGCGGCCCATGCCGCCATGTCCTGCGCCACCGTCACCGCCACCATCGCCATGGCCACCGCCAGCGTTACCGCCTCCGCCATTACCACCGTGACCACCGCCTCCGGAGCCTCCGTTGCCGGAGCCACTGCCGCCACCGTGACCACCACTGTTACCACCACCGCCGCCACCGTGGCCGCCTCCGCCGTCACCACCATGACCGCCGCCTCCGGAG
>NZ_JBWKZB010000016.1:0-119129 GCF_059424105.1 Pseudomonas sp. GW456-E7 | reverse complement strand
CTGCCGAAAACTGCGTAACTCTTTGTTTATCAAGGAGTTTTCCGTTTCGACTGCGCCGGAAGTGGGGCGAATTATAGACATCTATAATCCGCCGTCAAGCATTAATTTGGTTTTTCTACCCCACCCTTTCCTTCTATATAGGCGAACTACCCGATCTGAAAAGGACGACAGTCAACTTCAACACAAAGACGATGACCACCGCCCACCCCACTACAACAAAGCCCGCAGACACACGACGCAGCCCAATAAAGCAACGACAACGCATGGACAATATCGGCGCTCCGTCCGCCGGACAGCTGCAATGCAGACCAAAAAAGGCAGAGCTCATGAAACGCTTGCGGGCAATCGATGGGGATTCGTTATAAGCGCGACTGCATTCTCCAACTCATTAGCTTTTTGGTAACACAGAGCCGCCCATAGACTTCATTTGCTTAAGTACTTCGTCCAGTTTTCCATCTTCAGGCTTATATAGTTCTTCCAACTTGTCTGCGATTTTTTTATAACCATCAATGAACGCGTTTTTTGGATCCTCCAGGATCGAGCGACCTTTCATTTTGTCGAGTACGGGGTGCGAAAACCAACCAGAGAAAGACTCAATGTCCGCCCCCACATTGGTCGAGCCGAAAGATCCATTGTTCCTGATAAGCTCAAATATCGCCTGATAACTCTGTTCGGGGGACAGACTGCCGGGCTTGTATTCTTTGCTTAACGGATTATTTGGTTTTCCTTTCTCAAACTCTGGTGTAGACAGGGTTATCGGAGGGAATTCCTCAAAAACCTCTATGGTGCTAGTCAACTTACTGCACAGGGCAAGCCCGGCTTCGCTCAGCTTCCCGTTGTCAAAGAAATTTGCCCCAAAAACTTTATAGTCCTTTTCTGCACAGCTTGATAGCAAGCGGTGCACAGCGGGAGCCTCTTTGTAAATGACGTCGTCAGTTGGGCGGGCCAGTTCGCCCATGCAATTGCGCTTAGTATCACAAATGGCCAAGGTATATGCCATGGCTATAAGATCTTTGCGTGCTTCGTCCAGCTGTGCAGGCAGAACGTTCCCGCGCAACATACCCTCGATGGTCGTTCCAAGCCCGTACTTGTCACGGCCACCAACATTGGGCAGGAAACTAAACGCTGTGCCCGCGGGAATAGTTGCCCCAGCGACTTTGAGCAGGGCTTCCTGTCCAGCCTCATCGACTCCCGCCGCTTCGGCCAAAGCACCCAGCGCAGCAGCGGTAGCGATCTCATTCAGCCCCCAGTGCTCGAGGTTGCCGACCCCCATGAGCCCGTCTTTGATCTGCACGTGATCATGGGCATAGGCCAGCATCCCTGCCAGGTCCTGAAAGGGGTGATCCTTAAAGAAGTGTCGAACATCGCTCTGCATTTCCCGGGCATGCCCCATCCTGCCGCTTTCGTGCGTGGCCTTGTGATAGGGCAACTCAAGCATGTTCAAGGCATCGTCTAGCTTGGTTTTACCCTGGCTATCCACATCACTATTAAAGTAAGTGTTTATCTGGTTCGCTGCTTCCTGCGCCTTCGAGAGATCGTCCTTGGTCAGACTGCCCAAAAGATTGTTAGTCAAGCTGCTGACGACCTCAAACTTGGCCCGATTTCCTGCAGTGACCTCACCTGCCATCGCCAGCAAAGTTTTCACATTATTGACCATGGTTTGCGCTGCCTTACTTGAGTCGGGGCATGCATTGCAGATATTGTGGAATATGTCTGCAAAGATATCACCCGACAACATTGCGTCGAAGATATTGAGCGCATTATAAACGGAGGGTGAGACTGTCGGAGGCTGCTTTACACCGGCTGCTTCCGAGCTCGCGGCCGTTGGTTGCATTGCTGATATTGCAGATACCATGTTTTTTTCTGCTCAGGACGCTAAAAATGGAGCAGAAAAGGTACTGACCGTATTCGGAGCCGACTTTCAAAAAGCGCTCATCCCCCCCCTGAGTAATCACCGCAAGCGCTCCACCCATTCACCTTGCAGGTCTGAACGGGCGCCCAGCAATGTCAAATGAGTCCCCCGTCTTGTCATAGCAATCTGAATGTTTCGAATATGCTTTGCGCATTTTTTTGGGGGGGAGTACGAAGTTTGATGGCGCCAGATCCAGTGATCTACGAAGTTCGGATGATGCACAGAGACGTCTCGTCTTTATTGCTATCGCTACGCAAAAGGCCCTGTAGCCGAGCAGGATTTTTTAAAGGCTGGCAGAATTGTGCCCTTGTCTGTCTTCGCAGCGCTCGTCGAGCCAGGAAATCCCCATGAAAATGAAAACCGCCCTCTTGATCGTCAACCCGTGCGATGACGAAGAAGACGACATGGCCATGCTTTGCTGCCACAGCGAACAGGGCGAAATGTTCCTGATGAGCCGCTACCCGGATGAAGACGAACTGGAAATCACCCTCGACGGCGAACCCTCGACCCTGGAGGGCGTGAAAGTCACCCTTAGCCCTTCCCTGCTGAAGATTGAAATTGCGGCTGCAGATGCTGATGCGTTGAATGGGGATGATGTGCTGGAAATTACCTTTGATGCCGACATGACGGATATGGCTGAAGTGGAAGAGACCCTGCAGAACATTCTCAAGGGTACTGGCACCTATATCAGCCAGATTTGATGGTGTCTGGGCGGGCGCTTTCGCGAGCAAGCCCGCTCCCACAGGGTCTTGATGTGTTACGCAGATCGCAAGCCAACCACCGATACTGTGGGAGCGGGCTTGCTCGCGAAGAGGTCCGAAAGAACACCACCAGCCTGCAACCTGTAGAAAGTTCCTACAACGATTGCCGACCATTTCCTGCACTTTGCACAAAATGCCGTTAGTCGCCGCCCCCCGCGATGGATTAAAGTAACGCCCCCAGCCCTGGCGCATTTTCGAACGTCTACGGCCACCCTTTTGCAGGAACAGTCATCGATGGAACATCGTGAAGCGCTGCTCGCGCTGCGAACCTTTCTTTCAACGCAGATTCTCGGCCAGGAAAAACTCATCGAGCGCTTGCTCATCGCCCTGCTCGCCGACGGCCACATGCTGGTCGAAGGCGCCCCTGGCCTGGCCAAGACCAAGGCCATCAAAGAACTCGCCGAAGGCATCGAGGCCCAGTTCCACCGCATCCAGTTCACCCCCGACCTGTTGCCGGCCGATATTACCGGTACGGAAATCTACCGCCCGGAAACCGGCAGCTTCGTGTTCCAGCAAGGTCCGATCTTCCACAACCTGGTACTGGCGGACGAAATCAACCGCGCCCCGGCCAAGGTTCAGTCGGCCTTGCTCGAAGCCATGGGCGAGCGGCAAGTCAGTGTCGGGCGCAGCACCTATGAGTTGTCGCCGCTGTTCCTGGTGATGGCCACGCAAAACCCCATCGAGCAGGAAGGTACCTATCCGCTGCCAGAAGCCCAACTTGACCGGTTCCTGATGCACGTAAAAATCGGTTTTCCCGATGCCACTGTTGAGCGCCGGATTCTGCAGCAAGCCCGTGGAGAAGCCCTGAACGGCGAAGCGAAGCCTGAGCGTCGGGTTACTCAACAGACGATTTTCGTCGCTCGCAAGGAAATCCTCGGCTTGTACATGGCCGACGCCGTGGAGGAGTATCTGGTGCAGCTGGTCATGGCCACCCGCATCCCGGCCAAGTTCGACCCGGAGATGGCCGAGTGGATCGCCTATGGCGCCAGCCCGCGCGGCTCGATTGCCCTGGACCGCTGCGCCCGTGCCCACGCCTGGCTGGCCGGCCGCGACTTCGTCAGCCCCGAAGACATCCAGGCCGTGCTGTTTGACGTATTGCGCCATCGCATCATTCTTTCCTTTGAAGCCGAAGCCGCCGGCATCGATCAGGACCGGGTGGTCCAGCGGATTCTCGACGTCGTAGCCGTCGCTTGACCCCGATGAACGCCAGCCTGCCGCCCGAGCCGGGCATCCGTGTCAGCCTCGCCGATCTGATCGAGATGCGCCATCGCGTGCGTGAAGTGCAGCTTTTTTCCACACCGAGCCAGCGCAGCCCGCTGATCGGCCTGCACCACTCCAAACTGCGCGGACGTGGCGTCGACTTCGATCAGGTGCGGGTCTATCAGGCCGGCGACGATGTGCGCACCATTGACTGGCGCGTGACGGCCCGTACCCAGGAACCCCACACCAAGCTGTTCCACGAAGAACGTGAGCGACCGATCTTCATCATGGTCGAACAAAGCCGCCGGCTGTTTTTCGGCTCGGGCCTGATGTTCAAGTCGGTGCTCGCCGCCCAGGCCGCGAGCCTGATCGGCTGGGCCGCCCTGGGGCACAACGACCGGGTCGGCGGGCTGGTGTATGGCGACAATGAGCACTACGAAATCAAGCCCCGGCGCAGCAAGCAAAGCCTGCTGCAATTGCTCAACCGGCTGGTGCGGGTCAATCAGTCGCTCAACAGCGAAAGCGAGCCGGACCGCGACGCCTTTGGCATTGCCCTGCGCCGCGCCCGGGAAGTGTCGCGCCCTGGCAGCCTGGTGATCGTGATCTGCGACGAACGCGCCCTTTCGGACAGCGCCGAGCAACAGCTGAGCCTGTTATCGCGCCACTGCGACCTGTTGCTGCTGCCGTTGTCCGATCCGCTGGACCATGCCCTGCCCGCCGCCGGTCTTTTGCGTTTCGCCGAACGCGGCGCGCAACTGGAACTCGATACGCTGAATTTCGACCTGCGCCAGACTTACCGGGCCCAGGCCGAAGCACGTATCGCCCGCTGGGAACTGCTCGCGCAGAAACTGCGGGTGCTGCTGATGCCGTTGAGTACTCAGAGCGAGATGGTCGAGCAATTGCGCGAATACCTGAACCCGCAGAAACCGGGGAAAGGCCGATGAGCAGCCTTGATCAACTGCAACCGCTGATTTCCCCGCCACCGGTGGAATTCTGGCCTCCGGCACCGGGTTGGTGGCTGCTGCTTCTCGTGGTGCCGCTGATCGGTTTGGGCCTGTGGAAGCTGCGTCGCTTCATTGCGCACAAACGCCCCGTGGTACGTGCCGAACAGCCGCTCGACCCGGTACGCCTTGCGGCCCTGGCCGAGCTGGCACTGATGCCCAAGCCTTACGACGGTGCGCCGGCCGGTGCCTGGCTGCAGCAACTCAACGGCCTGCTCAAGCGCCTGTGCCGCAACCACTATCCCTACAGCCAGAGCCACACCCTCAACGGCCGCAAATGGCTGGCGTTCCTCGACAATCGCTGCCCGGCGGCCGGCCTGACCCGCTGGATGGTGCTCGTGGAAGGCGCCTACAAACCCGAATGCAAACTCGACGACAAGGCCATTGCCGGCCTGACCCAAGCCGTCGATACGTGGATTCGCAAACATGTTTGAATTCGCCTGGCCGTGGATTTTTGCCCTTGCGCCGCTGCCGTGGCTGATGCGCATCCTATTGCCGGTGGCCGACAGTGGTGAACCGGCCCTCAAGGTCAGCTTCCTCAGCGACCTGGAAGGCCTCGCCGGGCGACGCGCCCGGGCCAACCTGCCCGCCTGGCGCCAGCAGGCCCCGTTCATCCTGCTATGGCTGTTGCTGCTGGTCGCGGCGGCGCGCCCGCAATGGCTCGGCGAACCCCTGCCAATTGCTGCCAGCGGCCGTGACCTGCTGGTGGCAGTGGACGTTTCCGGGTCCATGGATTTCCCTGACATGCAATGGCAGGACGAAGACATCAGTCGCCTGTCACTGGTCCAGCATCTGCTCGGGGACTTTCTCGAAAGCCGCGAAGGTGACCGGGTCGGGCTGATCCTGTTCGGCAGCCAGGCCTACCTGCAGGCGCCGCTGACCTTCGACCGCCACACCGTGCGCGTCTGGCTCGATGAGGCGCGCATCGGCATCGCCGGCAAAAATACCGCCATCGGCGATGCCATCGGCTTGGCCCTCAAGCGCCTGCGTTTGCGTCCGGCCACCAGCCGCGTGCTGATCCTGGTGACCGATGGCGCCAACAATGGCGGTGAAATCGCCCCACTCACCGCTGCGCGACTCGCCGCCAAGGAAGGCGTGAAAATCTACCCGATCGGCATCGGCGCCGATCCGGAACAAAGCGGCACGGTCGGTTTTCTTGGCGTCAATCCGAGCCTGGACCTGGACGAGCCGTCCCTCAAGGCCATCGCCGAGGCCACGGGCGGCCAGTACCTCCGTGCTCGCGACGGCAAAGAGCTGCAGGCGATCAAGGACACCCTGGACCAACTGGAGCCCGTGGCCCAGCAACCCACCCAGGCCCGCCCGACTCAAGCGCTGTACCACTGGCCACTGGCCCTGGCGCTGTGGTTGAGCATGCTGCTGGTGGCCCCCGTGCTCTGGCCGGACAACCCCTTGCAACGCCTGTTTACCAAGGATCTGTTCTTGCAAACCCAACTGCTGCCTGACTGGCGCCAGCGTCTCAAACGCCTGCGCCTGCGGAGGCGTCGATGAGTGCGCTGTGGCCGTACTGGTTCCGCCCCTGGTGGCTGCTGTTGCTGCCGGTGCTTGGCTGGTTGCTCTGGCAACTCTGGCACCGCAAGAAGCGCGCCGGGCGCTGGCAAATGATTCTGCCACCGGCCTTTCACGCGGCACTGCTCAGTGGCGGCAGTGGCCGTGACAGTAAACTGCCCTGGATCGCCCTCGGTCTCGCGTGGCTGTTGACCGTGCTCGCCCTGCTCGGTCCGGGCTGGCAGCGTGTCGAACAGACCAGTCAAAAGCCCGCCGACCCGCTGGTGGTGGTGCTCGAGCTGACCCCGGAAATGCTCGCCACCGACGTCATGCCCAACCGCCTCGAACAGGCGCGACGCAAGCTGTTCGATCTGCTGCAGATTCGCAGCGACGCGCAAACCGCCATCGTCGTCTACGCCGGCAGTGCCCACACGCTGGTACCGCTGTCGGATGATCTGTCCACCAGCCGCAACCTGCTGGACGCACTGAAACCGTCGTTGATGCCAGAGGCCGGGCATCGCGCCGATCTGGCGGTCACCAAGGCCCTGGCACTGCTCGAACAAGCGGCGCTGGGCGACGGCCGGATCCTGCTGATCGGTTCGTCCTTGACCGAACAGGAACGGCTGGGCATCCGTCACGCGCTCAACGGCAAATCGACCCAATTTCTGATGCTTGGCATCGGCACCGCCGAAGGCTCGCCCATCACCCAGGAGGACGGCAGTTTCCTCAAGGATGAACAAGGGGCCATTCTCGTGCCGCGCCTGGACGAGCCGGCCTTGAAAGGTTTTGCCAGCGACCTGGATGGACGCTTTCGCCAGGCACGCCTGGACGACAGCGACCTGCACGCCCTTGGCCTGTTCGACGGGCCACGCAACCTGCGCAACGACGGTCAGACCCTGCGCCTGGACACCTGGGCCGATCAAGGTTACTGGCTGTTGCTACCGCTCCTGTTGCTGGCGGCCTGCGCGGGACGTCGTGGCTGGCTGCTGTGCCTGCCGCTGTTATTGGCGCTGCCTCAACCGAGCTACGCCTTCGACCTCGTCGACCTGTGGTTGCGTCCGGATCAACAAGGTGTGCACCTGCTCAAACAAAAGCGCCCGGCCGAAGCCGCCCGGCGTTTCGAAGACCACCAGTGGCAAGGCGTGGCGCTCTATGAGGCCGGAGATTACGCCCGCGCCGCCGAGCGGTTCGCAGAAGGCAACGATGCCCACGCCCACTACAATCGAGGCAATGCCCTGGCCAAAAGCGGTGAGCTGGAGGCAGCACTGGACGCGTACGAACAGGCACTGGAACGTCAACCGGACTTGCGCCCGGCGCTGACCAACAAGGCGCTGGTGGAAGAGCTGCTCAAGCAGAAAAACAGCCCGCCCGCCCCGGAACCGGACTCTTCCGCCGGCGATGAACCCCAGGCCATGCAACAACAGACTCCACCCGGCGTCTCATCGCAGTCTTCGGACAGCGGCGAGCTGCAGGCGCAAGAACCGCCGGCCGACTCCAGGGCCGCGCAACCGCCGGTGTCGCCACCCAGGCCGGGTGCCAATGAAGTGCCCGGCAGCGAGTTGGGTGACGAACAACACACCACGCCGCCCTTGCGCCCTGCCACCGACAGTATCGAAGGTGAACAGCGTCAGGCGCTGGAGCAGTGGTTGCGGCAGATCCCGGACGACCCCGGTGAGCTGCTGCGGCGAAAATTCTGGTACGAACAGCAACAACATCAGGATCAGGAAAAAACTCGATGACCCGCTTCACCGTTTTATTGCTCGCGCTGTTGCATGGCCTGTTGTTCTGCACTGTCCAGGCGCAGGCTGCAGAGCTGGCCGCCAGTGTGGACCGCAGTCGCCTGAGCTCAGGCGAGACGGTCGAGCTGACCCTGGAATCCACCGACGTGACACAGTTCGGCAAACCCGACCTGACACCGCTGGAGCCGTTGTTCGAAGTGCGCGGCACCCGCCAGGTCAACCAGTTGAACACCCTCAGCGGTGAAAACCAGGCCGCCACGCGCTGGATCATCACCCTCCTGCCCCGGCAAAACGGCAGCGTCGTGATTCCGCCACTGCAACTGGGCGAGCTACAGAGCCAGCCGATCACCCTGCAAGTGGTCGAGAGCGAAACACCGGACAACCCGAACAAACGCACCCCGGTGTTCATCGATGCCAGCCTCGATCAAACCAGCGTGTACGTTCAGGCCCAGGCAGTCCTGACCCTGCGCATCTACCACTCGGTGTCGCTGTACGACGACAGCAGCCTGCCACCCTTGCAGATACCTGACGCACGCATCGAACAATTGGGCGAATCACGCACCTACGAAAAAGACATCGATGGCCTGCGCCACGGTGTGATCGAAATGCGCTACGCGATCTACCCGCAACACAGTGGCGAACTGATCATTCCGGCACAGGTCTTCAACGCGGCGCTGGTCGACGCACAACCGGTACAGGACAGCACTGCCCAGGGGCCGAAATCCGGCAAGCTGATGCGCGTCACCTCGGCCGAACTGCTGTTGACGGTCAAGGCCAAACCCATCACCTGGCCGGCCGATGCCCCCTGGCTGCCTGCGCGCAGCCTGACCCTGAGCGAAAGCTGGAACCCGGAGCCGGACCACGCCCAGGTCGGCGATTCACTGACCCGCAGCCTGACGGTGACGGCCGAGGGCTTGTCCAGCACCCAACTGCCACCGCTGCCCGGCACCGATGTCGGCGGGCTGCGCCGCTACCCGGATCAACCGGTGCTCGGCAACCAGAACAGCGAACGCGGCCTGATCGGTAGCCGTGAAGACCGCGAGGCCCTGGTGCCGACACGGACCGGCGCCATCGAGCTGCCCACCGTCGACGTGGTCTGGTGGAACACCTTCGAAGACCATCTGGAACACAGCAGCCTGCCTGCCCGCACGCTGCACGTGGCGGCCAACCCGAGCCTGGTGGTCGACACCCCGGCCGGCGCGTCTGCGGTCGAAGCCGGCGCCGACAGCGAAGCCCTGTGGCGCTGGAAGCTCAGCACCTTGTTCCTGGCCTGCACCACCCTGCTCGGCTTCGGCCTCTGGTGGCGTGGCCGCTGGCAACCGGCGGTGGCGCGCACAGCCCAAACCGGCCCGAGCCCGCGCACCGTACTCGACGACCTCAAGCGCGCCTGCCTGGCCAACGATTCCCACGCCACCCGCCAGGCCCTCGACGCCTGGGCCCGGCAACAACCGGAAACCCTGGCCGACATGGCCGCCCGCTTCGTGCCACTGTCCAACGCCCTCGACGGCTTGAACGGCGCGCTGTACAGCGAAACCGGCCAGTACTGGCAAGGCGACGAGCTGTGGCGGGCGATCAAGGCGATCCCGATGGCCGAACGGGTGCAGGATGTGGTTGGCGACAGTGGGTTGCCGCCGCTTTACCCCAAATAACTCGCCCTTGAGACAAAGAGCACAACCTGTGGGAGCGAGCTTGCTCGCGAATGCGGTGCGTCAGACACATCATTGTTGAATGGGCTAACGCTTTCGCGAGCAAGCTCGCTCCCACAGTTAATCGGGTATTGCCTTAAGATCGGGGCTGCCACAGGTTGAGTGCCTGACCACCTTGGGAGTGTTTCCCAGTAAACTCTCCCCCCTTTCGCCGCCTTCATTTTTCACGCGGCCATCACCTATTTTTTTGTACCGGAGTCCGCCTTGCGCTTGTTTCACACCTCCGACTGGCACCTGGGGCAAAACCTGCACGGCCAGGATCGCGATTTCGAACATGGCTGTTTTCTTGACTGGCTGTTGCGCCAGCTGAAACTGGATCAGCCGGATGTGCTGTTGATCGCCGGCGATATCTTCGACACGGTCAACCCGCCGGTCAAAGCCCAGGAGCGGCTCTACGACTTCATCGTCAGCGCCCACGAGCAGCAGCCGTCGCTGACCATCGTGATGATTGCCGGCAACCACGATTCCGGCTCACGGATCGAACTGCCGGCCCCCTTGATGCGCCGCTTGCGCACCCACGCGCTCGGCCGTGTGCTGTGGCTCGACGACGGTCAACTGGACGCCGAACGCCTGCTGCTGCCCCTGCCTGATGCCAGTGGTGAAGTCACCGCCTGGTGCCTGGCGTTGCCGTTCCTGCGCCCGGCGGAAGTCACCGGCGCGCATTTGGGCGACAACTATCTGCGCGGGATCGGCCAGGTGCACGAATGGCTGATCGAAGCGGCCAACGCCAAGCGCACGCCAGGCCAGGCACTGATCGCCATCAGCCACGCGCACATGGCGGGCGGCTCGGTGTCGGAAGACTCCGAGCGCAGCCTGATCATCGGTAACGCCGAAGCCCTGCCCGCCAGCCTGTTCGGGCCGAGCATCAGCTACGTTGCCCTGGGTCACCTGCACAAACCGCAGAAGGTCAACGGCGAGGAGCGCATCCGCTACAGCGGCTCGCCAATTCCGCTGTCGTTCTCCGAGATCAGCTATCAGCACCAGATTCTCGACATCAATCTCGACGGCGAAACCCTGGTGAGCGTCGAGCCGAAACTGATCCCTCGCGCGGTCAACCTGCAACGCATCGGTCCGGCGCCATTGAGCGAGATCCTGTTGCAGCTGGCGGACCTGCCGGACATCGACCTGTTGGCCGACCTCCAGCGCCAACCCTGGCTGGAGGTGCGGGTGCGCCTCGATGAACCGCAGCCCGACCTGCGCAATCAAGTGGAAACCGCCCTGCAAGGCAAGGCCGTGCGCCTGGTGCGCATTGCTGCCGAGTACGCCGGCAATGGCGGCCGTGACGGCGTCGAGGATGGCAGCACGCTGATCGAGCTGGACCAGCTCACGCCCCAGGAGCTGTTCAGCCGCGCCTGGCAGGACAACTACGGCAGCGAGGTCGACGAGCAAACCCTCAAGGACTTTGCCGAGCTGTTGCAGGACGTGCAGATGGAGAGCGAACAGCCATGAAGATTCTCGCGATCCGCCTGAAAAACCTCGCCTCCCTGGCCGGGCCGTTTGAAATCGACTTCACTGCCGAACCCCTGGCCAGTGCCGGACTGTTCGCCATCACCGGCCCCACCGGTGCCGGTAAAAGTACGCTGCTCGATGCTTTGTGCCTGGCGCTGTTTGGCGCCGTACCACGCCTGAACAACACCGGCCGCGACGCCAAGGTACCGGACGCCGACGGCGAAATCGGCACCGGCGACCCACGCACCCTGCTGCGTCGCGGCACGGGTGAAGGCTATGCGGAAGTGGATTTCGTCGGAGTCGACGGCCGCCGTTAC
Source organism: Pseudomonas sp. GW456-E7 (assembly GCF_059424105.1). Taxonomy (NCBI): domain Bacteria; kingdom Pseudomonadati; phylum Pseudomonadota; class Gammaproteobacteria; order Pseudomonadales; family Pseudomonadaceae; genus Pseudomonas; species Pseudomonas sp. GW456-E7. The sequence goes on along the minus strand of NZ_JBWKZB010000016.1, from coordinate 107,538 downwards.
CGCGCCCGCTGGGAAGCCAATCGCGCTCGGGACAAGGCCGCCGGCAAACTGCAGGCCAGCCGCCAGAGCTTGCGTGACATCGATCAGGACCAGTTGCTGGCCAGCCAGAAAGGCGAATACAAGGCTCAGCTCGAAGCCGCGCTGGGGCTGAACTTCGAACAGTTCACCCGTGCCGTGCTGCTGGCGCAAAGCGAGTTCAGCGCCTTCCTCAAGGCCGACGACAACGACCGCAGCGAACTGCTGGAGAAACTCACCGACACGGCGCTCTACACTCGTCTCGGTCGTCGCGCCTTCGACAAGACCAAGGAGGCTCGCGAGGTTCACAAGCTGCTGCAGGATCAAGCCAGCGGAGTGACGCCGCTGGCACCGCAGGCCCGTGCGGAACTGGATGAGCGCTTCAATGCCGCGCAGCAACAGCAGAAGTTGCAGCAGGCACAACTCAAACAGCTTGAGCAGCAGCACACCTGGCTCAAGGAGCTGCGTCAGTTGCAGGACACTCAACTCGCAGCGACCGAGCAACTTCACAGTGCCCAACAGCAGTGGGAAGGTTTGGCCGGCGAACGCTTGAAGCTGACACGGCTGGAACAACTCGGCCCGCAACGGCACCAGTTCGCCCGCAAAACCGAACTCGATGCACTGCTGACGCCACTGGCCGCACAGGTTGCTGCCCATACCCGGCAGCAGCACGAGCTGACTGAACGCCAGACGGTGCTGGAGCAGAACCTCTCTGCCACACAAATCGCCCTGAGCGAAGCCCTGCAACGACAAACCGACAGTGCTCCGCTACTGCGTCAGGCCTTCGAGGAACAAAGCACCCTCGCCCGCCTGGCCAGGGACACCGCCCTCAGCGCCGACGCGAAGCACACCGCAGAACAAGCCTGCATCCAGGGCCAAAGCGCCATTCAAGCCCTGTTGGAAAAGCAGAACCAGGTTGCCGATCGTTTGCAGCGTATCGCCACCGAGCTTGAGCAAAGCGGCCATCTGGCACCGCTGAGCGACGCGTGGAATGCCTATCGGGATCGCCTGCAACAGTTGATGTTGATCGGCAACCGCTTGAATAAAGGTCAGGCCGAGCTGGCGACCCTCGAACAAACCGCCACTCGCTGCGGCGAAGAACTCGCCTTGCAAAGGCAGCAACTTGAAGTGCTGTTCAAGGAGGCCGGCGCGGAGCCGGACGCCGTGGCCGAGCAGATCGGCATCCTCGGCAACCTGTTGCAGGACAACCGTAAACAGCTGCGCGCCATCGAGGACCTGACGCGGCTGTGGGCCAGCCAGCAGGAACTGGACAAGCGCGGCGCCGACCTGCAACAACGTCAGCTCGCCGCACAACAGGAACGTGAGCGCCTGACTCAGGACGGGGTGAAAACCAAAGCCGAACTGACGGTTGCCGAACAAACCTTCAACGTCACCCGGGAACTGCTGGAGCGCCAACGTCTGGCCCGCAGTGCGAGTGTCGAAGAGTTGCGCACGCAGTTGCAGGACGACCAGCCGTGCCCGGTCTGCGGCAGTCACGAGCATCCTTACCATCAGCCCGAAGCGCTGCTGCAGAGCCTCGGTCGCCACGATGAAAACGAACAGGCCCGCGCGCAGCAAGCGGTCGACCAGCTCAAGGAAAAGCTCACCGAATTGCGCGCCGAAGTGGTGGGCGTCATCGCCCGGCAAAAGGAGCTGCTGCAACAACAGGAACAACTGGACGCCCAACAACAAGCGTTGGCACCGAGCCTCGACGCTCACCCACTGGCCGCACAACTTCTGGACCAGGACGCCGAAAAGCGCGACGCCTGGCTGACCCGGCAAAACGATCAGTTGAACCAGAGCATCACTCAGGACGAACAACGTCAGCGCGCCCTGCTCACCCTGCAGCAGGATGCCGCGCGCTTGACCCAGCAATTGCGCCACGCCGAAACCGCGCATCAACAAGCGGCCCAGCACCTGAGCAACCAGCAGCGCGAACTGGGCAGCGACCGTCAACGGCTCGACGAGGAACTCGCCGCATTCGGCAGCCTTCTGCCAGCCGAAACCCTCGAAGCGCTACGGGTGGAGCCTGCTGCGACCTTCATGCAGCTGGATCGGCAGATCGCCGAACGCCTCACACAGCTCGATCAGCAGAAAGAAGAACTTGCCGAGCAGCAACAGCGTCAACAGACGCTTGAGAAAGAACAGGATCGCCAGCAAACCCGCGTGCAACAACAGCAAATCGCCGAGCAGCAATTCAGTGCACTGGCCGAACAGCAACGGGCTTGCCAGCACCAGCTTGCCCAATTGCTGGGCGAGCACGGCAGCGCCGAGCAGTGGCAGCAAGGGCTGGAAAACGCCGTAGAGCAAGCACGCAGTGCCCAGGCGACAACGGCGCAGGAGCTGCAGCACGTACGTACGCAACGGGTGCAGATCGCCGCCGAACTCAAGGCGCAGCAGGAGCGTTTGCAAGCGCTGGAAAACGAAGATCGCGATCTCACCGACAAGATCGCCGACTGGCGCAGCCGTCATCCCGAGCTGGATGACGGTGGCCTCGAAGATCTGCTGCGGGTCGACGACACGCAAGTCAGCGAACTGCGCCAACGTTTACAACACAACGAAAAAGCCATCGAGCAGGCCAAGGTGCTGCTGCAGGAGCGTGATCAGCGCTTGCTCGACCATCAAGCCCAGCACAACGGCCACCTCGATGCCGAGCAACTCGCCACGGCCCTCACCGACCTGCAACAACAGTTCGCCGTCAGCGAGCAGCACTGCGCCGAACTGCGCGCCGAGCAGGTCGAGGACCAGCGCCGGCAGAACGCCAATCAGGCCCTGGCCCAACAGATTGCCGACGCCTACAACGAGTATCAACGCTGGGCACGCCTGAATGCGTTGATCGGCTCCGCCACCGGCGACACCTTCCGCAAGATCGCCCAGGCCTACAACCTCGACCTGCTGGTGCATCACGCCAACGTGCAATTGCGCCAACTGGTGCGCCGTTATCGCCTCAAGCGCGGCGGCAGCATGCTCGGGTTGCTGGTGATGGACACCGAAATGGGCGACGAACTGCGCTCGGTGCATTCGTTGTCCGGTGGCGAGACCTTCCTGGTATCGCTGGCACTGGCCCTCGGCCTGGCTTCGATGGCATCGAGCACACTGAAAATCGAGTCGCTGTTCATCGACGAAGGCTTCGGCAGCCTCGATCCGGAGTCCCTGCAACTGGCCATGGACGCCCTCGATGGCTTGCAGGCCCAGGGCCGCAAGGTCGCGGTGATTTCCCACGTACAGGAAATGCATGAACGGATTCCGGTGCAGATCCAGGTCCGCCGCCAGGGCAACGGCCTGAGCACCCTGGAGGTGAAATGAACAGGCTGTATTCCTTCCGCCGCTGCCCGTACGCCATGCGCGCACGCATGGCCCTGCGTTATTCGGCAGTGGCCGTGGACATCGTCGAAGTCAGCCTGAAGGCCAAGCCCGCCGAGATGCTCGCGCTGTCGGGCAAAGGCACGGTGCCGGTGCTGAGCGCGGATGGCCGGGTGATCGACGAAAGCCTCGACATCATGCGCTGGGCGCTGGCACAGAACGATCCGCAAGACTGGTTGCTCAAGGATGATCCTGACGCAGCGGCGCAAATCGCCAGCCTGATCGAACAGAACGATCAGGTGTTCAAGGTGCACTTGAATCGCTACAAGTACGCCGAGCGTTATCCCGCGCAGCCGATGGAGGCGTATCGCGCCGAAGGCGAGGTGTTTTTGCAAAGGCTGGATGAGTTGCTGGAGGGGCGCGACTATTTGCTGGCCGACCATCCGAGCCTGGCCGACGTGGCGCTGATGCCCTTCGTGCGCCAATTCGCCCACGTCGACCGTGAATGGTTTGCGCAGACGCCGTATCGGCGGCTGCAGGAATGGTTGCAGCGGTTTCTGGAGTCGGAGTTGTTTACCGGCGTGATGCGCAAGTAAGCACACCACAAAGGATTCAGTGACCAGCAGGGCTCAAGCCAACACCCCACACATCCCGATCGCCGAGCAATCGACCTGGAACGGCCCGAACACCACGCCTTCATTCCTGATTGGCGGATTGCCGGCCAGCATGCCCTGCGCATTGGCATTTTCGATGTTGCGGGCGATGTTGTGATTGGCTTCGATGGCGCGCGCCACCGAGCCCGCCGAGCCCTGTCCGATCCCCAACAGGGAGGATCCGTTGGTCATGAACGCCAGGAAGGCGATCACCCAGAGTCTGTGCCCTTTCATGCGCCGGCGACTCCTGCGAGTTCAGCCTGATCAACGCTGGCGTTTTGCGCACGGTGGTCAAACTGGATGCCGGGATGAGCGACCTGGATCGGCGCTTCGAAGGTGGATTGTGACTGGGCTGACAGGCTGACCAACAGCACCATGGCAAGGTACAGACCGATCGCTACATAAGCGCCGTGTTTGGCAGAAGTGAGAATTGCGCTGGCCATGATGTTCTCCGCAGGCATGTTTCAATGCCCACAGAATCGATCAAAACAGCCTGGGTAACCACTCAGGGTTATCCATAGTGATCATCAGCTTCGTTGATCATCAAGCCAGACTATTTCAGTCTTCAATAAAACTCATCAAGCGCTCGCGCGCAGCATCCGGCTCACCGGGAACAGCGTCGGATGCCGACAAAATAGGGGTGGAATAGAGAAACAGAAGAACCAATGCCAGACGCGTCACCATGCTGCCGATCCTTGCCGTGAGGAGGAGTCAAAAAATCAGCGTCAATTTAAACGTATGGCTATGTGATATCAAGCGCGACATTGATAGCAAACTGATGCTGTCGCAAATGCGTTATGCAGGAGCGACATCACTCTGATCGTTTTCAACACCTGCTTGTCAGCATCAGGCTCTTCGATCATCAGTGACTTCGCTCCTGCATAAAGGCAGGGGGGAAGTTCAGGCTTGGGTCTTATGATCCAGCGCGGCGTAGAAGTTGGCGCTCTGTTGCAGGTATTTCTGGGTGTAGCTCTGGGTGTGGGCTTTTTTGTCGCTGACTTCAACGCTGGCACTGGCTGGCAGCGCAACGGTGGCAGAAATGGCGGAAGCGGCGATGACAGAGAAGATGTTGAAGTTCATGGCGGTATTCCTCGGATTCAGTTGGCTTGCTTGCCCGGTGGGGCCGTGAAGCAAACTTAACCCTCGAGGGTTCATGCCTTGAAATGCTTTGTAGCAGTACCAGATATCAGCGCCATTGATAAAAGCAGGCAGGCCCCGTCAACCGGGGCCTGCGGCTTATTGACGCAGCAGAAACTTCAAGTCGCTCGGAGCGTCCATCGGCAGTTTTTGCACGGTTTTACCCAACAGACCGCTCTTGGCGTCGCGTTCGACGACGACAATCTGGTTGCTCTTCTGGTTGGCGATCAACAGGAATTTTCCGCTCGGGTCGAGGCTGAACCCCCGCGGATGGTCACCTTCTACCGCCCGGCGTTGCAGCTCGTTGAGGCGTCCGGTTACCGGGTCAATGGCAAACACCAGCAGTTGATTGGCCGTGCCACGGTTGCTGACGTAGAGGAACTTGCCATCGGCCGAGGCATGCAACGCCGCGGCTGCCTTGTCCGAGACGGGTTGCCCGGCAGCCAGGTCGATCATCTGCGTCTGCTCGAGCGCGCCGTCGTGGTAATCGAACACCGCCACCTGAGCGCTCATTTCCATGGTCAGCCAGGCGTGTTTGCCATCGGCGCTGAACAGCAGATGACGCGGTCCGCTACCGGGTGGCAGTTGCACGAATGCCGGGGCGGCCGGGGTCAATGGCAGCTGCGGATTGGCCTTGGGGTCGAAACGGTAGGCAAACACCTTGTCGGCGCCCAGGTCGTTGGAGAACAGGTATTTGCCGTCCGGCGACGGGATGCTCGAATGCACGTGGGCCGAGGCCTGGCGCTTGGGATTGACCCGGCTCGCCGGGTGGCTGCTCATCTGCACCACCGGTTTGAGCGTGCCATCGGCCGCCACCGGCACCACCGCGAGGGTGCCGCCGGGGTCTTCGGCCACCGAATAATTGCTGACAAACAAATGGCTGCCATCGACGCTGAGACTGGAATGGGTCGGCTCGTTGCCCAGGCTTTGCACCTGACTGATCAGGCTCAGCACATGGGTCTTGGGATCTATCGCATAAGTGCTGACGCGCCCGACCGGATCAATCTGGCCCGGGCCGTTTTCGTTGACCACGAACAGGTGTCGCTGGTCTTTCGACAGGGTCAACCACGATGGATTTTCGCTTTTCACCACTTGCAAGGGCCTGGCGTTGATCTGCCCGGTGGTGCTGTCGAACGCCAGGCGGTAGATCCCCTGGCTTTGCCCGGCGGTGTAGGAGCCCACCAGCAGTTGATAGTCCTCGGCGGATGCGGCCTGGACGCCCATCGCGCCGATGCTGCCGGCCATCAACAGTTGCCAGAGGTTACGCATCGTCCTGGTCGTCCTCTTCGTTGTCACCGCTGACGACATCGCCCAGGCACACCAAACGGTGTTCGCCCGAGTCACCGGTGATCAACCAGCTTTGCAGCGTGGAGTCGAAGGTCGCGGCCTGGACCTGCGCCGGGGTGAACTCCCAGTGTTTGGCCGCACGGCCATCCATGCATTCAATGTGCAGGTTATCGAACTCGTCGAGGGCGAATTCGAAGGCATGCAGCCCGTCGATTTCCACCATTCCGCAGTGTTCGAGGGCATTGAGCAAGGTGTCGGTTGGGGCAGTCATGGCAATCAGTCTTTGAATGAGAAAGACGCAATGATAGCTCATCGCACCCCATTTCCCTTGGTTGGAATGATCAACCTGTGGGAGCGGGCTTGCTCGCGAATGGGGTGACTCGGTCTTTTGTAGGAAATGCGGACCTAGAAATCCCGCTTGTAGAAGATGTCCAGCGAACTGGCCACGCCGCCGGCGGCTTCGAGGTAGACCCTTTTGCTCAGCTTGTAGCGCAGGGCAATGGTGTTGGCCGGTTCGAACACGCCGACGCCGTAGCGCAGGCTGAGTTTCTCGGAAATATTGCCGCTGGCCACCACACTGGTGGCGTCGCCACTGCCCTGGGTGTCGAGCTGGAAGTCCTGGATGCCCAGGTTCTTGGCGATGCCGCTGGTCACACCGGAACTGCCCATCAAGCCCAACCCGAGGGCCGCCTGGGCGAGCATGTTGTTGTCTTCGCCATTGCTGCTCAGCGGACGCCCGAGCACCAGATAGGACAAGGCCTGCTCCTGGCTCATCGCCGGTTCGGAGAAGATCTGCGTGGTCGGTTGTTCGGCGCTACCACTCAAACGAATGCCGGCGATGATGTCGTCGGTCTTGCGAATGGCTTCGATGTCCAGGTACGGCTGGTCGATGGGCCCGGCAAACAGCAAACGTGCCCGGCGCACCGAAAGCCGCTGGCCATAGGCGCGGTAACGCCCGTCGTTGAGCCACAGCTCGCCACGGGTGTCCATGTTGTCGCCGATGTGCACATGCCCCTGCACATTCGCCGTCAGGCCAAACCCGGCAAAGCTCAGCTTGTCCTCGCCGACCAGCACTTCGATGTCCATCTTCATCGCCAGCGGTGGCTTGCCCTCCTCGGTCTGCTGACCGACGATCACCGTGTCATCGGAAACCTTGACCGTCGACGGCGGCAATTCACGAATGGTGATTTCGCCTCTGGGCACCAGCACTTTACCGGCGATGGCCAACTCATCGCCCTTCATCGAGATTTTCAGGTCCGGTGCGACTTCAAGCTTGGCGTAAGGCTCGACGGTGACCGGCAATTGCGTGCCCTTGAGCGCCAGATCCACCACCAGCGCCTGACCCCACGCGATGTTGCCGTTCAAGCTGCCCTGCCCGGCCTTGCCGCTGTTCCAGCCACCGTTCAGTTGCACGCTTTCACCGGCGATGAGCGCCTGAACGTGCAGGTTTTGCAACTCCATCGGCAACTCAGGTCCAGTTACCTCGCCGTCACTGAGTTGCAGGCTGCCATTGACCTGCGGCGCCAAAAGTCCGCCGGAAATCGTGCCGCTGCCATTCAGGCGCCCGGTCAGCTTCTCGACCATCGGCACGAACGGTCGCGCCACCGACAGGTCCAGCCCGCTCAAGCGGAACGAGCCGCTCAACGGTTTGTTCTTCGGCAACGGGTTGAGCTGCGCCTGCACCATCAGTTCGCCGAGCTTGCCGCCGACGAAATTGAGTTCGGTGTCGATACGTTTGGGCGTGAGTTTGCTGGTGAGTTTCAGGGTCTGGTACGGGAAGTCCAGCCACTGGTCCTTTTCCTTGATGCGCAACGTGCCGCCGCCGGCATCGACGCTGACCTGGCCGTTGGGGCCACTGGCCGGCAGGTCCAGTTGCAGATCGGCATTGAGCCGGCCCTGCCAGGCGAAATCCTTCGGCAACCACTGCGCGAGGCTGTCGATCGGGAACTGCCTGAGGTGATAACGCAACTTCGGCTCGGGCATCAGGCGCGAGTCTTCCCCGCACAGGCTGGCCTGGCCGGATGCCCAGCAATGGGCACCGAAGTTGATTTTGCCGTCCGCCAGGCGCTCGAGTTTCGCCGGCCCTTGCAGCTTCCAGTCCTGGCCACCGGCCTGGATATCACCGCTGGCCAGGCGTCCACGCCAATTGCCTTTATCCAGCGCACCGTCCAGACCCAGCGCCAGTTTCAGCTTCGGCCCCTGCAGATCGAGGCTCAGCTTCTGGTTCTTGATGTCGCCCTGGCCGCTGGCGGTCAGGGTTCCCAGCGAGGTGTCACCGGCCTGGATGCCGCTGCCCTTGAGGTCGATTTTCGCCCGTTGCGCACTGTCCAGCGTGGCGTCCAGGTTCAGGCTTTGCAGGCGATTGTCCTGGAAAACCAATTGCGAGCCTTGCAGGTCAAGCTTGCCCTGGGGCGCCTTGAGTGTGCCGGCGACATCCACGCGGCCATTGAGCTGGCCGCGCAGCTCCGGCCAGAGCTGGGCCAGGCGCGGCAGCTTGAGATCGATCTGCCCGGCGAGTTTCTGTTGCAGGCTGCCCTTGCCGCTGATGCTGTTCTCGCCCAGGCGAACCTGCAGGGCGTTGAGGTTCCATTGCTCACCACGGCCATCGGCCTTGGCCTGGATCACCGCCGGCTGGCCGCGCAGTTTGCCCTTGAGGTCCAGGTCGGCATTGAGGCTGAGCATTTCGCTTTTCAGTTCGCCCGTGCTGCGCAACGGCCCCGCCAGCGTGCCCGGCAGCTCCGCGACCCAGTACGCCGGGTTGATCGCCGACAGGTCCAGCGCGGTGTCCCAGGCAATACCGTCGGCGAACTGCAGGTTCAGGTGCCCTTCAGCCTTGCCCTGCCCGGCCTGGAGTTGAATCTGTTGCAGGTAGATTTTCGTCAGGTCGCCGGCGAACGGACTGGCCAGGGTGAATGCACCGGCCGGACCGTCCGCCGCGGCTTCAAAATGACCGAGGTACTTGCCGTCGGTGTAGGACACCTCACCGTTGAAGCGGCGCAACGCCACCTCTGGCTCGTCGATCAATGGATAGAGACGGTGCCACGGGAAGTCCAGCCAGTCGATTTTCGCTTCGGCGCTCAGGCCTTTGCTCCAATCCACGAGCCCTGTGAGCTTGAGGCTTTGCTTGTCGTTGGCGGTCAGGTCGAGCGCGGCGATCTGCGCGCCGTTGGCGTCGACCTTGCCTTGCAGCGCCAGGGCGACCGGCCCTTGCTCGGCGGGCAGCGTGGCTTTGCCGAGCAGCGCGTAGCCGTTCTTCAAGTCGCCAGCGCCGGTGAGTTCAAGCTGATTGAGTTGCAGGGTGTCCGGCAGATCGGCACCGGGTTTGAAACCATCGGCGGTAATGCGCACCTTGGCCGGCAGGTTGTCCACCAGGGGTTGCAGTTCGCCGGTCAGTTGCCCGTTGAGGTAACCGCTGCTGTCGGCTTTCAGGTTCAGGGTTTTCAGCAGGTCGCCGTCGACGTTCAGCGCCAGCGCCAGGGGTTCAGGCGTCGACAACAGGGTCAGCTTGCCGGAAGCACTGAGGGGCCAGTTGCCGGAGGGTTGCAGCAGACCGGACAGGTTCAGGCTCAAGTCATCGCGCTGTAACGATACCGAATCGATCTTCAAGCCGGCAGCCGTCCAGTGCGCCGCCAGTTGCAAGCCCTTGAGTTCTTCGCTGCCGTTGAACAACAGGCTGCCGACCTTGATCTCTCCCAGTTCGATGGCCAAGGGTAACTTGAGCTCCGGGAGCGTGATGGGGCCGCTGTCCGGCTCTTCGGCACCCGGCGGGAACGTCAGGCTGACCTGGTCGGCCTGCAATTGTTCGATGCACAAGGTCATGCGGGTCAGGCACAACGGCGACCAGGCGAAAATCACCTGGTTCAGTTCAACCCGGCTAGTGTCCTGCTGCCACAGCACCCGGTCGGCACTCCACTGCCCGCCCAGCCGGCCCTGGAAATTGTCCAGGGTCAAACCCGGTACGAAACCCAAGGCCCAGCGGCTGCCCGTCGCCGTGCCCAGCACCGTGGCCAGCGTCAAGACAACCAGCATCAACAGCGCGGCAATCGCCAGCAGCGTTACTTTCAAACTACGCTTCACAGCTCAGGCCCCATGGAAAAGTGCAGTCGAATGCCGCCATCGTCGTCCAGCGCATGGGCCAGGTCCAGGCGGATCGGCCCCACCGGCGAGACCCAGCGCACGCCGATACCGACCCCGGTCTTGAGGTTCGGCAGTTCGAGGGTGTTGAAGGCATTGCCCTGGTCGACAAAGGTCGCGACCCGCCATTTTTCGGCGACCGAATACTGATACTCCGCGCTGGCGGCCACCATGTAGCGGCCACCGATGCGGTCGCCGTCGGAGTTTTCCGGGGACAGGCTCTGATAGTCGTAGCCACGCACGCTCTGATCGCCACCGGCGAAGAAGCGCAGCGATGGCGGAACCGATTTGAAGCCGTTGGTGGCACTGCCGCCGACCTGTACCCGCCCGAGGAAGCGGTGTTTATCGAACACTGTGGTCAGGCCTTTGACCAATGCCGTGCCGTAGAGCAGGTTGCTGTCGGAACCCAGACCTTCCTTGGCCACTTTGGATTCGAATTGCAGGCGATAGCCGTTGTGCGGATCGATGCGGTTGTCGCTTTTGAGGTACGAATAGCTCACACCAGGCATCAGCAAGGTACTGAGTCCCGAGTCATCGCCCAGTTGGTAATCCTCGCGCTGCCACTTCAGCGACACCACCCGTTGCCAGCCGCTGGGCAGCTTGCTGTGCCACTCGGGGCCGAGGGTCAGCAGCTTGCTGTGGCTTTCCTTATCGGCGATTTCTTCATTCTGGTAGCCACCGGCAAAACGCAGTTTGTCGGTCAGTGGCGGGTCCAGCGGAATGTCGTAGAACAGCCCGACGTTTTGCCGGGGTGCCGAGACTTCGGTTTCCCAGCCATAACTGTGCCCTTGTGCGTTGACCCAGTGCCGGGTCCAGTTGGCCTTGGCCCGTGGCCCCACGTCGGTGGAGAAACCCAGGCCCAGGCCCATGGTCCGAGGCTTGCGGGTTTCGAGCTTGACGTCCACCGGGATCGCATTCTCTTTTGACGTCGCAGGTGCCGCGTCCACGCGCACGCCTTCGAAGTAGCCACTCGATTGCAGGTTCTGATTGAGTTCGGCAATCAGCTCCGAGTCATAGGGTGTACCGGCCTTGAATGGCACCATGCGTTGCAGCAACTCGTCATCGAACGGCGTATCGCCCTCGAAACTGACCTTGCCCAAGGTATAGCGCGGACCGCTTTCATAGATCAGTTCGATATCGGCAACGCCGGCCCGGGGGTCGACCGACAGTTTCGAACGGGTGAAGTGGCCGCTGAAAAAGCCATACCGCGAAGCCTGGTTCTGGATCAGGCGCTTGGCGTCCTCGTAATGCCCATGGTTGAGCACGGCACCGGGCTTGAGCGCGTCGCTTTTGGGGATTCGAAAGGATTTGAGGGACGCTGCGGGCCCTTCCACTCGCACCGTGACATTGCGCAAGTGCACCGGCTCGCCGGGGTCGACCTTCAACACCAGGCGTGGCTTATCGCCGCCCTTCACTTCACTGTCGATGTGCGGCTGGTAATAACCCAAGGCCTGGGCGGCCTTGCGCGCCTGCTCCTCGGCGCCGCGACTGAAGCGCTGCAAGGCTTCTTCGTCACGATCGCCGAGGCTGCCGATATAGCCCTCTATATTGGCCTTCAGTTCATCGTTGGACGGTTTGATCCGCACATCCAATTCACTTTGCGCCAGCGCCGTGCAGCTGGATAACAGCATGAGCACGCCACTGGTAAATCTTCCTGGAAACTTCATAGGCGCGGATGCTATCACGAGCATGGTTCATGAACATGGAAGCGTGATAGAGCCTGACAGGCAAAGAAAGTTCGTGGGCTAAGCCGTTGCTGTTTGTAACACCTGGGGATTGGGGTGAAAAAACACGTGCTCGCGAACCGGCCCTACGGCAACTTCACCGATTTCCTCGTAGCCCTGACGTTTATAGAACTCCAGATAGCGAGGATTCCCGGTATCGAGGATCACGCCCTGTGAGTGTTCATCCACCGCGCACCAGTTGTGCACGGCTTGCAACAGTTGTTCGCCGAAATGCTGGCCCTGGAATTGCGGGTGAACCCCCAGCAACGGCAAGACGTGCACCGAGTCGTTCGGCACGCAGGCCTCCACGGCAGCGTGATACTCCAGATAGCGACGAGTGCAGCGAAATCCCGTGCTGAGCACCATGCGCAGGCGCCACGCCCAACTTTCGGTGACCCCAAGGCGACGTTGCGGCGGCGCGATCAGGGCGATGCCGATCAAGCGGTCGTTGACCAGCAGACCGATGGCCGGCAGGTCCTGGAGAAAATGCTGGGTCACCAGTTCGCGCACCGTGGCGCGCACCCGCTGTTCGTAACCGGTGCGCTCGGCTTCGAACAGATAGCCGAAGGTCGGTTCGTGTCGATAAGCCTGGTACAGCAGCGAACGGGCTTCACGGGCGTAGCCGCTGTCGAGCATGTGAATATCGGCGATGGCGGTCGAGGTTTCGGGCATGACGGTTGATCTCCCCGGCACAGCTCGGATGGCTGCGCTCTTGTTGTTACTGTTGTTACGAGCTGATCGGCGCTGACACAGTTCCTTAAAGATCCGCAATCAGTGTAGGCAATGAAATCGCCTTCGCGAGCAAGCCCGCTCCCACAAAAGCAAAGGCCGGCGCATAACCTGTGGGAGCGGGCTTGCTCGCGAAAGGGCCATCACTGCCCACACAAGACTGACAGGCAAAACCCAATCCCCTCACCCCACACTGGCCCGATTCCCACATGTCAGCTAGCATCGCCCTTTTGCCAGGACTGCCGACCATGAAGATCGTCTCCTTCAACATCAACGGGCTGCGCGCCCGCCCCCATCAGCTGGCGGCGCTGATCGAAAAGCACCAGCCCGATGTGATCGGCTTGCAGGAAACCAAGGTCCACGATGAGCAGTTCCCGCTGGCCGAGGTGCAGGCGCTGGGCTACCACGTGTATTTCCACGGGCAAAAAGGCCATTACGGCGTCGCCCTGCTCTCGCGCCAGGAACCGCTGGCCCTGCATAAAGGGTTCGCCACCGACGAAGAAGATGCCCAGCGGCGTTTCATCTGGGGCACCTTCGCCGACGCCAACGGTGTCCAGGTCACCATCATGAACGGCTACTTCCCACAGGGCGAAAGCCGCGACCACCCGACCAAATTCCCGGCCAAGGAACGCTTCTACGGCGACTTGCAGCAATTGCTGGAAAGCCAGTTCAAGAACGACCAGCCGCTGGTGGTGATGGGCGATGTGAACATTTCCCCGGAAGACTGCGACATCGGCATCGGCCCGGACAACATGAAGCGCTGGCTGAAGACCGGCAAATGCAGCTTCCTGCCGGAAGAGCGCGAGTGGATGGCCCGCCTGAAGAACTGGGGCCTGGTCGACAGTTTCCGTCACCTGAACCCGGACGTGACCGACACCTTCAGCTGGTTCGACTACCGCAGCCGTGGCTTCGAAGACGAACCCAAGCGAGGCCTGCGCATCGACCTGATCCTCGCCTCCCACGGCTTGCTGCCGCGGGTGAAGGCCGCCGGTGTGGACTACGAACTGCGCGGCATGGAAAAACCTTCGGACCATGCGCCGATCTGGCTTGAGTTGAGCTGATTCAGGACCAACCACAATCCCCTGTGGGAGCGAGCTTGCTCGCGATGAGGGAGTGTCAGTCGACATCATTGTCACTGAACCACCGCTATCGCGAGCAAGCTCGCTCCCACAAGGGACCATCACTGCAACCTGTCATTTTTCGGAAACCTTACTGACTTAATCTCCCGACACCTCCTTTGGCTATATAAGGTGCCGGCATGATGCTGCGCGTGTTGTTCCTGTTGATGCTGTGCCTCGGCTTCCCACACCTGGCGGCTGCTGGCAATTTGCCGACATCCGGACAAGGCCCGGTGCTGCGCATTCAGGGCTCCAACACCATCGGCGCGGCCCTGGGACCTGCGCTGGTCGAGGGTTTGATGGGCGAACAAGGCCTGCGCAGGATTCACCGCGAAACCCCGGACACCGCCAACGAACTGCGCATTGTCGGCGAAACCGCTGAGGGCCATCGGGTCGTGGTGGAGGTGGCGGCCCATGGTTCCGGCACCGGTTTCACTGCACTCAAAACAGCCAGCGCCGATCTTGCCACCTCGTCGCGCCCGATCAAGGACAGCGAACTGACAAGCCTGCAATCCCTCGGTGACCTGAAAAGCCCGAGCGCCGAACAGGTCATCGCCATCGATGGCCTGGCGATCATCGTTCACCCGGACAATCCATTGAGCCAACTCGACACCGTGCAACTGGCGCGCATATTCAGTGGCGAGGTGAAGACCTGGGAAGACATCGGCGGTCGCGGCGGGCCGATTCACCTGTATGCGCGGGATGATCAGTCCGGGACCTACGACACCTTCAAGGAACTGGTCCTGAGCGATCGAGGGAAAAGTCTCAGTGGCATGGCGAAACGTTTCGAATCCAGTGAACAACTGTCCGACGCCGTGAGTGCAGACCCACAAGGCATTGGTTTTATCGGCCTGCCCTACGTGCGTCGGGCCAAAGCCGTGGCGATTGTCGATGGGCAATCACAAGCCATGCCGCCACTGAACAACCTGATTGCCACGGAAGACTATCCGCTGTCCCGCCGACTGTTTTTCTATCTGCCGCCGGGCGCAAAGAACCCTTGGGCCGATGCACTGGCGGCGTTCGCCCAAAGCAGTAAAGGACAAGCGATTGTCGCCGCCAACGGTTTCATCGCCCAGACCGTCCAGGCCATGACCGTGACACCCAATGCGTTGATGCCCGAGGGTTATCAGGCCCTCAGCCGTCATGCGCAGCGTTTGTCGGTCAACTTTCGTTTCGAAGAAGGCAGCGCAACGCTGGACAACAAGGCGCAACAAGACTTGTCCCGGGTGCTCGACTATATAAAGCAGCACGACAAAGCCAATGGCCAGGTAACACTGGTGGGCTTTGGCGATGCCAAGAGCGACCCGGCGCGCGCCGATCTGTTGTCGAAGCTGCGGGCCATGGCAGTGCGGCGGGAGTTGGTGAAAAGCGGTGTGGTGTTTCGCGAGATTCGCGGGTTTGGAGCTCAGATGCCGGTGGCAGCCAATAGCGCTGATGAGGGAAGGATCAAGAATCGGCGGGTTGAGGTTTGGGTGTATTAGATGTTTACGCGCTTTAAAGATGAGCAAGACTGCTAAATAGACTAACGAACTGTCAAAGTTGACAGTTGTTCGATCGATTTCGTTGAAATAGCCTCGCTATGAACGCTGACCTGTTCATTTGCCTGAATGCAGGTGATGTCAGTGACTCAAGGCAAACTTAACGGGTCAATCATGAGCACTCAAAATACATCCCCCAAAAGGCCAGGTAACCTGGACGATCAATTCGGCGACTACGGCGTTGTCAGAGGACCTGCAGAAGCAACAACCTATTCATTGTCCTCACAACCCGGCGGGAAGTTGATTTATGCCGTACACAGCGCGAATCAATATTTAATTTATCGCACAAACTCCGACGGACAGTCGGACCCATCGTTCGGTAACAACGGCAGCGTTAGCGGTAAATTCCTGGAAGACAAGAACTCTGAACCTACTCGATTAATCTCCAGAGAAAAAAAAATACTCATCATCGGCGATGCATTATCCGGAACCCAAGGAACGCCCGCGGCAAATCGACTGAATGAAAGTGGCAGCCCGGATCTGATTTTCAAACCCGTTCTGGTCCCCCGCCCTGCCATATCGTCGAATGCTGATGCATCTGATGGAGCTCTACTTGAGGATGGCAGAATTCTGATTCTTAGCCAACGAACCAAAGATGGAGGTCAGTCTCATAACGTGGGCCAGTTGACCTGCATGCTCCCCGATGGAACGCCCGATCGCTCTTTTGGAGATCAAGGGCATATTACTGTTTTTCTGGGTGACCAACTCAACCGAATGGTCAGCGTCGCGATTCAAACAGACGACAAGATCGTCATTGGTATGGACTACATTACATTGCCATCTGGCAGCCAAATAGTACTTTGCCGCTACACGTCAAAGGGCAAGCTCGACAAGAGTTTTGGTACTGACGGCTATACTCGGCTCGGTCCTGATAGAGGGACATACGGTCTTAACAAGATGATAGCCCAACCCGATGGGAAACTGATTTGCGTAGGGGCAACCGGATTCTCCAAAGCATTCATCATGCGATATAACGAGGACGGTTCTCCAGATCCAGGATTCAACGGCGGCAAGGAGGTGCTGATGGAAATACCTTACGGCGGTCGGTTGAGCGCCGTAGGAGTACAACCTGAGGATGGCAAGATTGTCGCTGCAGGCTGGAGTGGATCCCCTATGCGAATGTTTTGGGGACGCTTGAACGAGGATGGCACGAACGACTCCAGTTTTGGAGACGAGGGTTGGGTCAGAGAATTAGCGACAGGCATCCCCCACGACATTCTGCTTCAAGATGGCCGTTTTATTATCGCCGGGCGAACATCCGGCCCTGCGGAAGCAGTGCTTTACGGCATCCTGCGTTGATGGTTGTACCTGCCAGGAAAAAGCTGTGTCAGTCCTGAGATTGCGGACGACACAGCTTTTTTTCAATTAATTCCCGCTACGCATCATCTCTTTCGGCACATATTTGCCGATTTCGAACTTGCCGATCGCCGCACGGTGCACTTCGTCCGGACCGTCGGCCAGGCGCAGGGTGCGCTGCATCGCGTACATGTAGGCCAGCGGGAAATCGTTGGAAACCCCTGCCCCGCCATGAATCTGGATCGCCCGGTCGATCACCCGCAGCGCAACGTTCGGCGCGACGACCTTGATCTGTGCGATCTCGCTGCGGGCCACTTTGTTGCCAACGGTGTCCATCATGTACGCCGCCTTCAGTGTCAGCAGGCGTGCCATGTCGATCTCCATCCGCGAATCGGCGATCTTGTCGACGTTACCACCCAGCCGCGCCAGGGGCTTGCCGAATGCCGTACGGCTCACCGAGCGCTTGCACATCAGTTCCAGTGCACGCTCGGCCATGCCGATCGAACGCATGCAGTGGTGAATCCGGCCCGGGCCAAGGCGACCTTGAGCGATTTCGAAGCCGCGCCCTTCGCCCAGCAGGACGTTTTCGTACGGCACCCGGACGTTTTCAAACAGCACTTCGGCGTGACCATGGGGCGCATCGTCGTAACCGAATACCGGCAGCGGGCGCACAATCTTCACGCCGGGGGTATCGACCGGCACCAGAATCATCGAGTGCTGGGCATGGCGTGGCGCGTCCGGATTGCTCAGCCCCATGAAAATCAGGATTTTGCAGCGTGGGTCGCAAGCACCCGAGGTCCACCATTTCTTGCCGTTGATCACCCACTCGTCGCCATCGCGCACCGCACGGGCGGCCATGTTGGTGGCATCGGAGGACGCCACGTCCGGTTCGGTCATGGCGAATGCCGAGCGGATCTCGCCGCGCAGCAAGGGTTCGAGCCAGCGTTGCTTCTGCTCTTCGTTGGCGTAACGCACCAGCACTTCCATGTTGCCGGTGTCCGGTGCCGAACAGTTGAACGGCTCTGGCCCCAGCAACGAGCGGCCCATGATTTCCGCCAGCGGCGCATATTCGAGGTTGGTCAGACCGGCACCGAGTTCAGACTCAGGCAGAAACAAATTCCACAGCCCTTCAGCCTTGGCCTTGAGTTTGAGTTCTTCCATGATCGCGGTCGGCTGCCAGCGGTCGCCCTCGGCGACCTGGCGCTCGAACACGGCTTCGGCGGGATAAACGTAGGTGTCCATGAACGCTGTTACGCGCTCACGCAGTTCCTGAACCTTGGGCGAATAAGCGAAATCCATGAGCGAGATACCTTCTTGGGGGAGGTTGTTTAGATCATGCAATCGATGCTAGAACAGCCATGAAAATTTACCTAGCCTATTCTCGGCGTGTATAAACATTCATCACCGATATATGATCGGCTGATCGTCAAGGTCAGCCCGCCCACACAATAAGAGAGCCGCGTAATGAATCTGAGCAAGGTCGATCTCAACCTTTTCATCGTCTTCGACGCGATCTACACCGAAGCCAACCTGACCCGTGCCGGGCAGATTGTCGGCATCACCCAACCGGCGGTGTCGAACGCTCTGGCCCGCCTGCGCGAGACCTTCAACGACCCGCTGTTCGTACGCACGGCCCAGGGCATGGTGCCGACGCCCATGGCGCAGAACATCATCGGCCCGGTGCGCAATGCGCTCTCACTGCTGCGCGTGTCGGTGCAGGAAAGCCGCATTTTCAACCCGCAGCAAGCGGTCAAGACCTATCGCATCAGCATGACCGACCTCACCGAAGCGGTGATCCTGCCGCCGCTGTTCCAACGCCTGCGCCGCCTGGCGCCGACGGTGATCATCGAGAGTTTTCTGTCCAAACGCCGCGAGACCACCAAGGAGCTGGCGGCCGGCCGCCTGGACTTTGCGGTCGATGCGCCGCTCAACACCGACCCGCAGGTGCGTCACGTCAAGTTGATGGAAGACCGCTACGTGTGCGCCATGCGCAAGGGGCATCCGCTGGCGGGCAAGGAAAAACTCACGCTGGATGATTACCTGAGCCTGACCCACATCCATATTTCCAGCCGCCGCAGCGGCCTCGGCTATGTCGACCTGGCGCTGGGCAAGATGGGCATCCAGCGCAAGATCGCCCTGCGTTCCCAGCATTACCTGATGGCCTCGCAGGTGTTGCAGCAGACGGACATGGTCATGACCGTGCCGGAACGCTTCGCCCGCCGCAACGACCTGCACGCCTTTTATCTGCCGGTCAACGATGTGCCGCCGGTCGAAACCCACCTTTACTGGCACGAAAGCACTGACCAGGACCCGGCGAACCGCTGGATGCGCGAGCAGATGATCGAGCTGTGCCAGCAGGTAACGGCGCAGGAGAAAAAGCTGGATAAGCAGCCGGTTTGAGAAAAATCAAAAGATCGCAGCCTGCGGCAGCTCCTACAGGGTGAATACAAATCCCATGTAGGAGCTGCCGCAGGCTGCGATCTTTTCTCCCTTGACGTAAACGTCAACCTGCCATTAGCTTAGCGCCATGACCTTTTGCGAGCGCTTCCATGAGCAGCCAGACCTACAGCATTTCCGACCTCGCCCGCGAGCTCGACATCACCACCCGCGCCATTCGCTTTTATGAGGAGCAAGGCCTGCTCAGCCCCGAGCGCCGCGGCCAGGAACGCATCTACTCGCCCCGCGACAAAGTCAGCCTGAAGCTGATCCTGCGGGGCAAACGCATCGGTTTCTCACTGGCTGAATGCCGCGAGCTGATCGAGCTTTACGACCCGTCCAGCGGTAACACCAAACAGTTGCACAGCATGCTGGCGAAAATCAGCGAGCGCCGTGAGCAGCTTGAACAGCAGCTGCTGGACATCGAACAGATGAAACTGGAGCTCGATACTGCCGAAGAGCGCTGCGTACAGGCGCTGGAGCAGACCCTCAAGAGTCAGCAAGCGGTTCAATAACCTGCGCAAATCATGTGTGGGAGCGGGCTTGCTCGCGAAAGCGTCGGGTCAGTCGACATAAGTGTTGAATGGAAAACCGCCTTCGCGAGCAAGCCCGCTCCCACATTAGATCCCCGCTCACCATGACTACAGGTGAATCTCATATGTCCCTCCCCTCCCACGTACGCATTGTCGAAGTCGGCCCGCGCGACGGCCTGCAAAACGAAGCCCAACCCATCAGTGTTGCCGACAAGGTGCAACTGGTCGATGCACTGACCGCAGCCGGGCTCGGCTATATAGAAGTCGGCAGTTTCGTGTCGCCCAAGTGGGTGCCGCAGATGGCCGGCTCCGCCGAGGTTTTCGCGCAGATCCAGCGCAAACCGGGTGTGGTCTATGGCGCGCTCGCTCCCAACCTGCGCGGTTTCGAAGATGCCCTCGCTGCCGGGGTCAAGGAAGTGGCCGTGTTCGCCGCGGCGTCCGAAGCGTTTTCCCAGCGCAATATCAATTGCTCGATCAGTGAAAGCCTGGAGCGTTTCGCGCCGATCATGGAGGCCGCCAGACAACAGGGGGTGACCGTGCGCGGGTATGTGTCCTGCGTGCTGGGCTGCCCCTATGAAGGTCACATTCCCCCGGAGCAAGTCGCTTTGGTCGCTCGCGAGCTCTATGCCATGGGCTGCTATGAGGTCTCGCTGGGGGACACCATCGGCACCGGCACCGCTGGCGCGACCCGGAAAATGTTCGAAGTGGTAGCAAAGGATGTACCCCGTGAAAAACTCGCCGGGCACTTCCACGACACCTACGGCCAGGCCGTGGCCAACATCTACGCCAGCCTGCTGGAAGGTATCTCGGTGTTCGACAGCTCCATCGCCGGCCTCGGCGGCTGCCCCTATGCCAAGGGAGCCAGCGGTAACGTCGCGACCGAAGACGTGGTTTACCTGCTGAACGGCCTGGGTATCGCCACCGGAATCGACCTCGACGCCCTGATGCTCGCCGGTCAACAGATTTGCAGCGTATTGGGTCGCCCTACCGGTTCCCGCGTGGCCAGGGCCCGCAGCGCACAGTGAGTGGGTTGAGTGTGTCCGGGTGTTACCGCGCAGACTCAAACGTGGGCGCAAGCGAGTAACACGGAAACAAAATGTAGGGCTTTGCCTGAGGCGAAAAACCCTACAAAACCGCAAAGCGTTGATTTTAAAGGCTTTTAAAAAGTTGGCACGGCTCCTGCTATACCTATCGCATAACAAGAATAAAAAAATTGCGGCAACCCTAATAAAAACAAGACGTAACGACTCTGACATAACAAAAACAACACGGCAGAGACGCAGCTAACAGATTTTTTTGGAGAAGATGTGCTTTTCAGGGTGCTTTTCGAAGTGACCCGCAGCCAGACAGAGAATAATAAAACTACCTTCAGGTAGCTCCCGTACTGGTTGGATCGCTCAGCGAAAAAGCAGATCAGCGCTCAAAAAAATACGTTTGCTCTTGATCCCGGATGGGGATCGCCAAAAACAGCGGTAAAGGGCAACGGTTGCCAAAAACAAAAACAGACCGACCCTCAATAATAAAAAAAGAGCACGCGCAACGACAAATTAAAGGGGAGCTTCGGCTCCCCTTTGTGCTGTCTGGCATTCAGGTTTCCCACATACATCTGTAGGAGCTGGCGCAGCCTGCGATCTCTTGAAAATCAAAAGATCGCAGCCTTCGGCAGCTCCTACAGCTTCGCTTTGAGCTCCTCGATACTGATCTCGCGCATCCGGAATTTCTGGATCTTGCCGGTCACGGTCATTGGAAACTCTTCCACGAACTTGAAGTAACGCGGCGTCTTGAAGTGCGCGATGCGCTCCTTGCACCAGGCTTGCAGCTCTTGTTCGGTAGCGCTGTGGCCGGGGTGGAACTTGATCCAGGCGACGATCTCTTCGCCGTAGCGCGAGCATGGAATGCCGATCACCTGAACATCCGCAACGGCCGGATGCGTGAAGAAAAACTCTTCCAGCTCCCGTGGGTAAATATTCTCACCGCCACGGATGATCATGTCCTTGTTGCGCCCGGCAATACACACGTACCCCTCATCGTTCATGCTCGCCAGATCACCGGTGTGCATCCAGCCTGCCTGATCGATGGCTTCCGCGGTGCCTTCGGGGTTGTTCCAGTAACCCAGCATCACGCTGTAACCGCGAGTGCACAGCTCACCGATGGTGCCCCGTGGCACCAGGTTGCCCGCTTCGTCGATGATCTTGCTTTCAAGCTGCGGCTGGGTGCGGCCGACGGTGGTCACGCGCAATTCCAGGTCGTCTGCAGGACCGGTCTGCAATGACACCGGACTGGTTTCCGTCATGCCGTAGGCAATCTGCACTTCGCTCATGTGCATGTCGCTGATGACCCGGCGCATCACTTCGATAGGACAGGTTGCGCCTGCCATGATCCCGGTGCGCAGGCTCGACAGATCGAATTCGGCGCGTTGCGGTTGATCGAGCATGGCGATGAACATGGTCGGCACGCCGTACAGCGCCGTGGCTTTTTCGTCAGCCACAGTGCCGAGGGTCAGCAACGGATCGAACGCGTCGTTCGGATAAATCATCGTGCTGCCATGGGTGATGCAGCCGAGGTTGCCCATGACCATGCCGAAGCAGTGATACAAGGGCACCGGGATCACCAGGCGATCGGCCGCCGTCAGGCCCAGGCTTTCACCGACCATGTAACCGTTGTTGAGAATGTTGTAGTGACTGAGGGTCGCGCCCTTGGGGAAACCGGTAGTACCAGAGGTGTACTGGATATTCACCGGCTGGTCGAAATGCAGGCTGTTCTGGCGCTCATGCAGTTGCTCGACCGTCACGCTGTCCGCCAGACCGGCCAGTTGCGACCATGGCAGGAACCCCGACGGTGGTTGGGCATCCAGGCTGACAACGCCACGCAACTGCGGCAATCGCTCGCTCTGCAGTTTGCCGATGGATTGCTCGGCCAGCTCGGGCACCAGGCCTTGCAGCATCGCGTGATAGTTCGACGTCTTGAAGGCGCCGGCGCACACCAGCCATTGGCAGCCGGATTGCTTGAGTACGTATTCGAGTTCGGAACTGCGATACGCCGGATTGATATTGACCAGGATCACGCCGATTTTCGCGGTGGCAACCTGGCTGATGCACCACTGCGCACAGTTCGGCGCCCAGATACCAAGGCGGTCCCCGGCTTGCAGCCCCAGCGCCAGAAGTGCCCTGGCGTGCAGGTCCGCGGCATCGGCCAACTGCCGCCAGGTGTAACGCAGCTGTTGATGGCGCACCACCAGCGCCTCCCCGTCCGGGTACTGCGCAACCGTGTTGTCGAACGCCTGGCCGATGGTCATCGCCAGCAAGGCTTTGTCCTGGGAACCACGGGTGTAACTGCGTTGCGGGCTTGCACTGGGTTGATCCATGACGACCCCTATTGTCTTTATTTATGGGCTACCGGCGGTCCCTTGTGGGAGCGGGCTTGCTCGCGAAAGCGGTGTATCAGACAACATGAATGTCGACTGACAGGACGCCTTCGCGAGCAACCCCGCTCCCACAGGATGGGTCCGCGTTCTATCTTGAACTGGCTCTACTCTCGCTCAAGTTGACGTTAACGTAAAGGGTGATTGACAGCCATTCGTCACAGGCTTACGTTAACGTAAAGGTGAGAACCCAATCACGGCCCTCCCCACCCGACAAAAAAGCCAAAAGGTGCCCCATGAGCTATCCATCCCTGAACTTTGCCCTCGGTGAAACCATCGACATGCTGCGCGATCAGGTTCAGTCCTTCGTCGCCAAGGAGATCGCCCCGCGCGCCGCTCAGATCGACATCGACAACCTGTTCCCTGCCGACCTGTGGCGCAAATTCGGCGATATGGGCCTGCTGGGCATTACCGTGCCGGAAGAGTACGGCGGCGCTGGCCTGGGTTACCTGGCCCACGTGGTCGCGATGGAAGAAATCAGCCGTGGCTCGGCCTCGGTGGCCCTGTCCTATGGCGCCCACTCCAACCTCTGCGTCAACCAGATCAACCGCAACGGCAACCACGAACAGAAATCCAAATATCTGCCGAAGCTGATCAGCGGCGAGCACATCGGCGCGCTGGCCATGAGTGAGCCGAATGCCGGTTCCGACGTGGTCTCGATGAAACTGCGCGCCGACAAGCGTGGCGACCACTACGTGCTCAACGGCAGCAAGACCTGGATCACCAACGGTCCGGACGCCAACACCTACGTGATCTACGCCAAGACCGACCTGGAAAAGGGCCCCCACGGCATCACCGCGTTCATCGTCGAGCGCGACTGGAAAGGCTTCAGCCGCAGCAACAAATTCGACAAGCTCGGCATGCGCGGTTCGAACACCTGCGAGCTGTTTTTCGATGACGTCGAAGTGCCGGAAGAAAACATCCTCGGCGTACTCAACGGCGGCGTAAAAGTGCTGATGAGCGGCCTCGACTACGAGCGTGTCGTCCTTTCAGGTGGCCCGACCGGCATCATGCAGGCGTGCATGGACCTGATCGTGCCGTACATCCACGACCGCAAGCAGTTCGGCCAAAGCATCGGCGAATTCCAGCTGATCCAGGGCAAGGTCGCCGACATGTACACCCAGCTCAACGCCAGCCGCGCCTACCTGTACGCCGTGGCCCAGGCTTGCGAGCGCGGCGAAACCACGCGCAAGGACGCCGCCGGCGTGATCCTCTACAGCGCCGAACGCGCCACGCAAATGGCCCTCGACGCGATCCAGATTCTCGGTGGCAACGGCTACATCAATGAATTCCCGGCCGGCCGTCTGTTGCGTGACGCCAAGCTGTACGAAATCGGCGCCGGTACCAGTGAGATCCGTCGCATGCTGATCGGTCGCGAACTGTTTAACGAGACGAAATGAATTTCGTCAGCTGCAAGCGGCAAGCTTCAAGCGACAAGCAGAAGCGTTCCTCTTGCAGCTTGAAGCTTGCCGCTTAAAGCTGCTTACGGAGTAAGCCATGATTCTGCATACCCAGCTCAACCCTCGTTCAGCGGAGTTCGCCACCAACAGTGCGGCGATGCTCAAGCAGGTCGACGCGTTGCACACCCTGCTCGCCCAAGTGGCGCAAGGTGGCGGCCCGAAGGCTCAGGAACGCCACACCTCGCGGGGCAAACTGCTGCCTCGCGAGCGCATCAACCGCTTGCTCGATCCGGGTTCGCCGTTTCTGGAAATCAGCCAACTGGCGGCGTATGAGGTGTATGGCGAAGACGTCCCCGCTGCGGGCGTGATTGCCGGGATCGGTCGTGTGGAAGGCGTCGAATGCATGATCGTCGCCAACGACGCCACGGTGAAAGGTGGCTCGTATTACCCACTGACGGTGAAAAAACACCTGCGCGCCCAGACCATTGCCCAGCAGAACCGTCTGCCGTGCATCTACCTGGTGGACTCCGGCGGCGCCAACCTGCCGCGCCAGGATGAAGTGTTCCCCGACCGTGAGCACTTCGGCCGGATCTTCTTCAACCAGGCCAACATGAGCGCCATGGGCATTCCGCAGATTGCCGTGGTCATGGGCTCCTGCACCGCTGGCGGCGCCTACGTGCCAGCGATGGCCGACGAAGCGATCATGGTCCGCGAGCAAGCGACGATCTTCCTCGCCGGCCCGCCGCTGGTGAAGGCCGCGACCGGTGAAGTGGTCAGCGCCGAAGACCTCGGCGGGGCCGATGTGCACTGCAAGATTTCCGGGGTGGCCGACCATTACGCCGAGAGCGATGAACACGCCCTGGCACTGGCACGCCGCAGCGTGGCCAACCTCAACTGGCGCAAGCAAGGCGAGGTTCAGCAACGCACGCCGATCGCTCCGCTCTACAGCAGCGACGAGTTGTACGGCGTGGTGCCGGCCGATGCCAAGCAGCCGTTCGACGTGCGTGAAGTCATCGCGCGTCTGGTGGACGGGTCGGTGTTCGACGAGTTCAAGGCGCTGTTCGGGACCACGCTGGTCTGCGGTTTTGCTTACCTGCACGGTTACCCGATCGCGATCCTCGCCAATAACGGCATTCTTTTCGCCGAAGCGGCGCAGAAAGGCGCGCACTTCATTGAACTGGCGTGCCAGCGCGGTATTCCGTTGTTGTTCCTGCAAAACATCACCGGCTTCATGGTCGGCCAGAAATACGAAGCCGGCGGTATTGCCAAGCACGGCGCGAAACTGGTGACGGCGGTGGCTTGCGCCAAGGTGCCGAAGTTCACGGTGATCATCGGCGGCAGCTTCGGTGCCGGTAACTATGGCATGTGCGGTCGCGCCTACGATCCGCGCTTCTTGTGGATGTGGCCAAACGCACGCATTGGTGTGATGGGCGCCGAACAGGCGGCCGGCGTTCTGGTGCAGGTCAAGCGCGAACAGGCCGAACGCAGCGGCCATGGTTTCAGTGCCGAACAGGAAGCCGAGATCAAGCAACCGATCCTCGACCAGTACGAAGAACAGGGTCACCCCTACTATTCCAGCGCGCGCCTGTGGGACGACGGTGTCATCGACCCGGCCCAGACCCGCGACGTACTGGCCCTGGCCTTGTCCGCGTCGTTGAACGCGCCAATCGAACCGAGCCGCTTCGGCGTGTTCCGGATGTGATTTTCTGTGGGAGCGGGCTTGTGTGGCGAGGGAGCTTGCTCCCGTTCGATTGCGCAGCAATCGTAAAATCGTTTCGCGAGCAAGCCCGCTCCCACAAGGACCGTGGAGACGGACGAATATGAGCGACTTCAACACCCTCGAACTGCTGAGCGATCCAAGGGGTTTTGCGACTCTCTGGCTCAGCCGTGAAGAAAAGAACAACGCCTTCAACGCCGAAATGATCCGCGAACTGATCATCGCCCTCGACAAAGTCGCGAGCGATGCCAGCCTGCGCTTCCTGATCCTGCGCGGCCGTGGCAAGCATTTCAGCGCCGGCGCCGACCTTGCCTGGATGCAGCAATCGGCCGAACTCGATTACGCCACCAACCTCGATGACGCCCGGGAACTGGCGGAATTGATGTACAACCTGGCCAAGCTGAAAGTGCCGACCCTGGCCGTGGTGCAAGGCGCAGCCTTCGGCGGTGCGCTGGGCCTGATCAGTTGCTGCGACATGGCCATCGGTGCCGATGACGCGCAGTTCTGCCTGTCGGAAGTGCGCATCGGCCTGGCACCCGCGGTGATCAGCCCATTCGTGGTGCAAGCCATCGGCGAGCGCGCGACCCGGCGTTATGCCCTGACGGCCGAGCGCTTTGGCGGGCAACGGGCACGGGAAATCGGCCTGTTGTCGGAGAGCTATGCCAGTGCCGAGCTGGAGCAGAAAGTCGAGCAGTGGATCGACAACCTGCTGCTCAACAGCCCGGCCGCCATGCGCGCCAGCAAGGATCTGTTGCGCGAAGTCGGCGACGGATCATTGACCCCGGCATTGCGCCGCTACACCGAAAACGCCATCGCCCGCATCCGCGTCAGCCCCGAAGGGCAGGAAGGCCTGCGCGCCTTCCTGCAAAAACGTCCACCGAGTTGGCAAGCCGAAACCACCAAGGAGCCCCGTTGATGAGCGCACCTGTCCTCACCACCCTGCTGGTGGCCAACCGTGGCGAAATCGCTTGCCGGGTGATGCGCACCGCCAAGGCCCTGGGCCTGACGACCGTGGCCGTGCACAGTGCCACCGACCGTGACGCCCGGCACAGCCGCGAAGCCGACATTCGCGTTGACCTGGGTGGCAGCAAAGCCGCCGACAGCTATCTGCAGATCGACAAACTGATCGCCGCCGCCAAGGCCAGCGGCGCCCAGGCGATTCACCCCGGCTATGGTTTTCTGTCGGAGAACGCCGGATTCGCCCGCGCCATCGAAAACGCCGGCCTGATTTTCCTCGGCCCACCGGCCTCGGCCATCGACGCCATGGGCAGCAAGTCCGCGGCCAAAGCCTTGATGGAAACCGCCGGCGTGCCACTGGTGCCTGGTTATCACGGCGAAGCCCAGGACCTGGAAACCTTCCGCGCCGCCTGCGAACGCATCGGCTACCCGGTGCTGCTCAAGGCCACCGCGGGCGGCGGCGGTAAGGGCATGAAAGTGGTCGAGGACGTCAGCCAACTGGCCGAAGCCCTGGCCTCGGCCCAGCGCGAGGCGCAATCGTCGTTCGGCGATTCGCGGATGCTGGTGGAGAAATACCTGCTCAAGCCACGTCATGTGGAAATCCAGGTGTTCGCCGACCAACACGGCAACTGCCTGTACCTCAACGAGCGTGACTGCTCGATTCAGCGCCGGCACCAGAAGGTCGTCGAAGAAGCCCCGGCACCGGGCCTGAGTCCGGAACTGCGGCGCGCCATGGGTGAAGCGGCTGTGCGCTCGGCGCAGGCCATCGGCTACGTCGGTGCCGGCACCGTCGAGTTTTTGCTGGATGCCCGCGGCGAATTCTTCTTCATGGAGATGAACACCCGCCTGCAAGTCGAACACCCGGTCACCGAAGCCATCACCGGTCTCGACCTGGTAGCCTGGCAAATTCGTGTGGCGCGCGGCGAAGCGTTGCCGATGACTCAGGATCAGGTGCCGCTGGTGGGCCACGCGATCGAAGTGCGGCTGTACGCCGAAGATCCGGGCAATGATTTCCTGCCGGCGACCGGTCGCCTGGAGTTGTATCGCGAATCCACCCCGGGGCCTGGGCGCCGGGTAGACAGTGGCGTTGAAGAAGGCGATGAGATCTCGCCGTTCTACGACCCGATGCTCGGCAAGCTGATTGCCTGGGGCGAGGATCGTGAACAGGCACGGTTGCGCTTGCTGAGCATGCTCGACGAGTTCGCCATCGGCGGGTTGAAGACCAACATCAATTTCCTGCGGCGCATCATCGGTCATCCAGCGTTCGCCGCTGCCGAACTCGATACCGGCTTCATTCCGCGCTATCAGGAACAGTTGCTGCCGGCGCCAGCGGAACTCGGCGATGAGTTCTGGCAAGCCGCCGCCCAGGCATTTGCCCAGAGCCAGCCGCACGCAATCCGTGCCGATGACCCGAGTTCACCGTGGGCGGCGCCTTCTGGTCTGCGTGCCGGTTTGCCGAGAGAAATCACTCTGCACTTGAGTTGTGAAGGCCAGGACCGCGCGCTGACGCTGGGCGACATCAATGCCCACAGCGCCAGGCTCAAAGGTGAGCATCTGTTGACCGAGCAGGCTGGCGTGCGCCGTCAACACCGCGCGATACGCCGTGGTGAGCATGTGTATTTGCAGTGGGATGGCGAATTGCACCGCATCGAGGCCTACGACCCGATCAGCGCCGTCGAGGCCAGCCACAGCCATCAGGGCGGGCTGACCGCACCGATGAACGGCAGCATCGTCCGCGTGCTGGTGGAGGCCGGGCAATCGGTCGAGGCCGGGGCGCAGTTGGTGGTACTTGAAGCGATGAAAATGGAGCACAGCATTCGCGCCCCCCATGCCGGGGTGATCAAGGCGCTGTATTGCCAGGAAGGCGAGATGGTCAGTGAAGGCAGTGCGCTGGTCGAACTGGAAGAAGCGTGAAATGAAGATCGGTCCTACGCATTGCCAGGACCGATCTGATCAGAACCTGGCTGTTGCCTGAACCACCACGCCGATGATTCGACATTCGTCGGCGTACAAGGCTTTCGGATACGTCGGATTGAGCGGGACCAGATAACGCTGACCGCCCTCTTCGATCAGCTTGCGAAACGTGGCTTCGGCGCTGTCCGGCCACTGGGCAATGACCAGTTTGCCAGGCACGGCTTCCACGGCCGGGTCCACCAGAATCAACATGCCTTCCGGGATGCTGATGCCATTGGGTGCGGTCATCGCATCGCCTGCCACTCTCAACCAGAATGCCGGCCCCCGGGCGTGGTAATCGGACAGTTCATAGCGCTCCTTGCCGTACACCGGGACCTCGCCGTCGCGCACTTCGGCAGGCTCGTGCCAGTCACTGATCGGGTAGCGAAAGTACGGGTTGTACTTGTGGGCCAGGGGGACTTCGTCGTCCGTTGATGCCTGCGGTTCCCGGATCACCAGCGCCACTTCGAGAAACTCGAGGCCCAGCGCCTGCAACACACGGTTCATGTCTTCGATGCCCGGTTCACGACGTTTGTTGAGCCAGTGGCCAATGCCGCCCTGGGACATCCCGAGGCGCTCGGCGAGTATCTCTTGAGTGATTTTGAGTTCACTCATCTTGGCCTTGACCAATTCAATCCATTTATCCATGTGCGGCACGATACGTGGGCGACTCCGACCATCAAAACACAAATTGTAGTATTTAAATCCTCGTCACAAATACAGTTCGTATTAGGATCGAATCACGGATCTGAATCTAACACGGAGCTTGCCATCGCCATGAACCCACCCGCCAATGACCTGCCGGACGTGCAAATCGACACTACCCTCACCTCATCCCTGGACTCGGCGGCGGCACAACGCGCGCTGGACTATTACTTGAAACCTGCCGTTTCGGAGGAAGTGGCCGAGTCGCGTTTTTTTGATGTGAACCGCAACATCAGCGGCGAAGAGGCGCTGGTCCATGCTTTGGACCTGTTGCGCTGTGCTGCCGCCACTGCGTACGAATCAGCCAGTCACCTGCAAGGCGTAAACCGTGACCTGGCGTTTTCGACGGTGCACATGATCGACATGGCCAAGGCGATGGTCGATCGCTCGCTGGAAAAGTATGAAAATGCTTGAGGTGAGAAGGCAAATCGAGAGGACAGGAAAGAATTTTCCTGTCGCGCAGATAAAAACGCTTGACCCGTAAACGAGAATGATTATTATTGCATCAACTGATCGCGAGATCAGTCGATGGACCAGGTGACCTTAGGTCGGTCTCCTGGACTATCTCCTCATCAGGCTAATCACGGTTTTTGACCCGGCTTTTTGCCGGGTCTTTTTTTTTGCCAGTTTTTTCTGGCTTTGGCTTCAGGCTAATGAAGTCTTTGGGTGCCGCAAATTCGATGGCGCGGATGATATCAAAAGAATTCCAGTTGGCAAGAGAAGCCCGGCATCATTGGTTCAAACCAGCGACAGATAGCACTTGAGAATCAATCGCATAGCTTCTAAGCTGCGTCGGCGTCAAGGAGGACGCCCCCACCCCTGCAACCCGCAATTTCCCTCGGTTTCACCCCTCTCTTGCGTGTAAAGTAGCCGCGATAAAAATCATATTCAGGACCCGATTATGACCGTGGCCAAATCCTCTTTCGACATCAGTGCCAACTTCGACAGCGGCAACATCCAAGTCATCGACATCAGCGATCCGCTCAAACCGCTTCTGGCCATTCGCCCGGACACCCGCAGCGCCCATTTCCAGTGGTTCCACTTCAAGGCCAGCGGCCTGCATGTCGGCCAGGAGCACTGGTTTCGCCTGAACAATGCCAGCCAGTCCTCCTATAACAAGGCCTGGACCGGCTATCAGGCGGTGGCCTCCTACGATCACGTCAACTGGTTCCGCGTACCCACCATTTTCGAAGGCGACTGCCTGCGTTTCAGCCTCGAAGCCGAGCAGACCCACGCCTGGTTCGCCTACTTCGAACCCTACAGCCGTGGCCGTCACGACTGGCTGATCGAGCAGGCGCTGAGCAAGGCCGGTACCGAACTGCTGGCCACCGGCAAAAGCGTCGAAGGCCGTGACATCCAGTTGTTGCGCAAAGGCACCGGGGCCGAAGGTCGACGCAAGGTGTGGATGATTGCCCAGCAACATCCGGGCGAACACATGGCCGAGTGGTTCATGGAAGGCGTGATCGAACGCCTGGAAAAACACGACGACCCTGTGCTGAACAAACTGCTGGCCAGCGCCGACCTGTACCTGGTGCCGAACATGAACCCGGATGGTGCCTTCCACGGCCACCTGCGCACCAACGCCATGGGCCAGGACCTCAATCGTGCCTGGCAGAGCGCCAGCCAGGAAATCAGCCCGGAGGTCCTGTTCGTTCAGCAGCAGATGGAAAAGTACGGCGTCGATATGTTTCTCGACGTCCATGGTGACGAGGAAATCCCTCACGTGTTCACCGCCGGCTGCGAAGGCAATCCAGGCTACACGCCACGGATCGAAAAGCTCGAGGAGCACTTCCGCAGTCATCTGAAGCACACCACCAAGGACTTCCAGACCAAGTACGGCTACACCCGCGACGAACCGGGCCAGGCCAACATGACGCTGGCCTGCAACAGCGTCGGCCAGAAGTACGACTGCCTGTCGCTGACCCTGGAAATGCCGTTCAAGGATCATGACGACCATCCGAATCCGTTGACGGGCTGGTCGGGCAAGCGCTCGAAGCAGTTGGGCAAGGATGTGCTAACCACGCTCGCCGATATGGTCGATACCTTGCGCTGATCACCCTTCAAGATCAAAAGATCGCAGCCTGCGGCAGCTCCTACAGGAATCGGCGTACCTCTGTAGGAGCTGCCGAAGGCTGCGATCTTTTTCAGGCGGTGATTAACCGCGATCCTTACCCCGCAACATACTGTCCAGCACCTCATCACGCCGCACCCAACCGTGAAACAACGCAGCCGCCAGATGCAGCAACACGGTCAGAAACAGCAGGTACGCCAGATACCCGTGCGCCTTGCGCAAAAACGCAAACAGCTGCGCATTCGCCGACACAATCGACGGCAGCTGCAACGAACTGCTGAGCATCACCGGTTCGCCCGATGCCGAAATCATCGCCCAGCCCAGCAGCGGCAAGACCAGCATCAGTGCGTACAACAAGACGTGCGAAGCCTTGGCCGCCAGCGCTTGCCAACCCGGCAGGTCCGCCGGCAGCGGTGGCTGCGTGGTAGAGAAACGCACCACCAGACGCACAATCACCAACAGCAAAATCGCGACCCCCAAGGGTTTGTGCAAATGGATCAGCCATTCATGCCGCTCGGACACCGAGGCGACCATGCCGGCGCCGATAAACAGCATGGCGATGATCATCAGCGCCATCAGCCAGTGCAGCAGGCGCGCCAGCGGGGCGAAGTGGTTCGGTTGGGTGCTCATTGCTGGACCTCCTGCTTGGCGGCGGGCAACTGGCTGACTTCGCTGGTGCGACGCAGGTAGGAATTGGCGTAACCGGCTGAACGGGCGGCGAGCAACGGGTCGTCGGAACCTTCGATCCCGGCAGGCAACACCAGCGGATCGTAATTGATGTCACGGCATTCGCCGTTGAGTTGCGGCTGAGTCTTTTCAAGCACCAGCGTGCCAGCGTTCAACACCTTGCGTCCTTCGGGCCAGGCCTTGCTGGCGTCGTTCACCGGATCGCCGGGGTTGGCCAGGGTGATGTTCAGTTGCCAGCGCAACGGGCCGGCGGCGATTCGCTGGACCAGGTCTTTCTCCAGGAAATCACCGCCCTCAGCTGCCGTGGCCCCGGGTGCGTCCTGGGCCAGAGGCACCATGTTCCAGCGCACGGCCTGGCGTTGACCCGCCGCGTTGACCAGGTAGAACGCATTGACGCTGTTGTAGTTTTCGGTCACGTAACTGGCCGACGGCTTGGCGGTTTTGATCCAGGCCAGGAAGGGCGCCGCTTCCGGGTGCGAAGCAAAGAATGCGGGCACCGCCTTGGGGTCCGGCTTGCCGGTGGCCGGGTCTGGCGACTGGGCTTTTTGCAATTGATAGAACGCCTCGGGCGTGCCCACCGGGAACACCGGCATGCTGTTCATCCCGGTGCGCCACTGCTGGCCGTTGGCCTGAGTGAAGCGCAAGGCCATGCTGCGGATCGGCACGGCACTGTCCGGCGCGTAGGGGTTTCCGGCCGGCAAGGCGAAACGCCCGACCACCGGCGTCTGCGCCTCATTGAACACCTGAGCGGTGGAATAGCTGCGCGCCTCACCGCTGCTTTCGAAATGTCCGATCACACACACGCCTTTGGAATGGTTGCGGCGGAAACCCGGGTGCACGCCGTTGTTGGTTTCCAGCACGTTGATCAGTTTCTTCGGGGTCAGGCGTTGTGGGTCGAAGGTGCCGTTGACGTAGGCAAATGCCCCGGCCAGTGCGGCAACGACCACGGCAATGCCAGCCAGACGCAACGTCAGGCTCCCTGCACTCAAGGGTGGCCGGGTGGGCGGTGATGATCGATCTACCATGAAAGACTCCAGGGCCATCGGCCACAAGTGAGAAGAATCAAGCAGACGAACCGCACACAGGTTTATTCCCACGCGCGGTATTTATTTTTTCTGACGTGGAATAACCTCGAATACCGAGCGTCTTCCTGGTCCACTGTCCAGCGTAGTGACTAGTCAGGACTTCATGAACGATATCGACGAACAACTCAGAGAAATCATTCCCGGATTGCGACGGTTCGCCGTATCGCTGACGCGCAACCCGAGCAGCGCTGACGACCTGGTGCAGGCGAGCCTGGAGCGGGCGCTGTCGAGGTGGGCTGGCAAACGCGCCGAGGGCGACTTGCGCGCCTGGCTGTTCTCGATTCTGTATCGGCAGTTTCTCGATGCGCACCGCCGCTCCCGGCGCTACGCGCGCATGCTCGACTTTTTTACCGGGCGTGACGATGCCCAGCCCTCGGTGGAGCGCACGGTCATTGCCCAATCGACCCTCAATGCCTTCGATCAACTGCCCACCGAACAACGCGCGCTGCTGCTCTGGGTCTCGGTAGAAGGCTTGAGTTACAAAGAGGTCGCCGAGATTCTCGACGTCCCCACCGGCACCGTGATGTCCCGCCTGTCCCGGGCTCGCCAGGCCCTGCGCCAACTCAGCGATGGCGAAATCAACCGCCCATCCCTGCGGAGACTCAAATGATCAGCATGCCCCCCAGCGAGCGAGACCTGCACGCCTACGTCGACCACCAACTGAGCGAGGCCGACCGGCGCCTGGTGGAGACTTTCCTGGCCAGTAACCCGCAGGTGGCGGCGCAAGTGCGCGCCTGGCAGCAGGATGCGCAGACACTGCGCGCGGCCTTGAGTGGCGCCTTCCAACAACCGTCGAACCCGGACCTGGATCCGGCGGTGATACGCCAACGCCTCAAACGCCAATCCCGTCGACACCTGGCCAGCGCCGCGGTATTGCTCATCGCGGTCAGCGTCGGCGGTTTCAGCGGTTGGCAAGCACGGGAGATGACACTCGCGAGCCCCCAGCTTCCAATGACCGATGCCCTGCAGGCGTATCGCCTGATTGCCCAGCAAGGCATCCTGCCGGCGGATTACAAGGCCGACGACGACGGTGACATGCAAGGCTGGCTCGACCGCTACTTCACCCGGGCCAATCGCCTGCCCGACCTCTCGGATGCCGGGTTCAAGCCGGCCAGCGGGCGTTTGCTGAGTACCGAGCAAGGCCCGGCAGCGATGGTGGTCTACGAGAATCAGGGCGGGCAGAAAATCAGTTTCTATGTGCGCCCGCCAGGACCGAAAAACTTCCTGCTGCCCCGTGGCAGCCGTAGCGATGGAGACCTGCAGGCCGAGTACTGGTCGGGTGGTGGCTACAACTATGCGATGGTCAGCCCGGCGGACACAGCGGCAGCGCAGATGCTCAAGCAGACCACTCAGTTCTGATCCCCCTCTGTGGGAGCAAGCTCGCTCCCACAGGGTTTGCGGTGCTCCCTTAGAACCCGGTTACGGTGGCCCGGAATATTCCGACACAGCTGGAGGCAAATTCCCTCATCTGGTTACACTATGCCGCCGCAGCTCAGGGAGCCTGCCCGCACACCAGAGGTGACATCTCAGTGGCCGTTTCACCGCCCAATCGTTCGCGAATCAAATCGCGCTGGCAATCGTTGCGTCGTCTTCTCGGCAAGACACCGGCTGCCGGCAGCGCCGAGGCAAGCGAGGTTATCCACGACTACTTTCGTCACCAGGCCCATTCCCGGGGCTACACCCTCAGTCACAGCCAGCAACGCGTGATCGACTGTATGGCCCGACATGCTTGTCTGTTGATAGGCACTTCGACGCAAACCCTTCCGGGCCTTTACCTGCATGGCGCCGTAGGGCGCGGCAAGAGCTGGCTGCTCGACGGTTTTTTCCGCGCCGTTCCCCTTGCGCAAAAACATCGCCTGCACTTCCATCAGTTTTTCGCCCAACTGCACCAGGGCATGTTCGAGCATCGCGATCATCCCGACGCCCTGGCGATCACCCTGGATGCCCTGCTCAGCGATTGCAGGGTGCTGTGTTTCGATGAGTTCCATGTGCACGACATCGGCGATGCGATGCTCATCACCCGCTTGTTCAAGGCACTGTTCCAGCGTGGCATCCTGTTGCTGGTCACCTCCAACTACCCGCCCGCAGGCCTGTTGCCCAATCCGCTGTACCACGCCCGCTTCAAACCGGTGATCGACTTGATCAATGCGCGCATGCAGGTGATGGAAGTCGGCGGGCCGCACGATTATCGCAGCCAGGTCCGCAGCCACGCGCAACAGCTGTTCACCCAAGGCCGTTATGTGTGGCCGGCCAGCGCGGTGCAGCGGCGCTCTTTGAATCTGCCGGATCGCGGCGCCCCACCCCTGTCGCTCCCCGTGGGCACACGGCATTTCCAGGCGCGTCTATGCGATGAGCGCCGCATCGGCTTTACTTTCGCCGACCTGTGCGACCAGCCTGTGGCCGTGATGGACTACCTGGAGTTGTGCCGCCGCTTCGATCACTGGATCATCGATGACCTGCCGCGACTCGGTGAGTGCTCGATGGCCGCCCAGCAACGTTTCATCAACCTCATCGACGTGCTCTACGATCAGGACAAGCACTTGACGCTGCTCGGGCAGCACGCCTTGCGCGAAAGCCTGGACGGCGATGCTATTGATCTGGCACGCACCCGCAGTCGACTGGGGCAACTGGTTGAAGTCAGCGAGCCGGCCTGAGCGATATTATTTTGTTGTATTGAAGGGCCTCTTCGCGAGCAAGCCCGCTCCCACAATGGATTTTTGTCGTGGCACAGATCCAGTGTGGGAGCGGGCTTGCTCGCGAAGGCGGCCTGACAGTCGCCACATCTTTCCCGCTATCATGTCGCCCCTTTCCAGGGCCACGCGTCCTCCCCTTGGCTAATGGCGAATCTGTTCATGCATACCCTTGCTCAATTGCGTGCCGGCGAGTTGTCAGGCATCACGCGGCTGGATCTGGTCGACGACCTCACGGAATTCCCTCGGGAAATTTTCGATCTGGCGGACTCGCTGGAAGTACTCAACCTCAGCGGCAATGCCTTGAGCGCCCTGCCGGAAGACTTGCATCGCCTGACCCGTCTGCGCGTGCTGTTCTGCTCCGATAACCGTTTCACCGAGTTGCCGGCCTGCCTGGGCCAATGCGCCGCACTGACGATGATCGGCTTCAAAGCCAACCGCATCGCCCATGTGCCCGCTGCGGCACTGCCCCCGCTGCTGCGCTGGCTGATCCTGACCGACAACTGCATCGAGACGCTGCCGAGTGAGTTGGGAGAGCGCCCATATCTGCAAAAGCTCATGCTCGCCGGCAACCGATTGCACGCGCTGCCGGAGTCGTTGCGTCAGTGCCATCGGCTGGAGCTGATCCGCATCGCCGCCAACCAGTTGACCGAGTTGCCGCAATGGTTGCTGGAATTGCCGAGCCTGACCTGGCTGGCGTACGCCGGTAACCCGCTGGAAACCGAAGCCGACGCCGCGGCCCTCGACGCGACACCGCGCATTGAATGGTCGGCATTGCGCCTGGAAAAAAAGCTCGGCGAAGGGGCGTCCGGGGTGATCCATCAGGCGGTCTGGCAACCGGCTGAGCAGCCGCCCATGGCCGTTGCGGTGAAGCTCTACAAGGGCGAAATGACCAGCGATGGTTCACCGCTGCACGAGATGAACGCCTGCATCACCGCCGGCCTGCACCCGAACCTGATCCGCGTCGAAGGGCGGATTATCGATCACCCGCAGCAAACCGCCGGGCTGGTGATGCAACTGATCGCACCGTGTTACCGCAACCTCGCCGGACTGCCGAGCCTGGCGTCGTGCAGCCGTGACATCTACCCCGACGACTTGCGCTTCAGTGCGACCGTGGCGCTGCGCATTGCCTCGGGCATTGCCTCGGTGGCCGAACACCTGCACAGCCATGGCATCACCCACGGCGACCTCTACGGGCACAATATCCTGTGGAATGAGCAGGGAGATTGCTTGCTGGGGGACTTTGGCGCGGCGTCGTTCCATGCGACTTCCGACACCTTGGAAAGCCGTGCCTTGCAGCGGATCGAAGTGCGGGCGTTCGGGGTGTTGCTGGGGGAATTGCTGGCGCGGATCGACTCGGGGTTGAGCGATGAACGGCGTGGGGTGCTGGAAGATCTGGAGCGGCGTTGCTGTCAGCCGCAGGTGCTGGCGCGGCCGGGGTTTAGCGAAGTCGTGGAGCAACTGAAAAATCTGTGACCGCTGCGCGGTCATTCGCGAGCAAGCCCGCTCCCACAGGGACAGCGCTAAACCTGTGGGAGCGGGCTTGCTCGCGATGACGGTGTCACTGGCGAATCAGATCAACCCGCCAACCCGACAAACATGTCCTGCACGTCGTCATGGTTATCGAGGCCTTCGAGGAAGGCTTCAACTTCCGCCATCTGCTCGTCGCTCAGGCCGCTGACCGGGTTTTTCGGCTGGTAGCCCAGTTTGGCCGACAGCACGGTGAAGCCTTGTTCCGGCAGGGCTTTCTGTACCGCGTCGAGGTCGGTCGGTTCGGTCAGGAACAGGGTTGCACCCTCTTCACCCGGTTCGAAATCCTGCGCACCGGCTTCGATGGCGGCCATTTCCGGGTCGGCGTCCGGGGTGTCCGGCGACGCTTCGATCATGCCGACATGGTTGAAGTCCCAGGCTACCGAACCGGAAGCGCCCAGTTGGCCCTTGCGGAACGCCACGCGGATCTCGGCAACGGTGCGGTTGATGTTGTCGGTCACGCACTCGACGATCAACGGCACCTGATGCGGGGCGAACCCTTCATAAGTCACGCGATGGTACTGCACGGTCTCGCCCAAGAGGCCCGCGCCCTTCTTGATGGCGCGATCCAGTGTTTCCTTGGGCATCGAAGCTTTCTTGGCCTGTTCAACCACCAGACGCAAGTGTGCGTTGGTAGCAGTATCAGCGCCGTTGCGCGCAGCGATGGTGATTTCCTTCACCAGTTTGCCGAAGATCTTGCCCTTGGCATTGGCTGCCGCTTCTTTGTGTTTAACCTTCCACTGTGCGCCCATTTCTCACTCTCTTATCTGTGGCATCTGTGGCGCCGAGACATCTATTGGCCGACGCTTTGCACAAGTTTATACGGCCTAAAGTTGGCAATCGACCAAAAAATCCCGACTGGCATCGACATCTTCACCAGCGGTTGTAGGGCGATTCGGAAATGTCGCTTTACCGTACCCGCAATGCGCCGGGGTTTCGTACGCTTTGCACCCTACTTCACGGCGGTAGCGTGTTAGATGCACAACGACAAGGAAAGTCCCACCACCCTGACGCTTCTCGATGACGACCTGAGTTTCCAGGTGGTCCGGTTCAGCGGTCATGACGCACTCAACCAGCCCTATCGATTTGACATCGAGGTTATCGGGCTGGCACCGGCCCTGAACCTTGAACGATTACTGCACCAGCCGGCGTTTCTCGAGTTTGGCCACGACCAAGGCATACATGGCGTGCTGCACAGCGCCGGGTGTGAACATCGAAGCGCACACCGGGTCGCTTACAAACTGGTGCTGGTGTCCCGTCTCCAGGCGCTGGAGCAGCGACGCCGCCGACGGGTTTTCCAGCGCGCCAGCGTGCCCATGATCCTGCACCAGCTGCTCGAGGAACATGGGTTGCCCGCCAGCAGCTATCGCTTTGAACTGGCAACCGGGCACTATCCCGTGCGACCTTTTTGCATTCAGTACGAAGAAACCGACCTGGCGTTGTTGCACCGACTGTGCGAGGAAGAAGGCATCCACTACCACTTCGAGCATCAACGCGACGGCCATGTGCTGGTATTGGCCGATGACAGCCTGAGTTTCCCCCAGGAGCCGCTGCTCATGTCGCTGCGCAGCGACGCAGTCGACGATCACGAACCCGTGATCAGCGAACTGTTCCAGCGCCATGATGCCTCGCTCCCCCCTGTGCGCCAGGGTGCGAGCAATCCTGGTGCAGCGGACATCAGCGACGGCGCAGCCAATCACTCGTTCACCACGGCCAGACCGGTTCTCGCTCGCGAACAACAACATCGCGACCAGCTCAGCCGGCGACAACTGGAACGCCTGCGGTGCCGGCACCTGCAGATCCACGGTCAAAGCAACCTGGGCGCATTACGCAGCGGACGGATCGTGCAGGTGGCCGGGCATCCGTTGGCGAGTTTCAATGATCAATGGCTGGTGACCGAAACAAGCCATCAGGGGGGGCAGCCATCAATTCTGCTCGACGACTCAGCGGGCATGGCCCTGGGTTACCGCAATCAATTCAGCGCCATCCCCTGGTCGACGGTGTTCAGGCCCGCGCTTAAACAACCCAGGCCGAGCATTCCCGGGTATCAGCCCGGCCAGGTGTGCGGCCCGGTCGGACAGCCGCCGACAGTGGACGAGGATGGCCGGATTCGGGTGAACCTCTGGCCCGCCACAGATTCCGCCACAGAGTCGTTGTCCAGCGGCCTGTGGTTGCCCTTGGCGCTGACCACCGCCGAGGACTGGATCGATCCCTCCCGCTTGCCCGTGGCGGGCAGTGAGGTACAGGTGATTTTCCTCGACAGTGACCCGGATCGCCCGGTGCTCTGTACGGCGCTGGGCCCTCGGCCACGACCTCTGAACCCACAGTCCCGTGAACCCCGGGGCGATACCCGCCTGCTGTTCGACTGGCTGCTCCACCGTCCATGAGCATGATCGCGGTCCACAGCCCGGTGTAACCGCCGCCGATGATGCACATCGGCGACGAGGAACAGGATTCAGGTACGCAGGGGTTTGATGTTCATCGCCCGGTTGGGCACGCAGGGATGGTTGGTTTTCAGGCCGTTGGGGCGGCTGTTCCAGTGCGGGATCAGCACCAGCGCCGAGAACAGCGCGCAGCCGGCGAAGACAATGAACACGGTGACCGAGTCGAAGTAACCCGGCAGCAATCCGCCGAGCACCGCCCCGACGGAACCGCAACCGTTGACGAACCCGGCCGCCGTCGCACCGGCCTTGGCCGTGCCGAAATCGATCGCCGCCGCGCCGCTGATCATCGAGTCCGGCCCGTAGAGGGTCAGGCCCATGACGAACAAGAGCGCCACCACCAGGACCACACTGCCGGTATGCAGGGCGCCCATGAACAATGCCAGGGTCACGGTGAGTGCCAACAGACTGAGTACGCAAGCCGGCATGCGCCGGGCGCCGAACAGTTTGTCCGAGGCCAGGCCGATCATGATCGGCCCGAGCAGCCCGGCCAGCTCGAACGAGGTCGGAATGATCGCCGCACCGACCTTGCCCACCGAAGGCATCTGTTCGAAGACGATCACCGGTCCCCACAGCAGAATCGCGTAGCGCGCCGGTTTCAGCATGAAGTACGCCAGCCCCAGCACCAGTACCGTGCGGTTGCGCAGGATTTCCTTGAGTGGCTCCCAGATACTGATTTTGCTTTGGGCAAGGGTTTCTTCAGCGGTCAGCTCTGGCTCCGGCTCCACCGCCGGCAAGCCGACGTCTTCAGGTTTGTTGCGCTGGAAAATAAAAAACAGCACGGCGACCAGCCCAACCACCGCCGCACTGGAAATGAACGCCGCATGCCAGGTGCCGATGAGCGTATACGCCCACCAGCCGGCAAACGGCGAGGCCACGAGCCCGCCAAAGGCGTAGCAGGAACTCCACAGGCCCAATACCCGACCGCGCTGTTCGGAGGGAAAGAAACTGCCCAGGTTCTTGCACAATCCCGACCAGCCGGTGGACTGCGCCAGGCCTTGTATCAGCATGCAGGTAGCAAAAATCGGTAACGTTGCAAAATTGCCCATCACCAGCGCCGCACCCGCGGAAATCAGCAACCCGCCGAGCACCACCACCCGCGGCCCGAAGCGGTCGGCCAGGATGCCCCAGGTGAACTGCCCCACGGCGTAGGCCGTCAGGTAGATGGCATCGAGGTTGGCCATGGCCATTTTGTCGAGCATGAAGGTCGGGTCTTCGGCGATGCCGAGTTTGGCCACCGAGAAGGCTTTGCGGGTGAAGTAGAAAGCGGCGTAGGCGAGCCAGGTGATCGCGAAGATCTGCACGCGCCAACGCTTGATGGTGCCGATGTGCTGGTTCATTGTGGTTCTGACCTCAGGGTGTGAGTGTGCCGGCAGAATTGGAAGCAAACGCCTGTTTTTTTATTGTTGAGCACTGCGATATCGCCCTGTCCCTACGGCGGATACCGGTCAGATGAGTCCTGTTTCGCACGCCCAGGCTCATGGCACCCGCTGCGGTTCGACTGACCGGTCAGCGGGGCTGAGAGTGATAAAAACAATTACTGTTTAATAAGTGAAATCGATTTATCGTATTTCCAAAATAAGCTTTGCTTGTTACTGGAGATATCGATGTCGGTTTCC
The DNA here is from genome assembly GCF_059424105.1 of Pseudomonas sp. GW456-E7. Lineage (NCBI taxonomy): Bacteria > Pseudomonadati > Pseudomonadota > Gammaproteobacteria > Pseudomonadales > Pseudomonadaceae > Pseudomonas > Pseudomonas sp. GW456-E7. The sequence continues at coordinate 65,359 of NZ_JBWKZB010000016.1, read as the reverse complement.
CACGCCCAACTCAAAGCGTTCCATGCCGTTGCGGTACATGGAAGCTTTACCAAAGCCGCCGAGCGGCTATTTCTGACGCAGCCGGCGATTTCCGACCAAGTGCGCAAACTTGAAGAGCGCTACGGTGTTTTGCTGTTTCACCGCAACAAGCGTTCGGTGCGCCTGACCGATCTGGGCGAACGCCTGCTGAGCGTTACCCAGCGGCTTTTTGTGATTGAAGCCGAAGCCCAGGAACTGCTGCAGGAGTCCCAGGCCCTGCAGACCGGCAGCCTGATTCTGGCGGTGGATGCGCCGGTGCACGTGCTGCCGCAGATTGCCCGATTCTGCGAACGCTACCCCGGCATCAGCGTGAAGATCGAAACCGGCAACACCGATGAGTCGCTGTTTCGACTGTTCAACTATCAGGCCGACCTGGCGTTGCTGGGCCGTGACGTCAGTGACGAACGCCTGATCTCCCTGCCCCTGCGCAATGACCCGATGGTGGCGTTCGTGTCGCGCAATCATCCGTGGGCCGACCGTGAATCCATCACCCTCGCCGACCTCGATGACACACCGCTGGTACTGCGGGAAATCGGTTCGGTGACGCGCCAGACCCTAGAGGAGGAAATGGCCGGCGCCGGGTTCCGCATTCGTCCGGCGATCCAGGTTGAAGGCCGGGAAGCGGCGCGTGAAGCGGTGGTGGTCGGGATTGGCATCGGCGTGGTGTCGGCGGCCGAGTTCGGCGCCGACTCACGGGTTTGCTCATTGCCGATTACCGATTGCAAACGGCGGCTGACTGAAACGCTGGTGTGCTTGCGCGAGCAGAGTTCGCGGCGAATCGTGGCGACGTTTCTTGAGATGGTTCGCGAGAGTCTTGTGTAGGCAGGACCGGCCCCTTCGCGAGCAAGCCCGCTCCCACAGGGGAATGCATTCCAAATGTGGGAGCGGGCTTGCTCGCGAATGCAGGCGGCGCGGTCTACCTGACTGACGCCAACCCCAAAAAAGCCTGAATCAACCGCAAATCCCGGCGCCGCTCCATGCACCCGATCATGTGCCGGTTCACCAACCCCTCGCCAATGATCGGCACCGCCGCCACTCGCGGGTCGTGGCTGACTTCCACCGACGACACCACCCCTACCCCCAGTTCGGCGGCCACCGCCTCGGTCACCGCTTCGCGGCTGTCCAGTTCCAGCAGCACCCGTGGATTGACCATGGCCTGGGCGCAAGCCTCATCGAAGGTGCGCCGGGTAATCGAACTCGGTTCGCGCAGCACCATGATCACCTGATCCAGTTCCTTGAGCTGCACGCCTTTGGTCTTCTGCGCCCAAGGGTGCCCGTCGGGCACCAGCGCACAAATCCGTGATTCGTTCAGCGCCTGCAAATGCAAGCCCTTGCGCGGCTCGACTTCGGTCAGCACCGCCACGTCGGCATGTTCGGACAGCAGCGCCGCCAGGGTTTCCTGGGCGTTGCCCAGGCGCAGGTTCACCGTGATCCCCGGATAGCGCGCGCGCAGGCTGGCGAGCATCGGCATGACCATGTGCGGACCGTCCGCCGCCACCTCCAGGCGCCCCGTCAGCAATTGCCGGTTGGCTTCGAGCATCACCTGCGCCTCTTCGGCCAGGCCGAACATCGCCCGGGTGATCGCCGCCAACTTGGTGCCCTCCTCCGTCAGTTCCACCCGTCGGGCGGTGCGGCGCAACAGGGTGATCTGATAGTGCTCTTCCAGCGCCTTGATGTGCCCGGTGACCGCCGGCTGGCTGATGAACAGCCGCGCCGCCGCCCGGGTAAAGCTGCCCTCCCGGGCCACCGCATCGAAGGCGCGGAGCTGAAACAGGTTCATGAATAACCCTCACTGATGACTGGCATAACAACAAACAATTTGATTGATAGCACGGCAAATTGCAATTTAAGCCCCGTAGCTTCACCCCATCGATTGCGAGGACACGAAAATGAGTGCTGCCGAACCCATCCTGCTCACCCCCGGCCCGTTGACCACTTCGGCCCGCACCCGTCAGGCGATGATGATCGACTGGGGCTCATGGGATGACCGCTTCAATCAACTGACCGCCAGCCTCTGCGAGCAATTGCTGGCGATCGTCAACGGCGCCGCCACCCACCACTGCGTGCCCTTGCAAGGCAGTGGCACCTTCGCCGTCGAGGCAGCGATCGGCACCCTGGTGCCTCGCGATGGCAAGGTTCTGGTACTGATCAACGGCGCCTACGGCAAACGCCTGGCGAAAATCTGCGAAGTGCTGGGCCGTTCCTTCAGCACCTTCGAGACCGCCGAAGACGAACCGACCACCGCCGCCGACGTCGACCGCCTGCTGCGCGCCGACGACGGCATCACCCACGTCGCCCTGATTCACTGCGAAACCAGCACCGGCATCCTCAATCCGCTGCCGGAGATCGCCCAGGTCGTTGCACAACACGGCAAGCGCCTGATCATCGACGCCATGAGTTCCTTCGGTGCCTTGCCGGTGGACGCGCAACAAGTGCCGTTCGACGCCCTGATCGCCGCCTCGGGCAAATGCCTGGAAGGCGTGCCTGGCATGGGCTTCGTCTTCGCTCGCAAAGAATCCCTGGCCAGCGCCGCCGGCAACTCGCATTCGCTGGCGATGGACCTGCAGGACCAGCACGCCTACATGGCCAAGACCGGCCAGTGGCGCTTCACCCCGCCGACCCACGTGGTCGCGGCGCTGCACGAAGCCCTGCTGCAATACAACGAAGAAGGCGGCTTGCCGGCCCGGCACGAACGCTACGCCGCCAACTGCCAGGCACTCATGGAAGAGATGGGCAACCTGGGGTTGCGCAGCTTCCTGCCGGCGGCCATTCAGGCGCCCATCATCGCCACCTTCCACGCCCCGAAAGATCCTCGCTACCAGTTCAAGGAATTCTACGAGCGGGTCAAGGCCAAGGGTTACATCCTCTACCCCGGCAAACTGACCCAGGTCGAAACCTTCCGCGTCGGCTGCATCGGGCATGTGCAACCGGACGAGATGCGCCAAGCCGTGGCCGCGATTGGCGAAGTGTTGCGCGAGATGGAAGTGCTGGAGATCTAAATCACACCGCATTCCCCTGTGGGAGCGGGCTTGCTCGCGAAGACGGACTGACATTCAACATGGATGTCGGCTGACACACCGCTTTCGCGAGCAAGCCCGCTCCCACCCAAAGCTGCTCTTCATCCGCCAGTTTCCAAGGAATTTGATCACCATGAACTACTCCAACCCTAGCAAACTCCAGGCCGCCATCCTCGACTGGGCCGGCACCGTGGTCGACTTCGGCTCTTTCGCCCCGACGCAGATTTTCGTCGAGGCGTTCGCCGAGTTCGACGTCCAGGTGTCCATCGAAGAAGCCCGTGGCCCGATGGGCATGGGCAAGTGGGACCACATCCGCACCCTGTGCGATCTGCCGGAAGTTGCCGAGCGTTATCGCAAAGTCTTCGGCCGCACGCCGACCGACGACGACGTCACCGCGATCTACCAGCGTTTCATGCCGCTGCAGATCGAAAAAATCGCCGAACACTCGGCGCTGATTCCGGGCGCTCTGGAGACCATCGCCAACCTGCGCGAGCAAGGGATCAAGATCGGCTCCTGCTCCGGCTATCCGAAACAGGTCATGGACAAGGTGGTCGAACTGGCTGCCACCAACGGCTATGTGGCCGATCACGTGGTCGCCACCGACGAAGTCCCGAATGGCCGCCCATGGCCGGCCCAGGCGCTGGCCAACGTCATCGCCCTGGGCATTGACGATGTCGCCGCGTGCGTGAAGATCGATGACACCGTGCCGGGCATTCTCGAAGGTCGCCGCGCCGGCATGTGGACCGTGGCGCTGATCTGCTCGGGCAACGCCCTGGGCCTGGATTACGAAGGTTATCGCGCGTTGGGCAGCGACCAACTGGACAGCGAGCGCAAGCGCATCCATGGGATGTTCGAAGATTCGCGCCCGCACTACATGATCGACACCATCACCGATCTGCCGCAGGTGATCGCTGACATCAACAAGCGCCTGGCCAACGGCGAAATGCCGCAATCGAGCTAAAAACCGCACCGCCCTTGTAGGAGCTGCCGCAGGCTGCGATCTTTTGATTTTCGGCGTCATTGGGGACCTGAAGATCAAAAGATCGCAGCCTGCGGCAGCTCCTACAGGGGCCGATGTGTTTTTGCCGTCAATTACCTGATCCAGAGCAACGAGCAATCGATCACCTCAGGCAAACCCGGTGAAACAGGATTACAGTTAAGGCACACCGTCGGACAAGAGCGGTGGCTTTAAACCGGACCTCTGAGGAACACCGTATGCCGTGGAAAAACTCCGAGTCGCGCTACAGCACCGTATCGATCACGCTGCATTGGTTGATGCTGGTCCTGCTGGCGTTGGTTTATGCCTGTATCGAGTTTCGCGGGTTCTTTCCCAAGGGCAGTGGCGGGCGCACGCTGATCGTCGAATCACACTTCATGCTCGGCCTGACCGTATTCGTCCTGGTCTGGCTGCGATTGTTCGCACGCAGTCTCGGCCCGGCGCCGCAGGTCTTCCCCGCTTCGCCGCCGTGGCAAACGACGCTGGCCAGGCTGATGCACTGGGCGCTGTACATTTTCATGATCGTTACGCCGATTCTCGGCTGGCTGGTCACCAGCGCCAAAGGCAACCAGGTGATGTTCTACGGTTTCGACCTGCCGATGCCGATCGCGGAAAACAAGGACCTGGCCAAACAACTCCAGGAATGGCACGAGCTCGGCGGCACTATCGGCTATTGGCTGATCGGCCTGCATGCCGTGGCCGCGCTGTATCACCATTATGTGGTGGGCGATAACACCTTGCTGCGGATGATGCCCAAAGGCGAAACCCGCGATAGCTGAACTTGACGGCAACCCGAGATGTGGGAGCGAGCTTGCTCGCGATGGCGGTATGTCAGTCGACAAATGTGCTGAATGCAATGCCCTCATCGCGAGCAAGCTCGCTCCCACATTGATCTGCGGTGCGTTTCAGGTTTGTGAATCAAACCCTCGCCGCCCCTGCAAGCCGCCGGTGTGGATGAAGATCAGTCGTGTACCTTGGGCGAATCGGCCCGCTTCGACTTGTTGCTTGAGTGCCAGCAGCGCTTTGCCGGTATACAGCGGTTCCAGGGGTATGCCGCTGGCCTGCCCGGTCTTTTCGATGAACTCAAGCAGCAGCGGATCGACCTTCGCGAAGCCGCCGCGACTGGCCTCAAACAGCTCATACGCCGCATCGACCACTCCCGCCTCCTGCACGATCCGCTCGACCTGCTGCGCCACCCCATGATCGTCAGGCACCGCCAGCGCCCCGTAAACCGGATGATCACCGGCTTCGGCCAGCACCAGCCCCGCGAGGGTCGTGCCGGTTCCGCAGGCCAGCCACCAGCCGTCGTAATCACTCCAGCCTGATCCAGTCAGTTGCGCACAAACCTGCGCCCGCAACTGCATGCACCCTCGTGCGCCGGGTAATCCGCCTCCACCTTCAGGCACCGGATGCAATGTCGGATACTGCGTTTGCCATGGCTGCCAAAAACCGGCCTCGTGTCGCGCCCGATAGCCGCCGTAACCCAGCCAGTGCAACTGCATGCCAAATGCCTGCAAATCCCTCACGGTCGGCGTTTCCTGAGGATGCCCACGCAACAGGCCGACGGTGGCAAAGCCGAAACGCTGGCCCGCCGCCGCCAACGCGTGGAGGTGATTGGAGTGCGCGCCACCGAGACTGATGATGCCTTCGGCCCCCGCGCGGTCGGCGATCTTCAGGTGTTCGATGAGCTTGAACCATTTGTTGCCGCTGATCAGCGGGTCGATCCGGTCCAGACGCAGGATCGCCACTTCGATACCGGCGTGGGTGAGCCAGTCGAGTTGAAGGGGTTCGAGGGGAGCCTGGGGTAGCCAGGTATCGGGAGGGAGAAGCATCAATGCCGGCTCTGGGTGAAGAGCCGGCATGTTATCACCTGGTTTGTGGCGAGGGAGCTTGCTCCCGCTCGCCTGCGCAGCAGGCGCAAACCCGGAACACTCGATACTTCTGATGTACCGGACCTACCGATTTGGGGCCGCTTCGCGGCCCAGCGGGAGCAAGCTCCCTCGCCACAGACCTGTCTGTTACAACTGCGCCGCCAACCGCGAACCCTGATTGATCGCCCGCTTGGCATCCAGCTCTGCCGCGACGTCCGCGCCACCGATCAGGTGCACGCTCTGCCCCGCCGCCACCAGGCTTTCATGCAATTCACGCAGCGGGTCCTGCCCGGCGCAAATCACGATGTTGTCCACTGGCAGCACCTGCGGCTCGCCGGTTTCGCCGATGCGGATGTGCAGACCTTCGTCGTCGATCTTCAGGTATTCAACGCTGTTGAGCATCTGCACCTGCTTGTTCTTCAGACCCGTGCGATGGATCCAGCCGGTGGTCTTGCCCAGGCCGTCGCCGACCTTGGACTTCTTGCGTTGCAGCAGGAACACCTCGCGGGCCGGCGCATGAGGTGCGGCCTTGATACCGGCGACACCACCGCGTGCCTCAAGGTGCGTATCGATGCCCCACTCCTTCCAGAACGCGGCGCGATCCTGACTGGTGGCGACACCTTCATGAACGAGGAACTCGGAAACGTCGAAACCAATACCACCGGCACCAATCACCGCAACACGCTTGCCGACCGGTTTGCGCTCCAGGATCACATCCAGGTAGCTCAGCACCTTGGCGTTTTCCACGCCAGGAATGGCCGGCACGCGCGGCGCAATGCCGGTGGCCAGGATGATCTCGTCGTAGCCGCCTTCGACCAGCTGTGCCGCGTCGACGCGGGTGTTCAGGCACACCTCGACATTGGTGGTCTGCAGCTTGCGGTTGAAGTAGCGAATAGTCTCAAAGAACTCTTCCTTGCCCGGAACGCGCTTGGCGATGTTGAACTGACCGCCGATTTCGCTGGCCGAATCGAACAGCGTCACCTGATGGCCACGCTCGGCCGCCACGGTCGCGGCGGACAAACCGGCAGGGCCGGCACCGACCACGGCGATTTTTTTCGGTTGCTGCACGGGCAGGTAATTGAGTTCGGTTTCGTGGCAGGCACGCGGGTTGACCAGGCAACTGGTCAGCTTGCCGCCGAAGGTGTGATCGAGGCAGGCCTGGTTGCAGCCGATGCAGGTGTTGATTTCATCGGCACGACCTTCAGCGGCCTTGTTGACGAAATCCGGATCGGCGAGGAATGGCCGCGCCATGGACACCATGTCAGCATCGCCCTCGGCCAGGATTTGCTCGGCGACTTCCGGCGTGTTGATGCGATTGGTGGTGATCAGCGGAATATTCACCGAACCCCGCAGCTTGGCAGTGACCTTGCTGAACGCCGCACGCGGCACTTTGGTGGCGATGGTCGGAATCCGCGCTTCGTGCCAGCCGATACCGGTGTTGATGATGGTCGCGCCGGCCTGCTCGATGGCCTTGGCCAGTTGAACGATCTCTTCCCAAGTGCTGCCGCCTTCGACCAGGTCGAGCATCGACAGACGGAAAATGATGATGAAGTTCGGGCCGACCGCTTCACGCACGCGGCGAACGATTTCCACCGGCAGGCGCATGCGGTTTTCATAGCTGCCACCCCAGCGGTCGGTACGGTGGTTGGTGTGGGCGGCGAGGAACTGGTTAATGAAATAACCTTCGGAGCCCATGATTTCCACACCGTCGTACTCGGCGGTTTGCGCCAGTACCGAGCAGGTGACGAAATCGCTGATCTGCTTCTCGATGCCTTCCTCGTCCAGCTCCTTGGGCTTGAACGGGTTGATCGGCGCTTGAATGGCGCTGGGTGCAACCTGTTTCGGGCTGTAGGCATAACGACCGGCGTGGAGGATCTGCATGCAGATTTTACCGCCCGCGTCATGAACGGCACGGGTGACGATACGGTGCTTGAGCGCCTCTTCTTCGGTCGTCAGCTTGGCCGCACCGGAATACACGCCACCTTCGTCGTTCGGGCCGATACCGCCGGTGACCATCAGGCCGACACCACCACGGGCACGTTCGGCAAAGTACGCCGCCATGCGTTCGAAACCACCCGGTTTCTCCTCAAGGCCCGTGTGCATCGAACCCATCAGGGTGCGATTGCGCAGCGTGGTGAAACCCAGGTCCAGCGGAGCCAACAGGTGCGGGTATTGAGCGGCGGTCATCGGTAACTCCACATCGATCGATCACGGAAAGTGCAGGAGCTCTACGGCCCCCGTCAGTCATGTTCGACAGACTAAGAGTCGCGACGCGGCTGCTCAATGACCGTAACTGACAACTTAATGATCGAAATGTGCAGCAACAGGGGGTGACCGGGAGTGGCCACCCCTCATAAGGTCAATTCCCCGTAAATACCGGCTTGCGCTTTTCGAAGAAGGCGCGTGCACCTTCAGCCTGATCCTTGCTCGCCGCGCAGTGCAGGAAAGCCTTGCGCTCTACACGCAGTCCTTCGTCCAGTGTCCTCTCGTCGGCGCCTAGGATACAGCGCAGTACACCGTCCACGGCCAGTGGCGCCTTCTCAGCCAGTTCCTGCGCCAGCGCCATCGCTGCTGCCTTGAGTTCGGCGACGGGATGAACGGAACGCACCAGCCCCATGCGCAAGGCCTCGTGACCGTCAATCCTGCGGGCACGCAACACCATATCGAGCGCGTTGTCACGACCAATGCAGCGAGTCAGACGCACCGAACCGCCCCATGCCGGCACGGTTCCCAGATCCATCTCGGGCAGACCTATCTGCGTGCCAGTATCGGCGGCAAGACGGAAATGGCAGGCCAGGGGCAATTCGAGCCCGCCGCCCAGGCAGTAGCCGAACATAGTGGCAACCGACGGCTTGCCCAGGGACTCGATGCGCGCCAGAACACGTAGGCGCTGGTCAAGCACGGTGTCCCAACCACCGCGGGCTGGAACCTCGCGCATCGCCTCCTTGAGGTCCATGCCAACGGAGAAATTGGCCTCGCCTTCCCCCGTGAAAAGCAGGGCACGTACACTTGAATCGGTGGCGGCCTCTTCAACCGCCGCTTCCAGAGCGTCGATGAAAGCGAAGCTCATTCGGTTGATCGGTGCGTCATTGATGCTGATGGACATAACGGCGCCGTGACGCGTGATCAACAGGGGGTTTTCGTTGGACATGATGAGTGCTTCCTTTTTTTTGTAAGGGGCGCCTACGACGGTCGCAAAATTATCGGCCGTCAAAAAATGCGCAAATGTTTTCGTCGCAGAGAAGCGTGTCATGCACCTTCAGGGGGCTGTTCCGGTTCCGGGAAAATATGACCGCCTTCCATGGCCCATGAAGCGGGAATGTCGACCACTGCCACGACCACTGCATTCGCATCGGCCCCGGTGACGGCCATGTAAACGTCGGTGATTGCGCGCAGGATGGCGTGGCGCGTCGCCTGTGATCGTCCTGCACGTATTTGGCCGCGAATTATCGCGGGGGTCGCGACTTGGCCGGCGGTGAATGCGCTTCCCGCTTCAAGCTCCTTGAACAGCACGTGCACATAGCTGGCCGGCGCGCCCGTCTCCTGGGTGTGAATGGATGTGATGGACTCGGCCAGCGATTGGCGTTGACGCTCGTTGAGCGTTCCCTTGACGGTCTGGCATTCATAGAGGGGCATGGAAAACTCCTTTGAAGACGTTATGCAACAGTCAGGTACACAGGGCTTCAGCCCTTCAACTTGATGATCAGTTCGATCAGCTTGTTGGGCTTGAGCGGTCCCTTGTCGTAGGGCGGCAGCATCATCCTGGTGGCGGCGAAGAAGCCCTGGCGATAGACGGGGCGCATTTTGGAAAAGGTCTGAAAACCTTCGTAACCGTGGTAATGGCCCATACCGCTGGCGCCGACGCCGCCGAAGGGCATGTCGTGCTGAGACACGTGCAGCAGCGCGGTGTTGATGCATACGCCGCCCGACATGATGTGGGTCACATAGTAGTCCTGCAGGGCGCGGTCCCTGGTGAAGGGATACAGCGCCAGTGGCCTGTCGTGCTTGTTGACATAACCGGCCACTTCTTCGCGAGTGGTATAGGTCTTGACCGGCAGCAGCGGGCCGAAGATCTCGCGCTGCATGATGACCATGTCGTCGCTGACGTCGAACACCAGGGTCAGCGGGAACTTGCGCAGGGTCTTGTCCGGCGTCTGCTCGGGGAAAAGATTGACCACTCGCGCGCCCTTGGCCACAGCATCATCCAGCGTGGCCTGCATGCGGTCATAGGCGCGCTGGTCGATCATGGACGTGTAATCGGCATGATTGATATCGGGGTAGCGCTCAGCTATTACCCGCTGGGCTTCGCGTTCAAAGTCCGCCTCGGAGCCGGCGGGAATGAAGACATAGTCGACGTTGGTGCAGATCTGGCCCGCGTTGAAGGCCTTGCTCCACATGATGCGATCGACGGCCAGGGTCATCGGGAAATCCGGCGCGACCACGGCGGGTGATTTTCCGCCCAACTCCAGCGTCACCGGGGTCAGGTTGCGCGCAGCATTCGCCATCACGGCGCGGCCGGTCTGACCCGAGCCCGTGAAGAAGAGATGGTCGAAGGAGATCGAGGAAAAAGCCGGGCCCACCGAGCCATTGGCGCCGCTGTCTTCGAAGAACTGAAGCTGTTGCGGCGGGAAATATTTCGGTGAGATGGACATCAGAAGACGCGTCAGATTGTTCGAGTTTTCCGACATCTTGACCATCGCCCGGTTGCCGGCGGCGAAGATGGCGGTGAGTGGCCCGAACGACAGCAGCAGCGGAAAGTTCCAGGGTACGATCACGCCGACCACGCCCAGCGGCTGGGGAATGACACGGTTGCTGGAGGTGGGGTAGACCATCAGATCGATGTGGCGCTTCTGCGGTTTCACCCACTTCTTCAGGTGCTTGATGGTGGACTTGATATCTCCCAGCACGACGAAAAACTCGGCGAACAGCGTCTCGAAAGTGGAGCGGTTGCCGTAATCCTGGTTGATCGCTTCGATCAGTGCCTGGCGGTTGTCTTTCAGCATCCGCGCCAACTTCTTGAGGTCTTCCACGCGCTGGGCATAGCTGCGCTCGGGCGTGGCGAGGTAGGCGGCGCGTTGGTGCTCGAAGCAGGATTGCATGGCGGGGGGAACGATGGGCTGGGCAATATTCAGGGCACTCATGCCGAGTTCCTTGTGTAGTGATTGAAAGGCGGCAAATGGGTTTGGCTACGCTTGTCGCGCAGCCGCCCCCCTTCTATTGCAAAGGATTCAATGCATCCGGTGTGGCGCTCACGCGTCCTTGAAGTTCGGCGCTCGTTTTTCCAGGAAGGCCGCAGCGCCTTCCTTGAAGTCTTCTGCACCGGTCAACCGGGCGACTTCACTGAGCAGTGTTGCAAGCGCCGCCTCCGGGCCTTTTTCACGGGCCAGGCGCACCGACGCAAGCGCTGCTTTAACCCCGGACGGTGAGTTCTGCGCAATCAGCCGTGCGAATTCGAAAGCGCGCGTCATCAGCTGGCTCTGCGGTACGACTTCTTGCACCAGCCCCATCCGGCAAGCGGACTGAGCATCGAACTCCTCCGCCGTCAGGATGTAGCGAAGCGCGTTACCGAGACCGATTTTTGCCGGCAAGAACACGGTGGCCCCCCCGAACGGGAACAACCCGACTGCCACCTCGCGTTGAATGAACGTGACATCGTGCGCGGCGATAACAATGTCCGCCGCTGCCGCCAGCTCCACCCCCAGGTTCATGCACTTGCCATGAACAGCGAGTACCACCGGTTTGCTCCGGCGGCGAACGGCCGGGTCGATTTCGAGCATATCCACCAGCGATGGATCGCCGATACGCAACTCTCCCCGCGCGGCGAGAGGCGCAGTGCTGACGATGTCCATGCCCGAAGTGAAGACCAGGCCATTGGCATGCAACACCGCACAACGCAGGCTTGGATCGTCTTCGTAGATCGCCATGGCCTTGGCCAGGCCGATGAACATGTCGCGGTCGAAGGCATTCATCTTGCGCGGACGGTCCAGGCAGATCGACAGCACATTACCGTGGCGTGTGACTACGACCCGATCCTCAAGGCGGTCGCCGGACGCGGCATGGGTTTCGCGTTTTTCGCGCTCGCGCAGTACCAGGATCCGCCGCAGGATTTTCCCTGCCGGGTTCTTCGGAATGGCGTCGATGAACTCGATGTCGCGCAGTTTCTTGTAGGGGGTTACACGCTGTGCGACAAAGTCGATCAGTTCGGCTTCTGTCACAGGTGAGCGCAGCACAACGAAGGCTTTGGGCACCTCACCGGATTCGGTGTCAGGGCTGGGCACGACGCCGGCATCCGCCACCGCCGGGTGCATCAACAACACACTTTCGAGTTCGACCGGGCTGATCTGGAAGCCTTTGAACTTGATGAACTCTTTGGCACGGTCGATGATTCGCAGATTGCCGTGCTCATCGATCCGGCCTACATCTCCGGTCCGCAACCAGCCCTGCGCATCGATCGTTTCGGCGGTGGCCGCCGGATTGTTGAAGTAGCCGAGCATCACATTGGGACCGCGTATCAGCAGCTCCCCATCCGCACCTGGCGCCACGTCTTGGCTGCCGCCGATTTCCACGACCCGCACCTCAATGCCATGCATCACCCGGCCGACCGAACCTTCGGCCTCTTTCGGCATGCCCGGCTCGGAAACAGCGCCGGTGGTGGTGGATTCGGTAAGGCCCCAGCCGTTGAGCACCGGTACTTTCAATCGATCGGCGGCGCTCTTCAGCAGGTCAGCACTGATGGGCGAGGCGCCGGAGATGGCCAGGCGCAGGCTCGACAGGTCGAAGTGATCGACCAATGGATGCTTGGCAAACTGCAACACAACGGGTGCAACGACCGGAGCGACAGTGATTTTGTAATCCTGAATCACGCGCAAAGTCACTTCCAGATCGAGCGCGGGCAGCACGATCAAGCGCGCTCCTTGAGAAAGTGCCGAGCCTATGAAGCTGGTCTGTCCATAGATATGGAAGAACGGCAGCGCCGCCAGGATGGTGTCGGACTTGCGGAAAACCTGGGCGGCGGTCACCTGCTCGGTCGCCGCGACGTAGTTGCGATTGCTGAGCATCACCGCCTTGGGGAAGCCGCTGGTGCCACTGGAGAACATCAGGGCCAACAGGTCTTTTTGCAGATCACGGCAGCGCTCTTCGGCCAGAGGCTTGCCCACCAGCAACGAGGCAAACGGCGTGAGGCCCGCAGACTCACCCAGCACGATAATTTCTTTCAACTCCAACGTGATCAAGGTGTCACGCAGCCGTTCGAAGACTTGCGGGGTGACGATCACACGCGTGGCCCCCACCAGCTTGAGGAGTTCTCGCACGTCCTCCGGCGAGGACATGGGATTGAGTGTGGAGTACACGCCGCCGGCGAAGGCTATACCGTACAGAGCCACCGGGAACCAGATGCTGTTCGGCGCGATGATGGCGGTGACCTCCCCTGGCTCCAGACCGCGCTCTATCAGGTTGCCGGCCAGTACACGCACATGCCGGGACAGTTCGGCATAGGTCAGTTGTTCACCGCTCAGCCCGTCGATCAGCGCAGGGTTGTCTGCGTAGCGTTGGATTCGCTCCAGGAATAGCCCGGTGAAGGACCCGACAGGCACTTCCAATGGCCTTTGCAACAGAAATGAATTCATGTTTTTACCCCGCTCGTGGTATTGGTCGTGGCGTGTTCCGGGGCGCATAGGTGCGCCTCGGATCATCGATCTCGTGAACAACAGTACGAGCGGGGTCGTGAGCTCGACAAACGACATTGGTTTTACTTGGATGACAAAATGTCACGCGAAAAGAAGATCCTCATCCCGGCAGAAAGCGTGCGACAACTGCCTGCGCTCAATGCTTTTGAAGCCGCTGCGCGGCTGGGCTCCTTTCAAGAGGCCGCGACGTTCCTGCACCTGACGCCTTCGGCAATCAGTCACCAGGTTCGAAGGCTGGAAGGCGTATTGGGTGTGGCGCTTTTTGTTCGACGCAATCGGCAAATCGAATTGACCGAAAGCGGTCGCAAGCTGCAGCTGCACGTCAGCCGGGGGTTGGCGGAGATCTCTATCGGGCTTCAGGCGGTCAAGCAAGCCAGTGATACCAGCCCTTTACGCATCAGTGTGGCGCCCAGTTTCGCGGCGACCTACCTGAGTGCGGGCATGGCGCAGTTCGAACGTGAGAACCCGGATATCACCGTGCATATGGAGTTTTCATCCAGAGTGGCCGATCTGGAAGCCCGCGAGCTGGACATCGCCATTCGCCACACCACGCAAACCCGATTCAACGTATTTTCGGAAAAACTGGCGGATGTCTCCGGTGCGCCTGTCTGTGCACCGCAAATAGCGGCAAGACTCGTTGCCGGGGAGCGCATCGAAAGTATCCCTCGCATTGCGCTAGCCCAGGCGCCTGGCGTCTGGACACTTTGGAATCAAGCCGCCGGACGCATGGATATCCCGCCACAGCGTGAGCTGCTTTTTGAAAGCCTGAGTGATGGCCTGCAGGCGGCCATCGACGGACACGGATTGATGATGGCTCCGCTGGGGCTGATCGAAAAGCACCTGAAGACAGGCCAATTGGTCCTGCCTTTCAAGGAGAAGCTGGAGCGCGTGTCGGCTTACCGCCTGCTGTGTCTCAATGGCAATGAGATGTCTCCCAAAGTCTTGCGGCTGCGGCGCTGGCTGAAGGCTGTGATTCGCAATAGCGGTGACGGTTGAGATTTCTCCAGCCAGCAGGATCCGCGCGAAGATCGATAAAGCTTCATTCGAACAACTGACGGCGCCTGGCGCCCGGTGACATGGAAAACCAGCGCTGGCAAGCGCGATTGAACACGCTCTGTTCGCTATAGCCGAGCAGACCGGCAACCTGGGACATCGGCATGTGCCGCTCCGCCAGATAGTGGTCGGCACGGTCACGCCGCAGGCTCTCGACTATTTCATCGAAGCTTCGCCCCTGCTCGGCCAGCCTTCGCTGCAACATACGCACGTGCATGCCCAGTTGCTCGGCAATCAATGGCAAACGGCAACGCTGTATCGGCATCATGCGCAACACCAGGCGCTCGACCTGACTGACAACATCCGACGTCGCTTGCAAGTCGAACTGCTGGAAATACTGCTCCAGAGCGCGATGCAGGTAGGGGGCCTGCTGTTCAATCCGCTGATTGAGTTGTTCGTCACGAAGTACCAGGGCGTTGCAGGATTGCCCGGTGCACACCGCGGTTTTGAAATAGCGCCGGTAACGTGCCTGAGCCACTGAGTGATTGGCGGAAAACAGAACCGCCTGGGCAACGAAGTTGTCGCCATACAGCAACTTCATGCCGTTATGCGCCACCCCCATTGCCAGCTCCACCATTTGCCGTCGCGGGGTCGGTCCGGACAGGCGGATGTCGATCAACAGGCGCGGCGCGTGGTTCTCGCTCAGGTCCAGATCAAGCTGGATGCCCGGGCTGTGGTAGCCAATAAAACGGATGATTTGCTCCAGCGCCTCCCCCGCCGTTGCGCACGTTCGAGCGATGACCGCAATCGGCCCCAGGACGTGCAAGTCCTGGTACTCGGCCATGCGCAGGCCAAAATCAGGGCAATCGAGCTCTCGGGCGGCAAACTCCAGCAGCCCGACCAGCGAACGCAACGGTATCCGTGCTTCCTCGTCCATCAGCACGTCCGGATGGATGCGGAAGCGCTCGAGCATGAGGTCGGCCTGCCCGCCAAGCTGGCTTGCCACCTCACGGAATCCGGTCAACGAGCTTGTTCTGATCAATGTAGTCATGTCGTCAAAGATCAAATAATTGGCATGAGAGGTCAATAATTTTCTAACGCCTTCAGCCAACAATCGGTCCCAGGTACCTTTGTTGCTTCCTGGTGAAGCAGCCCCTGTTCGCTCGCTCGGGATCATTGTGTGATGGAATTCGACTACGTAATCATTGGTGCCGGTTCAGCCGGCTGTGTCCTGGCCAACCGCTTGAGTGCAAATCCCGATATCACGGTCTGTTTGCTGGAGGCCGGTCCGGAAGACCGCTCGCCATTGATCCATGCCCCGGTGGGCGTCGCGGCGATCCTGCCGAGCCGACACGTCAACTGGGCATTTCACACAGTACCGCAGCCCGGCTTGAACGGCCGTCGCGGCTACCAGCCACGCGGCAAGGTACTGGGCGGAAGCAGCTCGATCAACGGCATGGTGTATATCCGCGGCCACCACAGTGACTTCGACGATTGGCAGGCGCTGGGCAATCCCGGCTGGTCGTTCGCCGAGGTACTGCCGTACTTTCGCAAGAGTGAAATGAGCCACCGCGGCGCGTGCGACTATCACGGGGCGCAGGGCGAACTCTATGTCGGCAAAAACCCGATGCATCCCGTCACGCAAGCTTTCATCGAGGCGGGACAGATGGCCGGACACCGCCACAATCCCGACTTCAATGGCGTCGACCAGGAAGGCGTCGGCCAGTTCGATGTGACGATCCGCGACGGTCGGCGCTGGAGCACGGCCACCGCGTTCCTCAAACCGGTTCGACACCTGCGCAAGAACCTCACGGTGCTGACGTCGGCCGCGGCCGAACGCATTGTGCTCGAAGGCAAAAAAGCCGTCGGTGTCGAGCTGCGCCTCAAGGGCAATCGCCAGACCATCAAAGCACGCCGGGAGGTCCTGCTGAGTGCCGGTTGTTTCGGCAGCCCACAATTGCTGATGCTCTCGGGGATTGGCCCGCAAGAGGAACTCAAGCCCCAAGGCATCACGGTGCAGCACGAACTGCCCGGTGTCGGGCAAAACCTGCAGGACCATCCGGATGTCGTGCTCAGCTACAGGAGCCAGGATACGTCATTGATGGGTGTCTCACTGCGCGGCAGTGTGAAGATGGGCAAGGCATTGATCGACTATGCCCGTCATCGGCGCGGCCCTTTTGTGAGCAACTTCGCCGAAGGTGGCGGCTTCCTGAAAACCGATGCCAAACTTGCACGCCCGGATATCCAGCTGCATTCGGTGATCGCGATGATCGACGACCACAACCGCAAGCTGCACTGGGGTCACGGCTTCAGTTGCCACGTCTGCGTGTTACGGCCCAAGAGCACCGGCAGCGTCGGCCTGCAATCAAACGACCCGAGCGCCCCACCGCGCATCGACCCGAACATTCTCGGGCATGACGAAGATGTCGAGACCCTGCTCACGGGCTACCGCATGACCCGGAACATCATTCAACAAGCGCCGATGGCGCGTTATGGCTTGAAGGATATGTTCAGCGAGGGCTTGTACGGCGATGAACAGCTGATCGAGCTGTTGCGCCAGCGTACCGACACCATTTATCACCCGGTCGGTACCTGCAAGATGGGCAACGACGAGCGTGCGGTGGTGGACAGCCAATTGCGCGTGCATGGCATCGAGGGGCTGCGGGTGGTGGATGCCTCGATCATGCCGACGCTGGTGGGCGGCAACACCAACGCCGCTTCAATCATGATCGCCGAACGCGCGGCGGACTGGGTGTCCGCCAGTAGGTGATCCTGCCGTCGAATCGACCTTCGGCGTTGCTGCCGGAGGTCAGCGGTATCGGTACACAGGTTCCGAACAGTGCGGCAGTGGTTTGAGGTGATTTGTTCCTGATCAGCTAAGGTAACTTGGTCAACCACCCGTTTGGGCAGACCATCCATGAACACCTACTTCACCCTGTTCTTCGGCATGTTCACTACCCTGCTGGCAATCATCAACCCACTGGAGGCCATTCCGGTATTCCTGGGTCTGCTGCAGGGCAAAGACTCTGTCGAACAGCGCCGTGTTGCACGCAAAGCCTGTCTTTACGCATTGCTGTTGATGTTTTTCTTTTTGATCTTCGGCAACCTGCTGCTGCGTTTGTTTGAAGTTCCGCTGAGTATGATTCGAGTGGTCGGCGGGGTGATCCTGATGCGAATCGGGTTCGAGCTTTTTGCGCCCTCGCCCGACAGCAGCCTGATTCCAAGCGGTGGCAAAGGCGACGAGGACGTATCTTTCATCCCCATGGCCATGCCGATCATGTTCGGCCCCGGCGCCATTGCCACGGTGATTGGCCTGACGAGCACCATCAAGGACTCCGACCGCGCCGTACTGTCCTTCGCCGTCGTGGCGCTGGCGATCTGCGCCACCATGCTGGTCACTTACCTCTCGTTGGCCTACGCCAACAACATTCTCAAGAAGATTGGCCCGCAAGGCATCGATGCCGCGACCCGCATCGTCGGTTTCTTCGTTTCGGCGATGGGCGTGGGTCTGATCTTTCACGGGACGGTGGAGTTTCTGCAGTCCTATGGGGTGCTACTCAACGGTGTAGCGAAGTAGGACTGAAAGCTCTCCCGAAAAAAACGGGCGCCTGTTGGGGCGCCCTTTTTTTATGGCAGCTCACCAGCCGCGAGGTTAATCGTGTCCGTTATGACCACTCTGCCGCATGGCTTTGAGGATGCCGTCCAGGTTGTAGGTTTCCGGCGCCTGCATAGGCGGGAAGTCCTTGTACGACATCAGCTCCTTCTCCCAGAGCAACTGTCCGATCGGCAGCATGTTCCAGTTGTAGATATAGGCGTTACCCGCTGAGCCCAAGGCACCGGCATAGCCCGAGATGGACTTGGCGTCGGCACCAACGGTTGTTTCAAAGGGGTCGCGCTTGAGGTTCAGCAGTTGGGTCCAGTGGAAAGTGGTCGCGCCATACAACCCGCCCGTCGCGGTATCCGGCACTATGGTGTAGTACATCTTCCAGTTCTTGTAGCGCACCGCCGAAGGTTGTGACCCGGTGTAGTAGAAGAAGGTGTCGCGCGCCGACTTGTCGGACTTGCCGGTCAGGTAGTCCGTCTGATCCACGCCATCGAGCTTGGTCTTGACGATGCCGGGGTAATTGCCCGCCATGATCTGCTCGTTCAGCTCATTGCCCTTCTTGCCGCCAGCGATACTGACCAGTGTCGGCACCCAGTCGAGGGAGGCAAAGATGTCGGTCAGGACAGTGCCTGGCTTGATCACCCCGGGCCAGCGGATGACCAGCGGAGCGCGCATGCCACCCTCCCAGGTGGTCAACTTGCCGCCTTTGAACGGGGTTGTACCGCCGTCGGGGAAGGTAATGGTTTCCGCACCGTTGTCGGTGGTGAAGACGACTATGGTGTTGTCCAGTTGGCCCATGTCCTCGAGTTTCTTCAGGACATAACCAATATTGTCGTCCAGTTGCTTCATGCCTGCTTCGTTGGTGCCCCAGTCTTTTCCGCCGGGCTCACCGACCATGGCGTCATACTTGGGTGGCAGCACCGTGGTGATGTGCATGCGCGCCGGGTTGTACCAGACGAAGAAGGGCTTGTTGGTCTTCTTCGGATCGTTGCGGTCGAGGAAGTCGATGACCTTGGCAGAGATTTCTTCATCCACGGACTTCGAGCGTTCCAGCGTCAGCGGCCCTTCGTCCTTGCATGTGGTGTTCTTCTGCGTACCGTCGCTGGAGACGCAGGACATGACCGGACGAGGTGGCGTCAGGCAGGTACCTTCCCGCGGATCGATGGCGCCTGGTACATCCGGCAGCCCATTGATGGGAGAGGTCTTGCAGGGCGGTGCTATGCCCTGCACCTGCGGCGTCTTGTTGATATCGACAAAACTCACGCCCTGCATCGCATCGAGGTGATAGAGGTAGCCCCAGAATTCCTGGAAGCCGTGGGAAGTCGGCAGTGCCTCAAAATTGTCACCCAGGTGGTTCTTGCCAAATTCGCCCGTGTTATAGCCCAGATCCAGCAGGAACTTGGACAGTGTCGGGGTACCAGGGCGCAGCCATGAAGGGCTGCCGGGCAATTGCGGTGGGATCATGCCGGTTCGCAGCGGGTGCATCCCGGTAAAAAAAGCATTGCGCCCCGCCGTACAACTCTGCTCGGCGTAGTAGGTCATGAATTTCGCGCCTTCCTGGGCGATGCGATCGATATTCGGCGTTTCACCCACCGCCAGGCCCTGGTGATAGATGCTCGGCTGCATCCAGCCGATGTCATCGGCCATGATGAACATGATGTTGGGTTTCTTGTCTGCCGCTTGAGTCACTGTCGACAGGCTGGCTGCACCTGCAAGACTGCTTAACGCCAGTCCCGTCAGTACAAGTTTTCTCAGTTTCATGAACTTGATCCTCTTCCAGTTGATTCACATAACTACCCATCTCGGATACGTCGTGCTCTCATCTCTCAAGGCTCAAAAACTTCAACTGCCCCATCCTTAATACTGACGGTCGTCCGTCACGGGTGCGGCTTCCTTAAATATGTTGAGCTTTGACCGCAATGGCATTTGGCTCCAGTCCTATGCATACCCAGTATTCAGCCCTACCACTAACCGGATGGTGAGTATAGACGCGCATTTACAAGGAGCCGGCCGCAAAGCCGCCCCTTCATGGATCACATCATTTCATCGCTTTGCCTGCGCGACATCGCCGCAGAAAATATCGACGCTGCCATCTTCGGGTGATGTACGCACGACGATGGAGTATTTTCCGGAAAGCAACTCTGACGTTGCGATAGGCGCATTACGGTAAAAGCTCCAACCGTTGGACCCGGCTTCATTTTTTGTATTGACCTTGTCGTTCATTGCATAGGCGACAGGTCCGGGTTGCTGACAGCTGCCTTTGTTGATGAAGGTGTAAATGCGCGGCGGCAGGAGGGTTCCGGTCGGAACGCCAGTGATATAGAAATCAAAATTGGTCTGGTTGCCTTCGGCTGTCAGGGTGGCGTTGCCTGTTTGGCCCGCATTGCGGTGGGTGGCCGCCAGAGGCAGATTCATTGAGTGGTTTGAAGCCGTGCTGCAACCGAAGAGACCTGCAATGAGTAGCGCGAGTGGAACGATGCGGGTATTCATAACAACCTCCAAAAGTGGAAGAAGTGCATGGGGGAACATTGGGTATAGCTCATTAATAAATGGGCTGTACCTCAATAAATCCGCATTGGAAAACTTCACACCTGTCGCCCGGCGATCAGGCAAAAAAATAGAAGAAACGCGGACAGGGTCATCTGTCCCTGGCGTTCACGCCTCCATGATCTTGACCAACAGACTTTCGCGCTGGCAAACGTCGGCCTCCACTGCCCTCACTTCATTCATGAACACCTCTACCGCGGGTGGCAGTGAACGCTCCTTGAGGTAAATGAAGCCGTAGCGGGTACGCAGTGCGAGGTCCTGAACGGGTAACGGCGCGATTTCTCCCGCCGACAATTCGCGCTCGAACGTCGACAGATTCCCCAGCGCCAGGGCGTTGCTGTTCTCGACGAACTTCACGATTTGCATGGGCACATCAATTTCGATGGCCGGTACGAAGTCTCCGGTCAGCGCATCATAGGCACCGGCGCAACCCAGCGTTGCCGGAAGCAAGTGGGTCGCCAATCGCAAGGGAATGCGCGACGCCACCCAGGGGTAATCGAGTGTTTGTGCCAGCGTCAGGGAACGGTTTTGCGCCAGCAGCGGATGGTCCGGGCGACAGAACAGGCGGCCTTCATGTTCCCCCAACAACTCGCAGGTGAGTTCTTCCCGGCCTTGCAACGTACTGATTTCAGCGATGCCCAGATCCACCACGCCGGTTGTGACCTGATGCGCCACCTCCCGCCACCCGGCCACATGTGCCGTCACCCTGATTTGCGGATGCCGGGCATGTATCCGCGCGATGCCGGCGTAGCCGCTGATGATACTGGGGTAAGGACCGAAAGCGACTTTCAGTGCGCCAATATCCCCGCCCGCCAGCAAGGCAATGTCACGCCGCAGATCCTGCTCTGCCACCAACAGGCGCTGACTCTTCTCCCGAAGCAAATGACCAAATGCAGTCAATACAACACCGTCGGTGCGTCGATCGAACAACGTGACCCCGAGTTCGCGCTCCAGCAACTGGATGCTTTTGCTCAGCGCCGGCTGGGAAACACCCAGAGCCTTCGCGGCCCGGCCAAAGTGTGCGTGCTCGATCAATGCCAAAAACTGACGTAGACGGTTCGGCGTCATTTCATAACCTTTATGTTATCGAAAGCCTTTAAAACGGAATTTTTCGGAATTAACTCAATATGCTATTCATGGTTCGACAGGTCAAGCCGAGAACGCAGAACACTCGCGTTGCCTTGACGCCCTTGGACACTTCATCTGGCGCAGGAACCTTTCATGTACAACAAGACCCTCCATCTGGCACTGGCGATCACACTTGGCGGTGGCATCAGCCCTGGCGTTTTCGCGGCCGATGCAAACGGCGCAGCTTCCGATCCGGCTCCATCGCAAAACGTGCACTTCGACAGCAAGGGCAAGGCGCCTTCGTCCTACACGGTCGACATGCAGAACACTGTGCGCAAGACACTCCCCTTTGCAGACAAGCGCGACCTTGAAGAAGCGAAAAAAGGCTTCATCGCCGCACCGCCCTACAAGAAGATCATGGCCGACGCCGGAAACGTCGCGTGGAACATGGGCAGCTACAACTTCCTGAATGAAGGCAAGGATTACGACAGCATCAATCCGTCGCTGCAGCGGCAGGCGGTGCTCAATACGGCCTATGGCCTCTATGAAGTCGTTCCGGACAAGATCTACCAGGTGCGCGGGTTTGACCTGGCCAATATCACCTTCATCAAGGGCGACACCGGCTGGATTGTCTTCGACACGCTGTTGTCGAAGGAAACCGCCAGGGCCGCACTGGACTTCATCAACGAAAAACTGGGCAAGCGCCCGGTCGTGGCGGTGGTGATCTCCCACTCCCATGCCGATCACTTTGGCGGAATCCGTGGCGTGGTCGACGAGGCCGATGTCCGCAGCGGCAAGATCCCGCTGATTGCACCGCAAGGTTTCATGGAGCATGCCGTGGCTGAAAACGTCTACGCCGGCAACGCCATGAACCGGCGGGCGTTCTTGCAATATGGTTTGCTGTTGCCGCACAGCCCCTATGGTCATGTCGACATGGCCATTGGTAAAAACGCTTCCAGTGGCAACATGGGCCTGATCGAACCTAATCGCTTCATTACCAAAGATTTCGAGACTCTGACCATCGACGGTGTGGAGATGGAGTTCCAGAGTACGCCAGGCACTGAAGCGCCCGCTGAGATGAACACCTGGTTTCCACAATTCAAGGCCTTCTGGGCAGCCGAGAACATCACCGGCACCATCCATAACATCTATACCCTGCGCGGCGCCCTCGTCCGCGACCCGCTGGTCTGGTCGAAGAACATCAACAATGCCCTGTATCGCTACGGTCAGACGGCAGACGTCATGTTCGCCTCCCACAGTTGGCCACGCTGGGGCAATGAGCGGATTCAGGATGTGATGCGCGCGCAACGCGATGCCTATGCCAACCTGAACAACGCCGTGCTGCATGCCGCCAACCAGGGCGTCACCATCAACGAGATTCAAAACGTCTACAAATTGCCCGAAAGCCTGAAAAACAACTGGGCCACCCATAGCTACCACGGCTCGGAAGAGCACAACAGTCGCGCCGTGATCAACCGCTACCTGGGTTACTGGGATGCCAATCCGGCGACGCTGATGCCGCTGTCACCGAAAGATTCGGCACCGCTGTATGTGGAAATGATGGGCGGCGCTGACAAAATCATGGCCAAGGGTCAATCCTTGTTCGATCAGGGCAAGTACCGCGAAGCCTATGAGATCCTCAACAAGCTGGTGTATGCCGAACCGCAGAACAGCAAGGCCAAGGACTTGCTCGCGGATGTCTATGAGCAAGTCGGTTATCAGAAAGAAAGTGCTGGCGTGCGCAACAGTTTCCTCTCGGCAGCCTATGAACTGCGCCATGGCATGCCCAAGGGTGTGCCGCCAAAAACGGGTGGTGCGGACATGATCCGCGGCATGAGCACCGAGTTATGGCTGGAGTACCTGGGCATTGCCCTGGATGGCAGCAAAGTCGCGAACCAGCACTTCATCTTCAACCTCAAGACACCCGATAACGGCGAGCAGTTTGTCGTGGAGTTGAGCAACTCGACGTTGACCAATATCAAGGGGCAGCAAGCCAGCAAACCCGACCTTACCATCACTCTTGACCGTGCTGACCTTGAAGGTGTGATGGCCAGGAAAACCAGCTTTGATCAACTTGTTGCAGCCGGCAAAGCCACTTTCGAGGGCGATCGTAAACCGTTCGAACTGTTGATGGCGGCGATCACCCCGTTTACCCCGACCTTTGAACTACTGCCAGGCACCCAACAGTAATCAACAAGGGCTGCGCTTCATCCTGCGCCGGGGTGAAGCGCTGTGGCGCTCTACTTCACGACTCTGAATAACATGGATGGCGCTATTCACAAGTTGTTCCTTCCAATATCGAGAATATGAACTACCACTTATGAGTGATCGAGCCGTACTGGTTCAATGCAATTAAAGTTTCTCGACGATCGCTATTACGCTTATTTCGAAAATGTACACTTGCCGGGATCTAATCCATGCAAACCAGATCAGGAGCAATGCCTGCCTTTACGTTATTGGCCCTATGCAGCCAGCAAGCCTGGGCCGGCGGCCTCATGCTCTACGAAATCGGCACCGATAACGCCGGCCTGGCCAACGCCGGCGCCGCCGCCCGGGCCCAGGGCCCTTCGACCATCGCCAGTAATCCGGCGGGCCTGAGTTACTTGCCGGGCACACAGATCACCGCGGGCTTGCAGGTGCTTTACGGCGACCTCAAGTTCGATCGCGACGAAGACACCAACGTGCCGGGCAGCGGCAGTGGCAATGCCCTCGACCCGATTCCCGGCGGCAGTTTTTTCATCAGCCATGAACTGGACGACCACTGGAGCGTCGGCTTCGGCCAGTACGCCGATTTCGGCCTGGCGGTCAATTACGACAACGATTGGTCAGGCCGCTACTTCGCCCAGAACGCCAGCCTGGGTGGTTTGTCGTTGGTACCCAGCGTGGCTTACCGCTTCAACGAGCAATGGTCGGTAGGGCTGGGCGTCAAGGCCATGTACGGCATGCTGCAAGCCCAGACCGCGATTGACCGCTCGCCGTTCGGCTTTACCGACCGCACCGACGGCCAATTCAAGTACAAGGACCAGGATTGGGGCTTCGGTGCGAATGTCGGTGTCATCTACGCCCCGCAACCCGGCACGCGCATTGGCCTGACCTACACCAGCCAGGTCGATCTGGACTTCGAGGACCGGCTGGATGTGAAAGGCGATGGCCGACTGCTCGAGCGCGTCAACAACACCAAGACCGAACTCGACATGAAGGTGCCGCAAACCGTCACCCTGAGCCTGTTCCAGCAACTGGACCGACAATGGGCCTTGCTCGCTTCGGTCAACTGGCAGGACTGGTCGGAATTCGGCGACATCGCGGTGCAGGTCGACACCACGGCGCTCGGCGCGCAATCGACAACGGTCGACGCCGGTTTCAAGGACACCTGGCACCTGTCCCTGGGTGCGCAATACCAGGCCACCGAGCAATGGTTGTGGAACGTCGGCGTGGCTTACGACAGCAGTGCCGTGTCGGACAGCAACCGCACCGTGACCGTACCGATGGCCGAATCCTGGCGCCTTGCGACAGGAGCCACCTATGCGCTGGACAAGGACACCGACGTCAACCTCAGCTGGGCCATGATCTGGATTGGCGACATGCCGGTGGACCAGACCAGAAACGTTTCGGGCAATCGAATTTCCGGTCAATTCGACAGCGCCTGGATTCAAGCCGTGACCGGAAACATGACCTGGCGCTTTTGAGTGTCTTGCCACACAAAAGCGACTTCATCCGAGGAGATCACAGCATCATGAGTCTGTCCCGAAACCTGCTTGTCGGTGCCGCCGTGGCCGGGCTTCTGCTCGGCGGTTGCACCTCCAAAGTCACTGAACAGGCGCAGTACTCCGGCTACCTGTCCAACTACGACAATCTGCAGGAGGTCACCACGCCCAGCGGCGGCACGGCGATGCGCTGGGTGAGCCCGTCGTGGAACCCCAATGCCTATGACACGGTAGCGTTCGAGCGACTGGAACTGTATCCGGCGCCCCAACCCAATGAGCGGGTCAACCAGCAGACACTCGATGACATCCGGGACTACATGTCCAACAGGGTCAAGGCGACGCTGGGGCAGAAATACCGGATGGTCCACCACACGAGTGCCGCGCCAAAAGGTTCGAAAACCTTGATCCTGCGCGCCGCGATTACCGGCGTGAGCGCCTCCAACGAAGGCATGAAATGGTATGAAGTGGTGCCCGTCGCCGCTGTCGTCGGGGCGACACAGGCGGCCACCGGTCACCGCGATCAGGACACCGAGCTGTACATCGAGGCCGAGCTCATCGACGCGAGAGACAACCAGACCGTGGCCAGGGTCGTGCGCAAGGTGTTCGGCAAGCAGCTGTCCAACGAAACCCAGAAAATCACCGCCCAGGACTTCAAGGCGGCGATCGACAAGTTGAACGTCGATCTCTGGGCATTCATCCGCAGTTGAATCTCTTCCCGATAGAGGAATAGCTGACATGGCTTCCCATACATTGCTTCGACTCACACATCTGCACAGACCTTTAATCGCCGCAGCACTCATCGCCAGCGCGCTTGCGTTAAGCGCTTGCGCAACGGTGGATGCCCAGACGACCGCCTACGTCGGGGTCGAGCACCCTGCTCCGACCCTGCCCGCCGAAGTCCAGATATTACGCACGGAACCGACGCGCCCCAGCGTGCGTTTGGGCGAAATCCTGATCGATGCCAGCGTCGACCCGGCGCCTCCCATCACCCAGGTCGAACAGAAACTGCGTGAAGAAGGCGCCAAGCTGGGTGCAGACGCGGTGGTGGTGGTTTATGACCGGATCCAACCCGTTGCCGCCTACGTGACCGGACCTCTGTGGAACCGCGACATCGATACGATCCAGGGCCGCAAGCTCAAAGGCATTGCCATCAAATACCAATGACGAGGTGCACAGCTATGAAAGCAATCCTGTCCTGGCTGACGGTCGCGTTGGCGACTGTCTTGATCAGTGCCTGTTCCGCCGTGGGATCGAACGAGGGCGGTGCCGGTGAAATGGAGATTCGCTCGGGCAAGATCGAGCAGATATCGCTGACGCAGATGCAGACCAATCACGACAGTGGCGTCGGCGCTGTCCTCGGAGGCCTTGGCGGCCTCGGTATCGGCAGCCTGATCGGCAGTGGCACCGGGCGCGACGTCGCCATGGTCGCCGGTGCACTCGCCGGTGCGGTGGGCGGCAATTACGCAGAGAAGAAAAAGTATGACCAGCCGGTAGCGGCGCAGCAGGTCATCGTGCGGGTGAAGAGTGGCGTGCTGGTATCGGTCACCCAGCCGATCAATCCGGCCCTGAGCAAAGGCATGAACGTTTACATCGAAGGCTCGGGAAATAATGCCCGGGTGCTGCCACAGGGTGGGTAGTGGCCATGCCTGGAGCGGTAAACCGCCGTTGATCCGGCAGCCCAAGGTATCTTCGCTGGCAAGCCAGCTCCAACAGAGAACGCGTATTCACCCTCGTTTTGTGAGCGACGCAAAACCTTGTGGGAGCCGGCTTGCCGGCGAAGGCGTTTTCCGGGCCGGTGCATGACGCGAGGCCGTCTTCGCTGGCAGGCCAGCTCCCACAGAGAACGCGTATTCACCCTCCTTTTGTGAGCGACGCAAAAACCTGTGGGAGCCGGCTTGCCGGCGAAGGCGTTTTCCAGGCCGGTGCATGACGCGAGGCCGTCTTCGCTGGCAAGCCAGCTCCCACAGAGAACGCGTATTCACCCTCCTTTTGTGAGCGACGCAAAACCCTGTGGGAGCAGGCTTGCCGGCGAAGGCGTTTTCCAGGCGAGCGCATGACATAAGGCCGTCAACCTGATCATTACAATAAAAATAAATAAACCTACTATTGTGTAATATTACACAGCACGATAGATTTATTCACAACCTGTAATGACCTGGAAAGACAATGAAACCTTGCGTAAAAAGCCTGGTGCTCGAACTGCTGGTTGCTAAAAACGGCGTTCCCTTGCAGGTCAGGGAAGCCATCGTCGCCTGCGAGCTATTCGGCATCAGTGAAAACAACGTCCGGGTCACCTTGGCGCGCCTCACTATCGAAGCATTGCTGGAAGGTGCGGGCCGAGGAAGTTATCAGCTGGGGCCGAAGGCCAGGGACATCTCGGCGCAGTTGTTCGAGTGGCGCAGCGTGGAACAGCATCTGCGGCCGTGGGACGGCAGTTATCTGATGGTGGCGTGCAACGCCTTGGGGCGCAGTGATCGCAACATCTTGCGCCAGCGTGAACGTGCCCTGCACATGCTGGGTTTCGCGGAGCTGGACAAAGACCTGTACGTGCGCCCGAACAATATCTCGCCTGATATCGAGTCGCTGCGTCGACGCTTGATCGAACTCGGCCTGGAACCGGTCGCACTGGTTTTCCAGGCCCTGGGCTTCGAAGAGGCGCAGGCGCAGCGAATACAAAACCTGTGGAAGGGTGAGTTGCTCAACGACAGCTACCGCCGCCATTGCGAGCAATTGGAAAGCTGGACGCTGCGCGCCGGGCAACTGAAGCCGGACATGGCCGCACGCGAGTCTTTCATCCTCGGCCGCGAAGGCATCCGCCAGATCGTCTTCGATCCCCTGCTACCGGAACCCATGGTCGATGTGGCGCTGCGCACGGAGTTCTTTGCCTGCACCCAGCGTTTCGTGGATCGCGGCCACCAGATCTGGCGCACCTTTGTGCAACAGCCCTGAAGACTCAACTGATTCATCACCCGGGCCGGCTCCAGGCCCTTGATGTCGAGGATAGACATGCATAACAAAACCAAAATCAGCGATATTCTCAGCCGCGACGAAATCAAATCCTTCAGCGAACGCTCAGACCTCTGGGGTGCCTGGGCGGTGGTGTCTACCTGGGGCGTGTTGGCCTTGACCTTTACAAGCCTGGCCTGGGCCCGCGAACTCTTGCCCTGGTGGGGATTCAGTCTCGCCCTGATCGTGGGTGTCGTGATTATTGCCGGACGCCAGTTGTGCTTTGGCATTTTGCAGCACGACGCCGCGCACGGGACATTGTTCAAGAGCAAATGGTGCAATGACCTACTGGTCGACTGGTTGTGCGCCCGGCCGATCTGGAACGAGCTGCGCAAATATCGTCCCTATCACCTGACTCATCACGCCAGGACCTCTTCCGTCGACGACCCCGATCTCTGCCTGGTTGCCGGATTGCCTACGACGCGACGCTCCTTGATGCGCAAGTGCCTGCGTGATCTTTCAGGCATTACCGGCCTCAAGTTCCTGGCGGGACGCTTGCTGATGGATGCCGGCGTGCTGCAGTGGTCACTCACCAGCGATATCCGCCGCCTGCCGCAGGCAGGTCGTCGCTGGTGGGACTACCCACGGACCTTCTTCAGAAACGCCAGCGGCATGCTACTCACCAACGGCCTGCTCCTTGCCGCATTCTGGATCAGTGGACAGGCATGGTTGTACGGCGTGTGGGTGCTGGCTTATATCACGCCGTTCCCGTTGTTCATCCGCATCCGCTCCATGGCGGAACATGCCTGCCTGGAACCAGGCACGGACGTCCTTCGCAATACGCGAACCACACAGGCCGGTTTGATCGCCCGCGCTTGCGTGGCGCCTATCCGGGTCAACTTCCACATCGAGCATCATCTGATGGCATCGGTGCCGTATTTTCGCCTGCCGAAGTTGCATGCTCTTTTACGGCAGCGCGGCATCGTGCCGCCACCCCCCTCTTACTTACAGGTACTCAAGCGTGTGAGCCAGCGAGTTCACACCGCCTGATGGATGAATACTGTTCGCCCCAGACTCAAAAGCCGAAGTACACAAATGCCGTAGCTGCCGCCATGCCCCAGGCGAACAACGCCATGACCGTTGAATGTTGCGGTAACCCGGATTCGCTCAATCGCTGCAAACCGGGCCTCGCAACACCGGCCTGTACGTAATAACCATGCCTGATTGCCCGGTAGGTATACCGCAGGCCGACCAACAGAAACAGGGTGATCAGGCCAAGGGCAAATCCACGCCTGATAGCCGGTTTAGCCAATGCGACAAGGTGATCCTGCTCGCAGGCAACGCTATTGAGTTGCACAACGGTAATTCGTTGATAGTCCGTCGAAGTGCGCTTTTGCCCCACTTGAATCGCCGCCTGTTGCTCCAGATCCAGCACCTGATATTTCCAGAGCGTCGACGATCCTTTTCGGCAGAAGGTAAACGCGGCAGGACTTGAAGCGGAGATGATGCAAGCGTCGTTGATATCCAGTTTTTTCAGGGTTTCCATGGCCGATCGGGTGAAGTCCAGATCGAACACTGAAACAGCTCCGAGGGCAGTAGCCGCAACCGAAGCCAACAGGCTGATCAAGAGGCAGGTGGCTGAAATGTTCACGGCCGAATGTCCCCCTTTTTTTGATTGCGCAGCTCGGTTCCAGCCTGCCTTGTCGAGCTCCAGTACGCTGCTGGCACCCGGAAAACCGAGTGGAAGAAGAAAGGGAGGGCATCCATTGCCCTCCCCTCCGTGGTCCACGCTCCTTGCGACAGTGCCTGTCAGAACATCAAGAGGCCAGGATGAAGTCCGAGGCCGAGATGCTGTTCGGGTCTCCCACACCTACCAGGGTGATGGAACCGGCACCAAAGGTGAGCAACGTATCCGCTCCTTGGTCGAAGACGTTGACACTGCTGTTGAACGTCGCAGCCGTGATGCCGACCCCGACGAAGTTGAGCAGATCCTGGCCACCCGCCGCGTCGGTATCGAAGCCGATGATCCGGTCGTTGCCGAAGGCCGCTCCGAACACGAAGACATCGTCGCCAGCGCTGGCATTCATCGTGTCGTTGCCGGCACCACCCGTCATAGCGTCGTTGCCGGCACCGCCATCGAGGATGTCGTTGCCTGCACCGGCCAGCAAGGTGTCGCCGCCGTCGCCGCCGGTGAGGGTGTCATTACCCACCCCGCCGGTGATGACGTTGTTCGACGCGTTGCCGGTGCCGACGAAGTTGCCGACGCCGGTGAAGATCATGTGCTCGACGTTGGCACCCAGGGTGTAGCTGTTGAGTGTCGTCTGCACGGAGTCCTCACCCTCACCCGCCGTCTCGACCAACTGGTCTCCGCTCGAATTGACATGGAAGGTGTCGTTGCCGACGCCACCGACCATCCGGTCATTGCCCGCACCACCAATGGTGAAGTCGTTGCCGGATCCACCGAGCAAGGTGTCGTTGCCGTCACCGCCGTTGAGCGTGTCATTACCGGTTCCAGCGGTAATGATGTTGTTCAACGCGTTGCCGGTACCGTTGAAGTTGCCGGTTCCGGTGAAGATCATGTGCTCGAGGTTGGCACCCAGTGTGTAGCTGTTGAGTGTCGTCTGTACGGAGTCCGCACCCTCACCTGCCACCTCGGTCACCAGGTCCCCGGTTGAATCGACATTGAAGGTGTCGTTGCCGACGCCACCGACCATCCGGTCATTGCCCGCACCGCCAATGAGGAAGTCGTTGCCGATTCCACCGAGCAAGGTGTCGTTGCCGCCAGCGCCGTTGAGGGTGTCATTACCCACCCCGCCGGTGATGACGTTGGCCAGCTCGTTGCCGTTGCCGGTGAAGTTGCCGGTTCCGATGAAGATCATGTGCTCGACGTTGGCACCCAGTGTGTAGCTGTTGAGTGTCGTCTGTACGGAGTCCGCACCCTCACCCGCCGTCTCGACCACCTGGTCTCCGCTCGAATCGACGCGGAAGGTGTCGTTGCCGGCGCCACCGACCATCCGGTCATTGCCCGTACCGCCATTGAGGAAGTCGTTGCCGGTTCCACCGAGCAAGGTGTCGTTGCCGTCAGCGCCGTTGAGGGTGTCATTGGCCGTCCCACCGGTAATGATGTTGTTCAACGCGTTGCCGTTGCCGGTGAAGTTGGCGGTGCCGAGATAGATCATGTGCTCCACGTTGGCGCCCAGTGTGAAGCTGGTCAGCGTGGTCTGCACGGAATCCGCACCCTCGCCGGTCAACTCGGTCAGCACATCCCCGGCCGAGTCGACGCGGTAGGTGTCGTTGCCGACACCGCCCAGCATCTGGTCATTACCCGCTCCGCCATTGAGGAAGTCATTGCCATCCTCACCATTGAGGAAGTCGTTGCCATCCCCGCCGCTGAGAGAGTCATCACCAATGCCGCCAAACAACTGGTCGACACCACCCAGGCCATTGAGCGTATCGTTCCCGCCCAAGCCAAACAGCACATCGCTACCGGCGGTACCGTTGAGAGTGTTCGCCAGGGCGTCACCCGTTTGCACCGCACCCAGCAGCACGACCAGCGCCGTCGCCGCAGAGGTCACCGACTCCAGCGTGCCGAAGCCATCGGTGTAGCGTGCGATCACCCGGATTTGCTGGTTGACCTGTGCCGCACCTGGGGTGAACGTAGCGTTGGTCGCGCCAGCGATATTGGTGAAGGTAGTCCCGGTACCTTGCTGCCACTGGAAGCTGAATGTGCCCAGCCCGTCCGGATCGGCAATCCCGGCCGTCTGTGCGGTCAGCACCTGCCCTTGAGTCGGTGTCGTATCGCTGATCAGCAACGCACCTGTCGGTGCATCGTTGACGTTGGCCACCGGTGCCGTGGCATCGGACGCAACGCTTTCGGCGACACCGAAGTCATCGATGTAACTGACCACCACGCGCACCTGATCGCCGACCTGAGCCTGGCCGAGCGTGAAGGTGCTGCCGGTGGCTCCGGCGATGTTGACGAAGTTGACCCCGTTGGTCTCCTGCCACTGGAAGGTGAACTGCGGATTGCTCAGGCCATCGACATCGATGATGGTCGATGGGTCAGCGGTCAACACCTGGTTCTGCGTGGCCAGCCCGAGGATGCTCGGACCTGCCGTCGGTGTGTTGTTCGCCGACGAATCGACGAACTCCAGCGTACCGTCGGCATCCTGATAAACCGCCCGAACACGGATGTTCAGACCAGCGACATCATCCGCCACCAGATAGGTGGTGCCCGTCACCCGCGATGCCTCGCCGGCGGCGATAATGGTGATGTCTTCATAGATGCCCGAACCGGCAACGGTTTCGACCTGCCAGTAGTAAGACACCGCACCGGTAACCGCACCGGTCGGATTGGTTGCACTCACGCTGTCCAGGTCCCGGACCGACTGATCGCTGACGCGCAACAGCTGGCCGGCGACAGGCGTATCCTCACGCGCACCGGTGGCATTATCAAGGATCGCCAGACGCCCCACAGGACCGCTGTTCACTGCGGTACCGACACCGGACGCCTGCGCCTGGTCAGCGAACTGCAGGCGCTCGATGCCCGTCAGGCGATCCACGCCATCACGGCCCGCCACCAGGTCGGTCACGATGACGGCATTGCCGTCGAGGGTGACGCTGTACTCCGACGCATTACCGGAATACACCGCGGTGTCGAAGTTGTCAGTGCCGGTCAGAATCTCCCGCACGATGACCAACTGGCCCGGGTTGTAAGTACCGTTGAGCATCAACGGCACCAGGGGTTCCATGCTGTTGAACGTGGCGATCTCCGCGCCGCTTCCATCAGCATTCGCCCGTACGCTGATGCGCACGTTCAGCCACTTGTCACCATCGATGATGTCGTCACCACCGCGGCCTTCGATGAGGTCGCTGCCGCTACCACCGAGAATGATGTTGCCACCGTCGAAGAACGTCGCTCCGGCTGGCAACAGACCCGCCAGGCCGTCGATCAGGCTGATGTTGGTCAGCACACTGCCGGTTGCACCCGCCGTAGGCAGCGATGTTGCATCTTCGCTGTCACCGCGCAGGTAGTCACCGTGGGTCGAACCCGACAGACCTTCCATGATGTCGAAACGCACCAGCGCCGAAGCGCCCGAACCCGGCATCGGTGGCACATCGAAGAAGCGGTCGCTGAAATCGACGCTCACGCCCTGGGCGAGATCCTTGAAGGTCGCCCAGTCATAGCCCGAGCCACCGATATAGCGGTCACCCATGCCGAGACTGCCGACCATGATGTCGTCACCGCCTTCACCGTTGAACTTATCGTTCTCGTTACCACCGATGTAGACGTCGTGGCCGATCACAGGGTCGTTGCCGAGCGGGTCGAAGTTGTCGCCAGGTGCACCGTCCGAAGTGCCCTTCTCGATCCAGTCGTCGCCTTCGTTACCCATGTCCTGTTCGTTGGCCTTGCTGCCCAGGATGAAGTCGTTGCCCTGGCCACCAATGGCTTCGGAGGCGTCCTCACCGGTCACGATGAAGTCGTTGCCGAACCCGCCAATGATCAGGTTGACGCCGTTGCCTCCGTGCAGCACGTCGTTGCCGTCGCCACCCTGGAGGTTATCGTCGCCACCGGTATCGGTGATGATGTCGTCGCCAGCGCCGCCACGCAGCTGGTCGTTGCCGTCACCGCCATCGATGCGATCGTTGCCGCCATCCCCCCAGACCGTGTCGTCGCCTTCACTGGAGAGGAGGATGTCTGCGCCCTCGGTGCCGCCCAGCACGATGTGCTCATCACCTGTGTACTTGATGTAGTTGGTGTCCGCGCCCACTGTCAGCGGGTTGTCGCGGAACACCACCTGCTCGCCGTTCGGGCCGAGCGGATCGACGGATAGCAGGCCTTCGTTGAACTGCCTGCCCTGATCCACTTCCAGGTAGAACCCGGGATCCGAGAACACCAGGCCCGGCAAGTGCGTGGCCGAAGTGTTGGCCATGATCAGCTTGGCGAACGAGTTGCTTTCCAGCTCCGCATTCATCGACAGGCCAGAGGTACGCTCCAGGTAGTAGAAGCGATCGCCGTCCTGCAGTTTTTCCAGCTGGTTCTCGAACACGAAGTTGAAGGTCGAGCCGAGCATGCCGCCGAACGGAGTTTTCTGTTCGGCCAGGCCGCCGATCCACATATCGATGGCATCGACGCCCGTGATCGTGACATTTCTCAGGTCATCGGCAGTGCCCGCGATCCCATCCCTGCCGGGCAGCGTCACGTTGGCAAAGGCACCGGTGCTGTTGAGGAAGTCCAGGCGGTCAGCCGGGGCCCCCACAC
The DNA here is from genome assembly GCF_059424105.1 of Pseudomonas sp. GW456-E7. Taxonomy (NCBI): domain Bacteria; kingdom Pseudomonadati; phylum Pseudomonadota; class Gammaproteobacteria; order Pseudomonadales; family Pseudomonadaceae; genus Pseudomonas; species Pseudomonas sp. GW456-E7. Next base: position 30,626 of record NZ_JBWKZB010000016.1, on the reverse strand, counting down.
CACCAAAGACCAGCGCCATCGCTGCAGCGCGTTTGCCTTCCAGCGTGGTCGCCGTCGTGATCGTGTCATGCGTGCCATAGGCGGCGATGAAGTTGATCAACGACTCCGGATGCTTGAGGTGCTGCACCAGGTCGACCCAGCTGTTGTACGGCTTGAGTTGGGTGTCACCGGTTTGACTGTAGATGTCGCGGCGGAACGCGTTGAGTGAAGGAATCCCCACGTCGCGGCCACGGGCGATGTTGATCGCCGGCAGGTCGAGCGGCAGGCCGAGCAGGTTATTGCGCAGCGCCTCGGTGACGAACTCGTCGATTTCGTTACCGGCTTGCCGGGTCACCCCACGGATGATCGCACTGGTCGCATCCTCTGGCGACACGCCACTGGCGGCGTACGCCAACGGGTTGAGGAACGCCGCGATCAAGCCCAGTTGCTGATCGGGATTGGCGCTGGCCGGATCGCCTATCACGTTGAAGTCGATGTCATAGCGATCGACAGTCTCGGTCAGCATCGAGTGGCCAAACCGGTACACGGTGTGGGCGAACTCGGCGACGATCGAAGGATCGAGGTCGACGTCATAGACCTGGGTCGGTGCAAAGAACAGGTCGATGTTGGGCTGGATGGTCCGCGCAAACTCCTCGAACACCAGGTGCTGATACTGCATCTCGGTGCCGAACTTGGCAGCCTGGAACAAGCGCTCGCCATTCCACTGCAGCGCATCGAACTCAGCCTGGGTGGTTGGCAAGGTGACCACCGGAGTGAGCAGCCACTCGTTGAGGAAGGCCACGTCACCCGAATCGAGCACGGTGTCCTTGGTCTGCTGGACCAGGCGGTTGTGCTCGGAGTGGAAGATCGCATGCACCGCGGTCAGGCCGATGTTCTCGTTGACCCGACCGTCGCCGGCGATGTAGTGAGCATCGAGCAGTTCGTTGTCATAGGTCAGGTTGTTGCCGCCTGGGCCAACAGGCTGCGCATTGCCGACAAGGGTGTCGGCATCCGCCTGCAGAACCCCGCCGGTAACGACCGGTACAGCGTTGTGGGCGATGTCGTTAAGGAAGGCATGGCCAGTGCGCACTGCGTTCACGAGGCTGACCGGACTGGCCGGATTGCCTTCGACAAGCGTAGTGACGTCATCGGCGGTGCCGGCAATGCCGTCTGCCCCGTTGTTTACCCGAATGACAATCTGCGGGAAGCCGTTCGGCCCTTTGATGAAGTTGCCATAGGCGTCAGTCGCCAGCAGCGGGCCGCTGTCGATATCGGCGTCGGTCAGGTTGATGCCCAGCACATCGCGCGCCTGCGCCTTGACCACCTTCCAGGTTGCCATGCCACCGATTTCAACGTCGTCGGCGGTACCAAACGTGCCATCCGCCCCCAGGTCACGGTTAGTGATCAACCGGCCTGTCGCGACAGGGCCGTCGGCGGTCAGTTCATAACCGCGCAGGAACACCTGATGCGACGGGTGCGAGCTGTAGGTCTGGTTCTGGTCCACGAACGGCGAGGTGGTGTTGGTGTGCTCATGGATGTCGTCGGCGGTGCCGAGAATGCCATCCGCCCCTGGCTGGTTGGTCGCACGGGTCAGGACCATGAAGTTGGTCGGGCTACCTGGGACGAACAGTGGATCATCCGGCTGAAGCGGAATGAAGACAGTGCCCGAACCGCCTTTGGTCACCAGGTCCAGGCCATGATCGAAGAACTGCCCGAAGAAGGTCATCCAGGCGTTGAACGGAGCTGACAGCCCCGCATCCGCCGTGGTGTTCTCGAACAGGTATACATCGCGGTCGTCGGCAGTACCGAACTGACCGTCCAGGCCGGGGCTGGCGACTATCGATACGCCATCCTTGAGCACGTCGTCATTACCCGCCAGGCCGAAGTTGAGCACACCGTCCGCGCCCGGGTCGAAAGCAGTGGCATAGGCCGCCGGGTTGTTGGCGGTCTGATCGACGATCAGGTTACTGATGGTGCGCGGCTGCGAGTCAATCACAAGGCCGCTGCTCTGGGTATACGACGTCCCCCCTTCCGCCGGATTGAAGACCGGATCGCTCACGCGCGGGAAGAGGTTGTCGGCGGCACCAAACTCGGTGTGATTGTTGCCGTTGAGGTTCAACAGGTTGTTGTTCGACCCATCGACCGTACGCAGGCCCAGCGGTGCACGGATGTTCGGGATCAGCGAGAGGATGTCCTGACCGGCCGCATCAGCCTCGGCAATCTTGATCTGGTCAAGAATGAAGTTGAGGTCGGAGCGGACCATGTGCAGACCCGCACCACCTGCGGTGGCATCCACCACCGGTACCGGCGCCGTCGGTACGACCGGCGTGCCGGGAGCCACCACGGCAGTCGGTTGCGAGAACATCATTTCAGTCGTGCCATGAGCATCCTGGTAGATCGCCTTGACGCGCAACGACAGCCCGGCAAGGTCGGGAGAGACCTTGAACGTGGTGCCGTCGGCACTCTGGAATGCCAGGTCACCGGCCGGCAACAGGATGATGTCCTCGAAAACGCCGCTGCCTGGAGTTGCCTCGAACTGCCAGTAGTAGGACACGGAACTGTTGATCAAGCCCAGCGGATTACCCGCCGTGATGTTGTCGGCATCGCGCAGCCCGGCCACGCTGACAGTCAGCGTGTCGCCCACGACGATCGCGCCGCCGTTGCCATCGGTGATAGTCGGACTGCCAGTCGGTTGGGCATTGAGCCCATCCACCAGCACTAGCTGGTTATCGGAGAACTGCAGGCGTTCGATATGCAACAGGGTATCGGCGCCGTCGCGGCCCGCTACGCTGTCTGTCACCGTATAGACGTCGTCCGCCAGATCGGCGGTGCCGCGGTCGTCGACGGTCACCGTGTACTCGTCCTGAAGCCCGGAGAAAATGGCGGTGTCGAAGGCCGCCCCACCCGTCGAGGTACCGGGCAGGATCTCCCGCACGGCCTTGAGCTGACCAGGGTTGATGCTGCCATCCAGCATGAACGGGATCATATCGACCATGCTGTCGAAGGAGGCGATTTCGGGACCGGTATGGTTGACGTCAGCCGGGTCATAAACGGCAATCCTGACGTTGATCCATTTGTCACCGTCGATCAGGTCATCGCCACCACGACCCTCGATCAGGTCACTGCCATCGCCGCCAAGGATGATGTTGCCAGTGGCAAAGCCGGTGACCGGCAAGCCGGCATCAGCCAGGAACTGGTCCAGTCCGCGGATCAACGCAACATTGGTCAGCGCACTGCCCGTGGCACCACCGTGGTTGATGATGGTGTCGGCATCGACATCATCGCCTTTGAGCACATCGCCGAAACTCGAACCCGACAAGCCCTCGACCTCGGCAAAACGGTCGAGAATCGAGGCCGGCGAGGCGCCGACCGGATTGAACACCCCGGCGTTCTGGTTTGGCGTATTGCCGTGTGGCTGCGCCAGCGCGGCCATGCTCAGGTCAGCGGTCACGCCGACCCTGTCGTTCTTGTAGGTCACCCAGTCGAAGCCGGACATGCCGTCCATCTTGTCCTGGGCATCGCTGCCAACGAAGATGTCATCGCCACCCTCGCCGATCATTTCGTCGAAACCGCCACCACCCGTAAAGATGTCGTTGCCGATCACCTCGTCATTGAGCAGCGGCGAGAAGTTATCGCCAGGCGCACCGTCCTGGGTGCCCTTCTCGATCCAGTCATCGCCTTCGCCACCGGTAGCCGGCAGGTTGGTCTTGGCACCGAGGATGAAGTCGTCACCCTGGCCGCCGAAGGAAAGGGAGATGTCTTCAGTGGTGATGATGAAGTCCTGGCCGTCGCCACCCAGGATCAGGTTGCCACCCACCAGCATGCTGCCGGCCACGATCACATCGTTGCCATCATTACCTTCCAGACGGTTGTCGCCGAACGAGTCGCTGATGATGTCATCACCCGCGCCGCCCAGTACCGCGTCGTTCCCGGCGCCGCCTTCGAGGCGATCGTTGCCGCCGTCGCCGTAAAGGGTGTCATCGCCTTCACCGGAAATGATGATGTCATTGCCGGCGGTGCCGCCCATGACGATATGGTCTTCACCGGTGTACTGCAGATAGTTGGTATCCGGACCTACGGTCTCGGGGTTGTCGCGAATCACCAGCGACACAACCTCCACGCCGTTGATCATGATGCCGCCCGTCGGATCGGCCCTGCCGTCCACGCCCAAGCCGGTGAACTGGTTGGCCTGATTCACCTCGAGGGTGAACGTCGGCGTCAGGAACACGGTGTTCGACAGGTGCGTGACATCGGAGTTGAGCATGATCAACTTGGCAAAGGAGTTGTTCTCAAGCTCAGTGCCGAAGTTCAGGCCCGCGGTACGCGACAGGTAGTAGAAACGGTCGCCGTTCTGCAACGCCTCCATCTGGGTTTCAAACACGAAGTTGAACGTCGAGCCGAGCATGCCGCCGAACGGCATTTTCTGCTCGGCGAGGCCGCCGACCCAGAAGTCGATATCGTCGAGGCCCGTGATGGTCACACCCGTGACGTCGTCTGCGGTACCCAGCACGCCATCCTGGCCAGCCTGAGTCACGTTGGCCCAGGCACCGGTGCTATTGAGGAAGTCCAGGCGGTCTGCAGGCGAACCCGCGCCACCGAATACCAGCGCCAGGGCTGCAGCGCGTTTTTCTGCCAGCGTGGTTGCCGACGTGATCGTGCCATGCGTGCCATAGGCCGCGATGAAGTTGACCAGCGACTCGGGGTGCTTGAGGTGGTCCACCAGGTCAGCCCAACTGATGTACGGCTTGAGTTGGCTGTCGCCGGTCGATGCGTACATCTCACGACGCGCTTCATTCAAGGTAGGGATGCCAGTGTCGCGACCACGTGCCAGGTTCAGGGCCGGCAAATCGAGCGGCAGACCAAGCAGGTTGTTGCGCAGGGCTTCAGTGACGAACTCGTCGATCTCGTTGCCGACCTGGCGAGTCACACCACGAATGATCGCCCCTGCCGCTTCGTCCGCGGTCGCTCCGCTGCCGGCGAACGCCAGCGGGTTGAGGAAGGCCGCAATCAGGCCCAGTTGCGAGTCCGGATTGTTCGGATCAGTGAGCAGCGGATTGAATGCGGGGTCGAAGCGATCGACGGTCTCGGTCAACATCGAGTGGCCGAAGCGGTAAACCACGTGGGCGAACTCGGCGAGGATCGCCGGGTTGATCGAGGTGTCATAGCCGTTGGGCGCAAGGAACTCGTCGACCTGTGGCTGAATGGTCCGCGCGAACTCCTCGAACACCAGATGCTGGTACTGCATCTCGGTGCCGAACTTGGCGGCCTGGAACAGGCGTTCACCGTCCCACACCAGCGCCGCGATTTCGGCGGGTGTAGTCGGTATCGCAGTCACGTCGTCAGCCAGCCACTCATTGAGGAAGGCCAGGTCACCGGAGGCAAGGATGGTGTCCTTGGACTGCTGGACCAGGCGGTTGTGCTCGGAGTGGAACACATGGTGCACGGTGGTCAGGCCGATGTTCTCGTTCACCCGGCCGTCGCCGGCAATGTAGTGGGAGTCGAGCAGTTCGTTGTCATAGGTCAGGTTGTTGCCACCTGGGCCAACAGGCTGCGCATTGCCGACTGCAGTGTCGGCATCCGCCTGCAGAACGCCACCGACGACGACCGGCGCAGCATTGTGGGCAATGTCGTCGAGGAAGGCATGCCCGGTGCTCACGGCGTTGGCCAGACTGATCGGAGCAGCCCGGTTGCCTTCGACCAGTTGCGTGACGTCATCAGCCGTCCCGGCGATGCCGTCAGCACCGTTACTGATGCGAATCACCACTTGCGGCATGCCGTTCGGCCCGCGGATGAAGTTGCCGTATGCATCGGTTGCGAGCAGCGGAACGTTGTGTACATCGGCGTCAGTCAGGTTGATGCCGAGCATGTCACGGGCCTGAGCCTTGACCACTGCCCAGGTCGCCATGCCATTACCGGCGCCATCATCGGCAGTGCCGAATATGCCATCGGCACCGAGATCGCGGTTGGTAATCAAGCGCCCCGTGGCAACAGGGTCACCTGCCGCGTTGAGGACGTACTCGCGCAGAAACACCTGATGCGAGGGGTGCGAGCTGTAGGTCTGGCTTTGGTCGACGAACGGCGAAGTGGTATTGGTCTGGCCATCATCGGCCGTGCCGACTACGCCGTCCGCGCCGGCGGTACGCACGGCACGTGACAACACCATGAAATTGGTCGGGCTGCCCGGTACGAATAACGGATCATCCGCTTGCAGCGGAACGAATACGACGTCAGTCGCGCTCTTGGTAACCAGGTCGAGACCGTGGTCGAAGAATTGGCCGAAGAAGGTCATCCACGAGTTGAAGCTGGCGGTAAGGCCGACGTCTGGCGACACGTTGGGCATGAAGAACACGTCCTTGTCATCTGCCGTGCCGAACACGCCATCCAGCCCGGGGCTGGTGACTATCTCTACGCCATCCTTGAGTACGTCGTCATTACCCGCACCCACCACGCCGAAGTTGAGCACTCCGTCCAGTCCGGGGTCGAAAGCTGCGGCATAGGCCGCCGGGTTGTTGGCGGTCTGGTCGACGACCAGGTTACTGATAATCCGTGGTTGCGGGTCGATCACCGTCCCGGTCCCGGCGTAAGCCGGCGATAGAAAGGAAGGATCAAGCAGGCGCGGGAAGGCGTTGTCCGCGGCGCCAAATTCACTCTGGCCGGTGAGCAGGTTATTGAAGCTGCCATCGACGGTACGCAGGCCGAATGGCACCTGACTGTTGGGAAGCAAATCACTGAGGCTGGCGCCGTCGGCATTCGCTTCTGCGATGAAGATTTGCTTGAGGATGAACTCCAGGTCCGACTTGTTGAAATTGGCCATTTTGGATTGCCCTCGATCTGTCTGGGTAAAGGCGCGGGACGAGAAAGTCCATCCGCGCCAAGTCACGTGCTGGCTTGTGCAGTTTGTTGGTCTTGTTTTCTAGCGAGAGAGCTGGCGTTACCCGGGACCCGGGATACGCGCCTGGAATTCGCGTAGTGAATGGCTCGCCGAACGGTCAGGCAGAGCGAGTACGCGCCCTGGGCGGGCCATGGAAACAGGAGGTAAAGGCAAACTTGCTGGAAAGCCCCTTCACTCTGCAAAAGAACGCAATGATCGACATGCTCTGCTCCTTCCGGGAAATCACCGCACCTTGCGTTGCCAAAACAATGACAAGCTTCAGGCGGGTGGGCCCCCCGATAACTAAGACTAAAGTTCCATAGCAAATCTTTGTCAATATTACGTCGTTAAAACAGACGACTGGTGCTTGGTGATCACAACTAGCTGTTTTTAAAAGACATATAGAAAGTTGAGTGCAGGTATAGAGCGAAATGTTATTTCGGACTGTTTCACCGCGACCTACGCTCCTGCATAAGGGAGCAACGCAGAGATTTCGGAAGACTCGCCATCCACAGAGCGACCAGCCTGCGCGTGCATAAGTCGTTTAAGGGACTACATTTACTGTTAGCTGTTGCGCTCCAAGGGCAACCGCCTTTTCGAAGTGGGAGGATCACCATGCCCAAGCAGTCGAGCATCCGTTCCGAACTGTCCGACGCCCTTTTTCGCATGCGCCGCAGCTTTTACATGCTGGCGGCGTTCAGTGGCGTCATAAACGTCATGATGTTGACGCCAGCTATTTATATGTTGCAGGTCTATGATCGAGCCCTGGTCAGTCGCAACGTCACGACGCTGACGATGCTGACTGTGCTGGTGGTGGGTCTTTTCCTGTTGATGTCCACGCTGGAAATGGTCCGCACCAAGGTGCTGATCCGGGTCGGCAACTGTCTCGACATGGACCTCAACCGACGCATTTTCAACGCTGCATTCGAACGCAACCTGAGCCGCGCCGGAGGTAATCCGGCCCAGGCCCTGCAGGATCTCTCCCAGGTTCGTCAGTTCGTCACCGGCAACTCCCTGTTCGCCTTCTTCGATGCACCCTGGACGCCGATCTACCTGTTGGTCGCCTATCTGATCCACCCGCTGCTCGGACTGATCACGCTGATCGGATCCCTGATTCTGATGGGCCTGGCTTATCTCACTGAAAAGGCGACGCAGAAGCCGCTGGCCGAAGCCAATCAGGCCGCCATGTCCTCCGCCCAATACGCCAACAACAACTTGCGCAATGCCGAGGTCATCGAGGCCATGGGCATGCTGCCGTCGATCAGCAAGCGCTGGTTCCAAAGCCATTTGCGCATTCTGGAAATGCAGACCCTGGCCTCCGACCGCGCCGCCATGATCAGCAGCACCGGGCGCTTCGTGCGTATCACGCTGCAGTCACTGATCCTCGGCGCCGGCGCGCTGCTGGCGATCGAAGGCAAGATCACACCCGGGATGATGATTGCCTGCTCGATCCTCACCGGCCGTGCACTGGGTCCGGTGGAACAGGTCATCGCCTCGTGGAAGCAATTGCTCGGCTGCCGTTCGGCCTGGAGCCGGCTCAACGAGATGCTGGAAGACTTTCCGCGCCGGCCACCGAGCATGTCGCTGCAGCGGCCGCAGGGCATGCTGGCTGTGGAGAACGTGTATGCCGGTGCCCCTGGTACCAACAACACGATTCTGCGCGGGGTGGGCTTCAGCCTGGTCCCCGGTGAAAGCCTTGGCATCATCGGCCCGTCCGCCTCGGGCAAATCCACCCTCGCCCGCCTGCTGGTCGGGGTCTGGCCGGCGCAGGCCGGCAAGGTGCGCCTGGACGGCGCAGACATATTCACCTGGAACAAGGGCGAACTTGGCCCCTGGCTCGGCTACTTGCCCCAGGACGTGGAGCTGTTCGAGGGCAACATCGCCGACAACATTGCACGCTTTGGCGAAGTGGACAGTGAAGCGGTCATCCGCGCCGCCAAGATCACCGGCGTGCACGAGATGATCCTGCGTTTTCCGCAGGGTTATGACACCCGCCTGGGCACCGATGGCAGCCCGCTTTCCGGTGGCCAGAAACAGCGCATTGCCTTGGCCCGCGCACTGTATGGCGAGCCCAATCTGATCGTGCTGGATGAGCCCAACGCCAACCTCGATGACATCGGCGAAAAGGCCCTGGTCGATGCGCTGGCCGAACTCAAGGGCCGTGGTGCCACCGTCGTCCTGATTTCCCACCGTCCCAACGTACTCTGCGCCGTCGACAAGGTGCTGATGCTGCGTGACGGCGGCGTGCAGATGCTTGGCACGCGCGATGAAGTATTCGCAGCGCTGCGCAAGGCCAGTGTGATGCCTGCAGGCGCGTCGACTCCGCTGGCCTCCGTCAAAGCACGGGAGTGACCGATCATGCAATTGAGCCAACACACCGAGATGATTCCTGCCGATCCCCGCAGCGTGGTAGATCTGGACGTCGGTAAACCCGCACGATGGGGCGTGTGGCTGGTGCTCGCCGGCTTCGGCGGCTTCCTCCTGTGGTCCTGGCTGGCACCGCTGGATGCCGGCGTGGTCGCGACAGGCACAGTCAAAGTCACCAACAATCGCAAAGCCGTACAGCACCTCACCGGCGGTACCGTGGAGGCCATTCTCGTTCGCGAAGGCGATCTCGTGAAAAAAGGCCAGGAAGTGGTCCGCCTCGACTCGTTGCGGGCCGCTGCCGAAGAGGGTGCGATCAGCGCCCAGTACATCGTCAGCAAGACCGTGGAAAACCGCCTGGAAGCGGAACGGGACGGTCGCGATGTGGTGACCTACGATCCCGAGCTGCTCAAGCGCTTCAAGGGTGATTACCGCCTGGAGGCCGCCATGGACCTGCAGCAGCGCCTGCTGGACACCCGCCGCGCCGGACTCGCTGGCGAAATCAGCATCCTGCAGGAGAACCTGGCAGCGTCGGCAGTGCAGCTCAAGGGCCTGCAACAGGTCTACAGCGCCCGCGCCTCGCAGATCGGTTTCCTCAATCAGGAACTGCAAGGCACCCGCGTGCTGTCGGCTGAAGGCTATGTGCCGCGCAATCGTCTGCTCGAGCTGGAACGCAGCAACGCCGACCTCTCTGCCGGCCAGGCCGAGAACCTCAACAACATCGCCCGCGTGCGTAGCCAGACCACCGAAATCAAGCTGCGCATCCTGCAGCGCCAGCACGATTACCTCAAGGAAGTCGAATCGCAGCTGACTGAAACCGCCAAGGAAAACACCACCCTGGCCGACCGCTTGCGCGCGCTCGACTATGAAGTGACCCACACGGTGATTCGCTCGCCAATCGATGGCATGGTCCAGGGCCTGAGCATTGCCACCGTCGGCGGGGTCATTCAGCCCGGTTTCAAGATCATGGAAATCGTTCCGCTCAACGAACCGCTGCAGGTCGACGCGATGATTCCCGTGCAGGCCATCGACAAGATGGTTCCCGGCCTGCCCGTGGACATTTCCTTCCCGGCCTTCAACCATGCCAAGACGCCCAACATCCCCGGCCGCGTGCTGACCATCTCCGCCGACCGCCTGATGGACGAGGAAAGCAAGCAACCCTTCTATCTGGCCCAGGTGGAAGTCACGCCCGACGGCATGAACCTGCTTGGCACCAATCACATTCGCCCCGGCATGCCCGCCAGCGTCACCATCAAGACCGGCGAACGCAACATGATGAGCTATCTTCTTAAACCAATGCTCGAACGCGTGGACAGCTCATTCAAGGAACAATGAAATGGAACGTCATTGCCTGCTTATCTGCTTGCTGGGGTTGGCCCTGCCGGCTGACGCCATGGACCTCAAGCAAGCCTGGGACCTGTTACAGTACCAGGGTCCTATCTACCAGGCCGCCGTGCATGAAAAACAAGCCGGCGGCGAAAACCGCGCCATCGGCAAGGCCGGCCTGCTGCCGCAGATCAACGCATCGGCCTACAACAACAAGGTCAACGGCTCTCAAAGCCAGAACAACATCGACAATGATCTGCACTACGACTCCAAGGGCGCCAACGTGCGCCTGCGCCAGCCGCTGTTCAACAAACAGAAGATGGCCGAGTACCGCCAGGGTCAGCAGCGTGCCGACTACAGCAACGCGGTATTCGATGCCAAAAGCCAGGACGCCGCGGTGCGCCTGGCCGAAAGCTATTTCGACGTGCTCCTGGCCAGCGAAACCATCACCCTGGCCAAGTCCAAGCTGAGCGCCTTCGATGAACAACTCGCCTCGGCGAAACGGCGCATGGAATTGGGGGCCGGCACCGTCACCGACATCGACGAGTCGGCCGCCCGCCGCGACCTCGCCGAAGCCGAACTGATCGAAGCGCAGGACAACCTGGTCAACGCGCGCGCCAAGCTTGAGGAATATATCGGTGAGACTCCCGAATCGCTGACCACCTTGCGTCCGAGCTTCGATACACCGCCGCTGCTGCCGAGCAACCTGCAGGACTGGCTGGTCAAGGCCCAGTCCGATAGTCCACTGATCCATGCGCGCCGTTACAGCCGCGACCTCGCCGAAGAAGAAGTCAAGCGCAACAGGGCAGGCCACTGGCCAACACTGGATTTCATCGCCGGCTACACCGCGGGTGAGAGCCAATCGCTTTCCGAGCTGAACCAACGCAACCACTACGGCTCGGTCGGGTTGGAAGTCAATATCCCGCTGTACAGCGGTGGCGGCGTCAGCGCACTGACGCGCCAGGCGAGCGCCAATAGCGACAAGGCCCTGGATGAGCTTGACGCCGCGCGTCAGGAAGTCATCACCGGAACCACCCGTGAGTATCAAGGCATACTCAGCGGTGCCAAACGCATTCGCGCCCTGGAGAAGGCCGTAGTGTCCAACGAACGCTCACTGTTATCGACACGCAAGGGCTTCAAGGAAGGCGGCACCAGTACCAACTCGGACGTCCTCAATGCCGAAGAACTGCTGTTTGTTGCACGTCACGATCTGTTCGAGGCCAAAGTGCGCTATTTGCTGTCGCGTCTGCGCCTGGCTTCTTCGGTGGGCAGCCTGGGCGATGACGATATCGACCAGATCAACAACTACCTCGGCCCGGAACTGCTGGTCACCAAATAACGTTCACCTCCCGGCCGGTCGAGCAACATGATGGCGACCGGTGCCCCCTCCCCGTCAATTCCCCTCGCGCTCAACCCGGTCATTCATTGCTGCAAATCGACGCAGAAAGGCCGCCGACCGCGAAAAAACCGTCAGCGTTGAAAGTTGCCCACTAAGCCCTTGATTCCCTTTATGCTCGATCCGGTTCCAAATCAAAAGCCACGCCCGGCTCCAGGCTGTAAACTGTGTCCCCATGCGCAAACTTTTGTACCTGACATTCTCCATGGCATTGCTCGCCGCCCTCACGACCTACGCGATGTGGGCTGCGGACCGGCCGGTGGGTCACTATCTTTCGGACCTGCGGATCAACCTGGCTGTCGACCAGGGTACGCCTGCGGATCGTGGCAATCTGCTGGGCATTCAGCCCGAACTGTTTCCTACCGATTATCAAAGCCCCGAGCGCTTGCACCGTAAACTCGCGGCCTATCTGCAAGCAGCCCGGGACCAGGGTTTGTTGAACGGCAAGACCGTCGTCGTGTTGCCGGAACACGTCGGTACCTGGCTGATGGTCAGCGGCGAAAAGGATGAGTTGTATCAGGCCGGCACCCTCAAGGAGGCCATGAACTGGCTGGCGGTGAGCAATCCCCTGAAGTTCGCCAGAGCGTTGATCAGCGCCGAGGGTGGCAACCGCCTGGACGATGCCCACCTGCGCATGAAAGCCAAGGCGATGGCCAGAGACTACCAGGCATTGTTCGGAGGATTGGCCAAGGAATTCCACGTGACGCTGGTCGCGGGCTCCATCGTGCTGCCCGAACCGAGCATCATCGACGGCACCCTGAAAATCGGTCGCGGCGCGCTGTACAACAGCAGTGTGGTGTTCGGCAACGATGGCCTGCCGATCGGCCAGCCCCAGCGCCAGATGCACCCGTTCTTCGCAGAACAGAACGGGATCAAGGCGAACGCCGAACACTCGCTCAACGTCGTTGATACCCCCGCAGGAAGGTTGGGCGTATTGATCGGCCACGACAGCTGGTATCCGGAAAACTACCTCAAGCTCAACGACCAGAGCGTACAACTGGTTGCGGTACCGGCCTTTGTTCCCGGCCGTGGCACCTGGGAGCAGCCGTGGCGTGGCTACAGGGGTTCATCGGAGCCGGCGTCGGTCAACCTCAAGCCCGGAGAAGTCAGCGAAGGCCAGGCCTGGCAGCGCCTGACCCTCACGACCCGGGTACCGGCCAGTCTGGCTGTCGCCGGCATGAGTGTGTTCCTGCGGGGTCAGTTCTGGGATCAGGGCAGCGCCGGGTACAGTTTCCTCAGCCGCAACGGCCAGCAGTTTTCCGACGGCAACGCCCAGGGTGCGCGTTTGCTGAACCTCTGGTTGTAAGCCATGAAACCGCAGCCGATGCGCCTCGGCGATCTGTCGGTGGGCTTTGTTCATAGCCTGGCCGATGCCGTGCGCAGTCATGGCGTCGATCCGCAGCCGCTGCTCGATCAATACGGCCTCGATGCAGCGCGACTGGGCGAGGCCGGTGCCCGCCTGTCAATACCGCGCTACATGCGCCTGGGCCACGGCGCCATTCAACTGACCGACAACCCGGCCCTTGGTTTGCGCATGGGCCAGCTCAGTCGCCTGAGCCAGGTCGGCCTCGCAGGGGTCACCGCTGCCCAGGCACCCACAGTACGTGAAGCCGCGCGCTGCCTGATCCGCTTCGAAGCCTTGTATGGGTCCAATTATCGCGGCCAATCAAGCTTCCACGAAGACGCCCGGGGCGCCTGGCTGCGCTTCTATTCGATCAGCCCCTACAACGCCTACAACCGCTTCGTGGTGGATTCGATCATTGCTGGCTGGTTGCAGCAATTATCCAGTGTCAGCCCCATCCCGCTGCGCGCCGAACGTATCGAGATCGAATTCGACGAACCCGGTTACCGCGCGGCCTATGACGTCCTGGGTGACTGTCCGATCCAGTTTGGCAGCGAACGCAATCAACTGCGCCTGAGCCTGGCAAGCCTCGCCCAGCGCAACCCCGAGCATTGCCCGAGCACCTGGCGGCATTTGCTGCAACTTTGTGAGCAGGAGCTGGAACAACTGACACGCACCCGCAGCCTGCGTGAACGCATCATCGCGCTGCTGGGTCCCTTGCTCAATGGTGGCCGGGAGCCCGACCTGGAAGAGGTGGCGGCACGCCTGAAGCTGCCCACCTGGACCCTGCGCCGCAAACTTGCCGAGGAAGGCACGCAATTTCGCGCAATCCTCAATGAAACCCGTCGCGACCTGGCCATGACCTACATACGCGACACCGAACTGGCGTTCGGGGAAATCGCCTATCTGCTGGGCTTTGCCTCAGCCGAAGCCTTTCAACGCGCATTCAAACGCTGGAACGGGCAGACACCTGGCGAGTTTCGCCGCAGTCATCGAAAAACAGCCTGAAGCCTTTAGCCGCAAGCGACAAGTTGGAGCTTTAAAGCTCGGTGGCGTCTTCTGCGGGTTCCAGCGGGTCCAGTTCGAATGCCTGGTACTCGAGCAGTTCTTCTTGATAATCGTCCATCTTTGAATCCCCCAACCCGTATTGAAAAACGTCTGAACAAATGACCAATGCCTTGAGCATAAGGTGTCCGCATGAAAGAAAAATGACGCGGACACGACACTCCGTCGCTACTGAATAAAACGTAGCAGCTGGTCAGGAATTTATCATGGGTTTTTTTCGCGGGAGGCCACAGGACAGCGGCCTTGTTTGACGCGGATCAATCCATGCGCTCGCTACGGGATCGTGACTCGTTGGCCGATCCCGTAACGCGAACAATCACTGGCCGGTGACAGGCATCGCCGGAATCGCCTCGCTCGGCGGCGGCATGTCGGTCGGGTTTGTCGGCGGCGTGATGGTTTCTACCGACGGTGCCGGATCCATGTTCTGAACCGGGGTAATGGGTGCCGCTTCAGGCGGCGGCATGACCGGCTCAGAGGCCGCTGGAGCGGGTTCCACTGGAGCGGGTTCCACTGGAGCGGGTTCCACTGGAGCCGGTGCCGGTGTCACCGGGGTTGGCTCTGCGGCCGGTGCAGTGGTCGCGGCGGGAGCCAGGGGAGCCGGCGCTGGCTTGGCTTCAGGCATGCCCAGGTCTGTTTTCGGCTTTTCGGGAATGTGCGCAGCCTTTTTCGCTTCCGGCGGCAGGAACAGCTCGACCAGTGCGAAGAAACGCTCGTAGAACTTTGCAGACGAGACGGTTTCGCTGGCGACCTTGACCATCGAGTCGTCAGAGGAGCCGATCGGCATCGACACCGAGCCCAGCACGCCCACACCAAGACTGGCGGAGTTGTTGGTCTTCTTCAGCGCATAACGATCCTGCAGGGCGTTGGCGAACACAGTCGCATGGTGCCCTTCGCTACCGTCATCGGCACACACCACACTGAAGCTGATCTCCATGTGGTTCTCGCCGGTCTGCTGGAAGCTCTTGTGACCGCTGACCAGCTTCGGATCGTTGCTGGTGATGATGTAACCCTGACTGAGCAAGGCGCGGCGGGCGGCTTCACAGCTCTGGATATCAGTGACCGGATAGTTACGGGAGAAGGTGCCGGAATCGTCGAAGTTCTCATGCTCGTAGATGGCAGCCTTGTTCGATGAACAACCGGCTGCAACGGCCAGCACGGCAGCCACGCCGACAATCCGCATGGGAAATGATTTAAACATTGAACATCCTG
The DNA here is from genome assembly GCF_059424105.1 of Pseudomonas sp. GW456-E7. Classification (NCBI taxonomy): domain Bacteria; kingdom Pseudomonadati; phylum Pseudomonadota; class Gammaproteobacteria; order Pseudomonadales; family Pseudomonadaceae; genus Pseudomonas; species Pseudomonas sp. GW456-E7. The sequence goes on along the minus strand of NZ_JBWKZB010000016.1, from coordinate 15,074 downwards.
AGGAAAACGGTTCGGGGCGTATTGTGCAACAGATCGATGCGTAGCGGAGCATCGATCGTGTCTTAAAACGGTTACAGGCTGATTGACCCCGGTTTTGCACAAAAGTCACCGCGGCAAATGACGTACGGCCAAACAAAAAGACCCCGGCGTTTCGGCCGGGGTCTCCTGTGTCGCGCTAAACCTGGTCAGGCATCAGTATTTCTTGATGTCCGCCTGGCTTTCCAGCTGCTTGCGATACGCCGCAAAGTCTTGCTGGCCGATGCGCGAAGCGAGGTAGCGACGGTACTGCGCTTTCTCTTCTTCGGTCGGCGCCGCTGCTTCGTTCACGCCGTTGAGGCGCACGATCATCAGGCTGCCATCCGCCAGCGTCACGCTGGTGAAGGTCGGCTTGTCCTTGGCCACCGGCTTCGCCATGCGGAACAGCGCTTGCAGCACAGCAGGGTCGACCCCTTCCTGAGCGCGGGTCGCCGCTTCGGTGACTTTCCAGGCCTGGCCGTCGACGGCCTGATCCAGCGGGGTCTTGCCATCGCGCAGGTTGGCGATCAAGGCTTCAGCCTTGGTCTTGGCATCGGCGCTGGCGTGTTCCTTGGCCAATTGCCCGCGGATAGCCGCATCAACGCTTTCCAGCGGCAGTTGCGAAGGCTTCAGGTGCTCCTTGGCACGCAACACGATCACGGTTTCCGGATCGAGTTCGATGGCGGTGCTGTTCGCACCCTCATCCAGGACTTCCGGGCTGAACGCGGCAGTGATCACGGCACGGTTGGCTGCAATGCCCTCACCGCCTTCGCGGCCGAACGGCTTGGACGTCTGTACGGTCAGTTTCAGGTCCTGCGCCGGCTGAGCCAGATCGGACGCTTCGAACGAGGCGTCTTCCAGCTGCTTGCTCGCCTCAACGAAACGCTGCTCGACTTGCTGGGTTTTCAGCGCACGGGTCAGCTTGTCTTTCAGGCTGGCGAAGGTTGGCACTTCAGGCGCTTCCACACCCAACAGCTTGATCAGGTGGAAACCGAAGTCGGTGCGAACCGGCGTCGAAACCTGGTCCTTGGCCAACGAATACAAGGCTTTTTCGAACGCCGGGTCGTAGACACCGGGACCGGCAAAACCAAGGTCACCGCCGTTGTTCGCCGAACCCGGATCCTGGGAGAACTCCTTGGCCAGCACCTCGAACTGCTCACCCTTGGCCAGACGGGCCTGGATCTCTTCGATCTTCGCCTTGGCTTGCGCCTCGGTGGTCTTGTCGTTCACTTCAATCAGAATGTGCGCAGCCCGGCGTTGCTCGGACAGGTTCGCGATTTCTTTCTGATAGGCCGCTTGCAGGTCTTCGTCGTTGACGCTGACCTGGTCGAAGAAGGAAGCCTTCTTCAACTCGAGGTAGTCGATGACCACCTGATCCGGCGTCATGAATTCCTTGGCGTGCTCGTCGTAATAGGCCTTGACCTCTTCGTCGGTCAGCTTCACAGCCGACGGGTCAGCCTTGATGTTCAGCGAAGCGAAATCGCGGGTCTGTTTTTCCAGACGGGCAAATGCCAGTACCTGCGCATCGGTCACGAAACCGCTACCGGCCAGACCGGCACGCAGCTGGCCAATCAGCATTTCCTGAGCCAGCATCTGGCGGAATTGCATGCGGGTATAGCCGAGCTGGCGAATCACCTGGTCGAAACGCTCGGAGCTGAACTTGCCATCAACCTGAAATTCCGGTGTTTGCAGGATGACCTGGTCAAGTGCCGCTTCGGAAAAGGCAAACTTCGATTGCTCTGCGCCTTGCAGCAGCAGCTTGCGATCGATCAGGCCCTTGAGAGCCGATTCGCGCAACATTTTTTCATCCAGCAAGGAAGCATCGAAATCCTTGCCCAGCTGTTGCATGAGCTGGCGGCGTTGCATATCGACCGCCTGGCTCAGCTCGTTCTGGCTGATTTCTTCACCATTGACCTTCGCCGCTTCATTCTTGCTCGTCGTGGCCTGAAAAATGGCGTCGAAACCGGTCAAGGCCATCAGTGCAACGATGACCCCGATAATAGTCTTGGCAATCCAGCCTTGTGAATTGTCCCTGATATTCTGCAGCATGCGTCCCCCAGAAACGGTTGAACTTCAAAATTAGGCAACCGTGGAGCGTGGGTAGAATCCGGATAGAAGAAAGGCGCATCCGAGGATGCGCCTTCTCGTAACTGGCGGAGCGGATCAAGGACTCGAACTGGCGACCCTTGGTGTCTTGAACCGGCGACCTGCAGTCAGGACTGCCGCTCCGCTGCCAAGTCAGGCATGACCCCGACCCGGATGGGTAAAAACCTGAATCGAACTTAGTTGACAGCTTCTTTCAGTGCTTTACCGGCTTTGAAACCTGGTTTTTTGGCTGCTGCGATTTCCAGCGTCTTACCGGTCTGTGGGTTACGACCGATGCGAGCTGGACGATCGGTTACGGAGAAAGTACCGAAACCAACCAGAACAACAGAGTCGCCAGCCTTGAGAGCGCCAGTGACGGATTCGATTACAGCGTCCAGCGCACGGCCAGCAGCAGCTTTCGGGATATCAGCGGATGCAGCGATAGCATCAATCAGTTCCGACTTGTTCACTCTAAGTCCCCTTATATCTATTTGAGTATGATTCTAAGTTTTTTTGGTGAAAGCAAAAACGAGTGCTGAATGGCCTACAGACACTTAAGAGCCGCTTTATAACAAGGGCTCTAAAAAACTGTCAAGGAAGCCCCCCAGGCAAATACGTACTAATGCGTGCTAATTCTTTCCTTAGAATCCGCGTCACGTTTCTCATCCTTCGCGACTATCTCCGGAGCCACGTCCGGCAAGGGCTCCGGCGCGTATTGCAACGCAATTTGCAGGACCTCGTCAATCCATTTAACCGGTTTAATCTGTAGATCCTGCTTGATATTGTCCGGAATCTCTTTGAGATCGCGCACATTCTCTTCAGGAATGATCACGGTCTTGATCCCGCCACGATGGGCAGCCAGCAGTTTTTCTTTCAAGCCGCCAATGGCCAGCACCTGGCCGCGCAAGGTGATTTCGCCGGTCATGGCGACATCCGCACGCACCGGAATGCCGGTCAATGCCGAAACCAGGGCCGTACACATGCCCACGCCAGCGCTAGGGCCGTCTTTCGGGGTCGCCCCTTCAGGCATATGGATGTGCGTGTCGCGCTTCTCATGGAAGTCCAGGGGAATGCCCAGGCTCTTCGCCCGACTGCGAACAACGGTCAACGCGGCCGTGATCGACTCGACCATCACATCACCCAGGGAACCGGTCTTGATCAACTGGCCCTTGCCCGGTACCACAGCGGCTTCGATGGTCAGCAGTTCGCCACCCACCTGAGTCCACGCCAGCCCGGTCACCTGGCCGATCTGATCCTGCTGCTCGGCCAGGCCATAGCGGAATTTACGCACGCCCAGGAAGTGCTCCAGCATGTCTGCGGTGACCTTCACCGAGAAGCGTTTTTCCAGCGCATGTTCCTTGACGGCCTTGCGGCAAACCTTGGCAATCTGCCGCTCAAGGCCACGCACACCGGCTTCACGGGTGTAGTAGCGGATGATGTCGCGAATCGCTTCGGCGTCGAATTCCAGCTCGCCTTTTTTCAAACCGTTGGCAGTGATCTGCTTCGGCGAAAGGTACTTCACGGCGATGTTGATCTTCTCGTCTTCGGTGTAGCCCGGCAGACGGATCACTTCCATCCGGTCCAGCAGCGCCGGCGGGATGTTCATCGAGTTCGAAGTGCACAGGAACATCACATCGGACAGGTCGTAATCGACTTCCAGATAGTGATCGTTGAAGTTGTGGTTCTGCTCGGGATCGAGCACTTCCAGCAACGCCGATGCCGGATCGCCGCGCATGTCGCTGCCCATTTTGTCGATTTCATCGAGCAGGAACAGCGGGTTGCGCACACCCACTTTTGTCATTTTTTGAATCAATCTTCCTGGCATCGAACCGATGTAAGTACGGCGATGACCACGAATTTCCGCCTCGTCACGCACACCACCGAGGGCCATGCGTACGAACTTGCGGTTGGTGGCATGCGCAATCGACTCCGCCAGGGACGTTTTACCGACCCCGGGAGGACCAACCAGGCACAGCACCGGACCACGAATCTTCTTCACGCGTTTTTGCACGGCGAGGTATTCGAGGATGCGCTCCTTGACCTCTTCGAGGCCATAGTGATCGGCATCCAGAATGTCTTCGGCACGCGCCAGATCCAGGCGTACCTTGCTCTGGGCCTTCCACGGCACCTGAACCAGCCAGTCGATGTACGAACGCACCACGGTCGCTTCCGCGGACATCGGTGACATCTGCTTGAGCTTGTTCAGTTCGGCAGTCGCCTTGGCCAGCGCGTCTTTCGGCAAGCCGGCGGCGTCGATACGCTTTTTCAGCTCTTCGACTTCGTTATGACCTTCGTCGCTGTCACCGAGCTCTTTCTGAATGGCCTTCATCTGCTCATTCAGGTAGTACTCGCGCTGGCTGCGCTCCATTTGTTTCTTGACGCGGCCGCGAATGCGTTTTTCGACTTGCAGCAGATCGATCTCGGCATCGAGCAACGCCAGAACGTGCTCGACCCGGGCCGACAGATCGATGATTTCGAGGATTTCCTGCTTCTGCTCGATCTTCAGGGCCATGTGCGCGGCCATGGTGTCCACCAGGCGACCTGGCTCATCGATGCTGTTGAGCGACGAGAGGACTTCAGCCGGGACTTTCTTGCCCAACTGCACGTATTGCTCGAACTGGGACAGCAGGCTGCGAACGAACACCTCCGACTCGCGCTCTGGTGCGTCAACTTCGTCGATCAGGGAGACTTCGGCACGGCAGTGGCCGTCCACTTCGCTGAAGCGCTCAACGGCGCCCCGCTGCTCACCTTCGACCAGGACCTTGACCGTGCCGTCAGGCAGCTTCAGCAGCTGCAGAACGGTGGCAATCGTACCCACGCGGTACAGGGCCTCTTCACCGGGATCGTCGTCAGCCGGGTTTCTCTGGGCCAGCAGAAGAATCTGCTTGTCACCCGTCATCGCAGCCTCGAGGGCTTCGATGGATTTCTCGCGCCCCACGAACAGCGGGATAACCATGTGCGGATAAACCACGACATCACGCAATGGCAGGAGAGGCAATTCGATGGTTGTCTTCATGATTTCGCCTCTACGGCGGCCGTAAGGCCGTAAACAGATGGAAGTAAGCTTGAAACCAAGATGGGGGCTGCTCTGGAAAAAAACAAGCAGATAAAGGAACGACTTTTAAGATCGAAGCCTGCAGGGGGCTGGATACTTCGCATAACCCTGTAGGAGCTACCGCAGGCTGCGATCTTTTGATCTTGCTCTTTTGAAAAGCAAAGTCAAAAGATCGCAGCCTGCGGCAGCGCCTACAAAAGCCAGCCGCCGTTTCGGCGAGCCAGCCCCAAATAGCAAAGGGGCCCGAAGGCCCCTTCTTTGTTCAAGCTGCGTGACGCTTAAGCGTCTGGCGCGGCCTTGGCGGTCGGCTCACTGTTTTCATAGATATACAGTGGCTTGGACTTGCCTTCTATCACGCTTTCATCGATCACTACTTTGCTCACCTCGGATTGCGAGGGGATTTCATACATAGTGTCGAGCAATACACCTTCGAGAATCGAACGCAGGCCACGGGCACCGGTTTTACGCTCCAGGGCACGCTTGGCGACCGATTTCAGAGCGTCGGATCGGAATTCCAGATCAACGCCTTCCATCTCGAACAGCTTGGCATACTGCTTGGTCAGAGCATTTTTCGGCTCGGTGAGGATCTGCATCAACGCAGCCTCATCAAGCTCGTCCAGCGTCGCAAGGACCGGCAGACGACCGACGAATTCCGGGATCAGACCGAACTTGACCAGATCGTCAGGCTCGACTTCACGCAGGGACTCACCGACTTTCTTGCCTTCTTCCTTGCTGCGCACTTCCGCGTTGAAACCGATACCGCCCTTGGTGGAACGGTTTTGAATAACCTTTTCCAGACCGGAGAACGCACCACCGCAGATGAACAGGATGTTACGGGTGTCGACCTGAAGGAATTCCTGCTGCGGATGCTTGCGACCACCTTGAGGCGGAACGGAAGCGACCGTGCCTTCGATCAACTTGAGCAGGGCCTGCTGCACGCCTTCACCGGAAACGTCCCGGGTGATCGACGGGTTGTCGGATTTGCGCGAAATCTTGTCGATTTCATCGATGTAGACAATGCCCATCTGGGCTTTTTCCACGTCGTAATCGCATTTCTGCAGCAGCTTCTGAATGATGTTCTCGACATCCTCACCCACGTAACCCGCCTCGGTGAGGGTGGTTGCGTCGGCGATGGTGAACGGAACGTTCAGCAAGCGGGCCAGTGTTTCGGCAAGCAGGGTCTTACCCGAGCCTGTCGGGCCGATCAGCAGGATGTTGCTCTTGCCGAGTTCGACGTCGTCATTCTTTTTGTCACGCTGATTCAGGCGCTTGTAGTGGTTGTACACCGCTACGGCCAGAACCTTTTTCGCACGCTCCTGACCAATCACATACTGATCAAGGATGCCGCTGATTTCTTTAGGCGAAGGCAATTTATGCGCGCTGCTTTCGGCCTGTGCTTCCTGCACCTCCTCGCGGATGATGTCATTGCACAGGTCGACGCACTCGTCGCAGATAAAGACCGAGGGGCCGGCAATCAATTTGCGTACTTCATGCTGGCTTTTGCCACAGAAGGAGCAATAGAGCAGCTTGCCGTTGTCCTCGCCGTTGCGGGTGTCAGTCATTCGTTCGATCCAAATCCGATAGGCTTGCAACACAAGATGAAGGCTATTGCGGGCTTTTTCAAGCCCGCAGGTGATCGGACCCGCCGACCAACCTTATTTTGAGCTGCTTATTTTAAGCAGGGCGCTGACTGATCACTTCGTCGATCAACCCGTACTCACGCGCAGCGTCCGCACTCATGAAATTATCGCGGTTGGTATCGCGCTCGATTTCTTCAAGCGTGCGCCCGCTGTGCTTGGCCATCAGCGTGTTGAGACGCTCACGAATGAAGAGGATTTCCTTGGCGTGGATTTCGATATCCGACGCCTGGCCCTGGAAACCGCCCAGTGGCTGGTGAATCATCACACGCGAGTTCGGCAGGCAGTACCGCTTGCCCTGGGCACCGGCCGTCAGCAGGAATGCGCCCATGCTGCACGCCTGACCGATACAGGTGGTCGACACATTAGGCTTGATGAACTGCATGGTGTCGTAGATCGACATGCCCGCCGTCACCGAACCGCCCGGGGAGTTGATATAGAGATGGATGTCCTTGTCCGGGTTTTCCGCTTCAAGGAACAGCAGTTGCGCACAGATCAGGTTGGCCATGTAGTCCTCTACCGGGCCAACCAGAAAGATCACTCGCTCCTTGAGCAGGCGCGAGTAGATGTCGTAGGCGCGCTCGCCACGAGCGGACTGCTCGACAACCATCGGGACCAGGCCGCCTGCGGCCTGGATATCAGAGTTCTGCTGAATATACGAATTACGGAACATGCTCTGCAGTCACTCCCAAATAGTTATGTCTTGAATACGCATAAGCCAGCACGAAGGCTGGCTTATGGTGTTTGCTTCTTACCGCAAAAGTGATCAGTCGGCTTGTGGTGCTTCTACCGGCTTGACCGCTTCTTCGTAAGAGACCGATTTGTCGGTCACGCTAGCTTTCTGCAGAACAGTATCCACAACTTGTTCTTCCAGCACAACCGAACGAACTTCGTTCAGTTGCTGATCGTTTTTGTAGTACCAGGACACAACTTGCTCAGGCTCCTGATAGGCCGAAGCCATTTCCTGAATCATCTCGCGAACGCGGGTTTCGTCTGGCTTGAGGTCGAATTGCTTGACCACTTCAGCCACGATCAGACCCAGCACTACGCGGCGCTTGGCTTGCTCTTCGAACAGCTCGGCCGGCAGTTGGTCAGGCTTGATGTTGCCGCCGAACTGCTGGACAGCCTGCACGCGCAGACGGTCAACTTCGTTGGACAGCAGAGCCTTTGGCACTTCGATCGGGTTGGTGGCCAGCAGACCGTCCATTACCTGATTCTTGACCTTGGATTTGATCGCCTGACGCAGCTCACGCTCCATGTTCTTGCGAACTTCGGCGCGGAAGCCTTCCAGACCGGTTTCCTTGATGCCGAATTGGGCGAAGAATTCTTCAGTCAGTTCTGGCAGCTTTGGCTCGGAAACGGTGTTGACAGTCACGGTGAACTCGGCGGTTTTGCCAGCCAGGTCCAGGTTCTGATAGTCCTCTGGGAAGGTCAGGTTCAGAACGCGCTCTTCACCGGCCTTGGCGCCAACCAGGCCATCTTCGAAACCAGGGATCATGCGGCCGGAACCCAGAACCAGCTGGGTACCCTTGGCGGAACCGCCAGCGAACACTTCACCGTCGACCTTGCCGACGAAATCGATGTTCAACTGGTCTTCGTTCTGGGCAGCGCGGTCGGCCACTTCGAAACGGGTGTTCTGCTTGCGCAGGATTTCCAGCATCTTGTCCAGATCGGCGTCAGTCACGTCAGCGCTCAGACGCTCGACGGCGATACCGTCGAAACCGGCAACGGTGAACTCAGGGAACACTTCGAATACGGCTACGTATTCCAGGTCCTTGCCCGCTTCCAGGGATTTTGGCTCGATCGAAGGCTGACCAGCCGGGTTCAGCTTCTGCTCAACCACAGCTTCATAGAAGGAAGACTGGATCACGTCGCCTACAGCTTCCTGGCGAGCGTCAGCACCGAAACGGCGCTTGATTTCGCTCATTGGCACTTTGCCTGGACGGAAGCCAGCAATCTTGGCCTTTTGGGCGGTCTGCTGCAGACGCTTGTTGACCTGGCTCTCGATGCGCTCAGCCGGCACGGTGACGCTCATGCGGCGCTCAAGAGCAGTAGTATTTTCAACAGAAACTTGCATGGATATTCCTCGTTGCACAGACGTTAGCCGGCCGTTTCCGACCCCAGAATCAAGGGCATGCATTCTAGTGGGTCAAACTCAAGAAGTCACCCTACTGAAAACGGGTAAAAAAGCAGCAGGCAATTTATAGGGGCGAATACACCAATGCACCTCGCCCCGATGGCAAATACAACCAATCACGCCAAGGCTCTGCGCCGACCGTTCCTATATAGAAGAGGTCGCCAATCATCTCCCTGACAGCCGGTCTCGCAAGCAAGACCGGCGGACAGGACCGCATCATCGAGAAACATAAATACGACGAAACGCCCCGCCCCTGCGACCCTGAACCTGCGGCCGCCGAAACAAAAAAGGCGCCAGACTTTTCAATCTGGCGCCTTTCGAAATATGGGGTGGACGATGGGGATCGAACCCACGACAACGGGAGTCACAATCCCGTGCTCTACCAACTGAGCTACGCCCACCATATTGCCTGTTAAAGAAGCCAAACAACTTCTTTATCAAGCTCCAGCCAGGCCAACAGCCTGATCGAAGCTTTATTTGGTGCGGATGAAGAGACTCGAACTCTTACGCCTCGCGGCGCTGGAACCTAAATCCAGTGTGTCTACCAATTCCACCACATCCGCGGATGAAGCCGTTAAAGCAAAGGCGCCAGACTGTTAATCTGGCGCCTTTCGAAATATGGGGTGGACGATGGGGATCGAACCCACGACAACGGGAGTCACAATCCCGTGCTCTACCAACTGAGCTACGCCCACCATATCGCGTTACTTGTGCCAAAGCTGCCTAATGGCGCACCCGGCAGGACTCGAACCTGCGACCATCCGCTTAGAAGGCGGATGCTCTATCCAGCTGAGCTACGGGCGCCTTGTTAGCTGTACCCTTGGAGGACTACAAACTAAGTGCTTTCCAGTCTTGCAGAACCGTAATCCCGCTCAACCTTCCTAACCAGTGCTAGGCTGTGCCCGACAAGTGCGACGAATAGTATAGAGCCACCCGAAGGTCGTCAAATCCTTTTTAAAAAAAATTCATTTAATTAAAGGAGTTAGGGGAATTTGCAGACCAAGCGCCTTTGCCCTCACCGCATGACATGCGAGAATGCGTTCTCTTTTTTTCCCCTCTCGATGGTTAATCACGCGCAATGACTGCACAACTAATCGACGGCAAATCGATCGCCGCCAGCCTGCGCCAGCAGATCGCCCAACGTGTCACCGAGCGTCGCCAGCAAGGCCTGCGCACGCCCGGCCTCGCGGTGATCCTGGTCGGTAGCGATCCTGCCTCTCAGGTTTATGTCTCGCACAAGCGTAAAGACTGTGAAGAGGTCGGCTTTCTGTCCCAAGCTTATGACCTGCCTTCCGAAACCACTCAAGAAGCGCTGACCGAGCTGATCGATCGCCTGAACGACGATCCTGCGATCGACGGCGTTCTGCTCCAGCTTCCGCTTCCCGAACACCTGGACGCCTCCAGACTGCTGGAGCGCATTCGTCCGGACAAAGACGTCGACGGCTTCCATCCTTATAACGTCGGTCGCCTGGCCCAGCGTATCCCGCTGCTGCGCCCATGCACCCCCAAAGGCATCATGACCCTGCTGGAAAGCACCGGGGTCGATCTTTACGGGATGAATGCCGTGGTCGTCGGTGCATCCAATATCGTTGGCCGCCCGATGGCGATGGAGTTGCTGCTGGCCGGTTGCACCGTGACGGTCACCCACCGCTTTACCAAGGACCTGGCCGGTCATGTCAGCCGTGCGGACCTGGTCGTCGTCGCCGCCGGCAAGCCGGGCCTGGTCAAGGGCGAATGGATCAAGGAAGGCGCGATCGTGATCGATGTCGGCATCAACCGTCAGGACGATGGCAAGCTGGTCGGTGACGTGATCTATGAAACCGCCCTGCCCCGCGCCGGCTGGATCACTCCGGTGCCGGGCGGCGTTGGCCCGATGACCCGTGCCTGCCTGCTGGAAAACACCCTGTACGCCGCTGAAACCCTGCACAGCTGAGTTTCACCGCAGACGCGGACAGCGAATCGAAGAACCCCGCCCTTGGCGGGGTTTTTTTTGCCTGCGAAACACACGCGACCACCCGACGGAAAATGACATTTTTTTCATGTTTCTCAGGACTTTCGCCTGTTGTTTGAACAACCATCGACAGTTATTCAGCCATACTCCAGAATGTCGCGCTTTTTACGAAATAGCCCGTTACAGAACGGCTTATCAACACTTTGTGAGTCTGCCAGCGTGAAAATCCGTCTTTCGATCCTGAGCCTATTTTTTGCAGTTACAGGGACTTTCCTCACGCCAATCGCCAGTGCTGATGAGACCACCGCAGCGCCGCGAGATACGAAGACACTCAAGCTCGCTTCCGGCAGCTCCTTGCTGCTGGACATGCAGACCAACAAAGTCATCTATGCCAGCAATCCTGACGTCGTCGTCCCCATCGCGTCCGTCAGCAAACTGATGACCGGCCTGGTCGTGGTTGAAGCCCGCCAGAACATGGATGAATACATCAACATCAACATCAGCGACACACCGGAAATGAAAGGCGTGTACTCCCGGGTCAAGCTCAAGAGCGAACTGCCCCGCCGGGAAATGTTGCTGATTGCCCTGATGTCATCCGAAAACCGCGCCGCTGCAAGCCTGGCCCACCACTATCCGGGCGGCTATGCCGCGTTCATTGCTGCCATGAACGCCAAGGCTCGGGCGCTGGGCATGACCAACACGCATTTCGTCGAGCCGACCGGTCTCTCCCCGCGCAACGTGTCGACCGCTCGCGATTTGAGCAAACTGTTGATCGCCGCGCACAAGTACCCGCTGTTGACCGAGCTGAGCACGACCAAGGAAAAAACCGTCTCGTTCCGTAAACCCAACTACAGCCTGGGTTTTCGCAACACCGACCATTTGGTCCGCAAGCCGGACTGGGACATCCAGCTGACAAAAACCGGTTTCACCAACGAAGCAGGCCACTGCCTGGTGCTGGTGACCCGAATGAGTAACCGTCCGGTGGCCCTGGTGATCCTTGACGCCTATGGCAAGTACACCCATTTTGCCGATGCCACGCGCATGCGTAATTGGGTAGAGAGCGGAAAGAGCGCAGACGTGCCTTCCGTAGCCTTGCAGTACAAGGCAGACAAAAACCTCAAGCAGCGGCAGAGCGGCGTGGTTGAAGCGTCGCAGTAACCTTGCTGCAAACACATGAAAAAGCCCCGATCACTCGGGGCTTTTTTTTAGTACTTCAATCTGTAGGAGCTGCCTTCGGCAGCTCCTACAGGTGAACCCGGTTATTCAGTCGTTGGGCAGCGGCATCTGGTCGTCGTCCGGGATGCCGTCGCCGGTACTTGGATCTCTCCACCCCTTCGGCTTTTCAGTGGGCGCCACCGTTGGCCGCGCCAGCGGATCCCTCAACGGGCTGTCCGGATCCATCACCGGGTCGGTGCTTTGCTCGGGGGTCGTGGGGACAGTTTCCGGACCTTTGTCGTCAAAACTGGAATCGGTAGACATACACACCTCCATTGAACCTAAAGTTTCAGATCACCCAGTGGATCGTAGGGCTTTGCCGGAGCCTTGGGGTTGTCACCCGGCTTCACATCCCTCGGTGCCTTGGCGGGCCCGATCGGGTCGACCTGAGGATCGGCAAGGTCAGGGGAATCGGGGTCGTAACCCAGCTCATCGCCAGAGGAATGTTCAGACGAGTGCGGACCGACGGGCGTTGTGGAATGAGCCATGGGTGCCTCCTGATCTCGGCCCGGAGCAATGATCCGGGCCTATGAAGATCAGAGGCTGGCGGCGAGCGATGGTGCCCGTCGGGTGACCAACGGACTCAGTGTGCGGCCAGGGCCTTTTTCGCCTTGGCGGCAGCCTGCTCCTGACCGGCCTGAGCCAGCTCGTTGGCGGCCTTGAGCCAGCGCTGCTGATCGACCTGAGACGGAATTTGCGTCGGGTTCTGGATCAGCACGGCCCAGCCACCGGCGTCCTTGAATGCCGACTCGAAGGCGCTGAAGCTCATCAGTTCGCGGCGATCCATCCCCGCACGCAACAGGACCGTCTGCTTCTGGCGGTTGTAGCCGGCCAGAATGGCGTAACGCGGTTCGGCCCACATGGCCGAGCCCTCGGTGAAGCGCACCATCACCGGATAACCGGCGGCGACCTGCGTCAACAAGGCCGCAAGATTGCTGTCGAGGGGATAAACCACCATCCCGTACTCGCGGGCCAGGTTCTGCATGTTCTGTTGCAACTGCGCTTCGCCCCCCGGCAAATGCAAGGGCTTTTCGAGCAAGCCCGGGGTGATCACGATGCCCTGCTGGGACAGCATGCTGGCCAGCACCTGCGGCCCGCTTTGATACGCATCGCCCCGGTAGAATCGGCCGCTGAGTTCGACACGCTCCGGCAAACGCTTGATCTCGGGCGTAACGCTCCCGGCACAACCCGCCAGGCTCGCCACGCAACCGGCCATCAGCATGGCCGACAAAATTCGAGAAAATACCCGCACCATCAGCTCTCTCTTGTTCAGGTTCAGACGCCAGGCAATCCCATTCCCGGCTCGGTCGTCGATCATAGGTCGCCGCGCTGCCAGGGTATAGCTTTAAACGGCAGACGCGTGCATTCGATAGAGCGAACTGGTTGGTGACTGCCGACTTTCGGTCAATAGTCTGAAATGCAGTAACGGCTAGACTGTGTTCTAAAGAGACGACAGCGAAGCGTGTGTGCCCGCAGCAGGGCAAAGAGGAGGCACAGATGAGCCTGACCATGATCATTGCGATGTTGATTTGCAGCTGGCTGGCGGTAGCCGCCGCCATGCTGTGGGGCGTGCTGCGCATCACTCGCCGCCACCATCACCCTCCCGTTCAACCTGCAAAACCCGCCAAGGCAACCCGCCGCCACGCCAGCGCCCACTGACCTGAATTTCAAACAAAAACGCCTGAACACATCCCTGTAGGAGCTGCCGCAGGCTGCGATCTTTTTTCCAGAAGATCAAAAGATCGCAGCCTGCGGCAGCTCCTACAAGGTGTTCAGGCGTTTCCTTTTAGCGGCGGTCAGACTTCCGTGGCTACACGCTTCTGCCTGGCCCGGCGGGACATCATGTTCAACACCTCGATCGAAGCCGAGAATGCCATGGCCGCATAGACGTAGCCTTTCGGTACATGGGCGCCAAAGCCTTCGGCAATCAGCGTCATGCCGATCATGATCAGGAAGCCCAGGGCCAGCATCACCACCGTCGGGTTGTCGTTGATGAACTTGGCCAACGGATCAGCGGCAAACAACATCACCAGCACCGACACCACCACCGCGATAATCATGATCGGCAAATGCTCGGTCATGCCGACAGCGGTAATGATGCTGTCGATGGAAAACACCATGTCCAGCATCAGGATCTGACCGATCGCCGCGGCAAAGCCCAGGGTCACGGTGGATGTCTTCGACGTCGGATCATCCGGCGCCGGGTCCATGCTGTGATGGATCTCGGTGGTCGCCTTCCACAACAGGAACAGGCCACCGGCGATCAGGATCATGTCTTTCCAGGAAAACGCGTGGCCGAGAATCTCGATCACCGGAGCGGTCAACTGGACGATGAACGCGATGGTGCTCAGCAGGCCCAATCGCAGGATCAGCGCCATGCCGATACCGATGCGCCGCGCCTTCTGTCGGTGTTGCTCGGGCAGCTTGTTGGTCAGGATCGAGATGAAGATCAGGTTATCGATGCCGAGCACGATTTCCATCACCACCAGGGTGGCCAGGGCAACCCAGGCAGTGGGGCTGGCGGCAAGTTGTAAAAGGTAGTCCATGGGTCAGTCCTGACTCGTTGTAATACGGTTTAGATTTCCTGGGAGGAAGATTCGGTTTTTTCCGATTCTTTTTCCGATGATTCTTTTTTGCTGATCAACCCGCCGGTGGCATCGCTGAGCGCCTGTTCGGCGGCCTTGTGGGTATCGTCAATCGCTTGTTTGGCGCTTTCGGCCGCCTTGCCCATCAACTGTTGCGCGCTTTTCTCGGCCTGGTCGCAACCGGCCAATACCAGTAAAGATGTGATCAACAGCGCCGTGGCTTTAATTTTCATGATGCTCCCTCGATAGAACGAACGGGACCGAAACGATGGCCCGTTGATAGCGATGCATTCTAGGGAAGCAAACACTTCAGTAAAATTCGTATTTTTGCGGTATATACTTCGATTTTTACGAATCCAGACCTTCTTGCTTTTGTGTAGGAGCTGCCGAAGGC
>NZ_JBWKZB010000015.1:0-123727 GCF_059424105.1 Pseudomonas sp. GW456-E7 | reverse complement strand
CCTACAAGGGAATATATAACCCTGTAGGAGCTGCCGCAGGCTGCGATCTTTTGATGTGTATTGTCTATGCTTGCCTCACACACATTCGTGGCGAGGGTTTTATGGACGATCCGGCCGACAACAAGCCGCCGAGCTTCTGGCAAATGCTGCACAGCGTCATGGCGGCGGCGTTCGGGGTGCAGAGCGGGAAGAACCGGGCCCGCGATTTCACGCACGGCAAGCCCAGTCATTTCGTGATTCTGGGGATCCTGTTCACAGTGGTGTTCGCCTTGACGCTGTTCGGCATCGTCAAGCTGGTGCTACTCCTGACCGGGGTTTGACGCGGCTCAGTGCATCAGGGTTTGCAGGGTGAACGGGTAACGCCAGGACGCGGGACGGCCCTTGGCCGAGAGTTTGTGAAAATCCACACCGAAGTCCTGCGTGGCCCCTATCGCCAGCAGTCGCCTGGCCTGTGCCCGGTCGATCAGTTGCAGCAACGGAATCTGCCGGTCACGGCCACCGTACTGGCTGATGTCCACGCCTTCATCGTAGTCATGCAATTGCACCAGCGCCCAGCCACCCAGACTGAAGTGCCCGCCCAACAATACACTCAGGCGACGGTCCAGCAGTGCCTGCAACGCCTCGGGTGAATTGTTGATCGCGCCGAACAGCACGCCTTTGCCTGGCTCCCCGCCGGCCTCGACATACGCCTGCATCACACCGAACGCCATCTCGTCGTTCGCGGCCCAGACCAGCGACGTCTGCGGGTAGCGCTTGAACAACAACCTGGCCTGCTCGTAGGCGCGTTGCCGGGTCCAGCCGCCGTACACCAGTTGGCGCAAACGCACTTCGGGGTGCTCGGCCAAGGCACGCCGCAGGCCTTTCTCGCGATATTGCGCGGACGGGGTGACCTTCAAACCGGAAAAGGCCAGCAGTTCAATCGTCTGGCCGGGGGCCACCGGGCCGTGCTGCCGGATCAGTTCCTTGAGCATCAGGTAGCCGCCCTCCTCGTCATTGGGCACCAGGCTACCGAGCAAATCGGGATACTTGTCAGGCCGCGCGCCAATCAGTTTCATCTGATCCGCCGTCAGGGCATTGTTGACCATGAACAGCTTCACCCCGCTGCCTTTGGCCAGCCGCAGGACCTCGGGGGCGATGTATTGCTCGTTGACGAAGACCAGGTAGTCGGGACGATGGTCGCCCTGAAGGGCTTCACGAGCCTGGCGGATGGTGTTTTCGGAGACGCGGTCGGAATACTGGATACGCAAGTCCATCCCCAGGTCCGTCGCCGCAGCCTGCATGAACTGCGAGTAACTCGCCCAGAACGCTTCCGTTGGGGTTCCCGGATTCAGGAACAGCACTGACGCCGCTTGGGCACAAGGTCCCACGACCATGCCCAGCGTCAGCAATACGCCATACAGAAACTTCAACATTGGTCGTCCGAGCCCCCGGAAATTCGCCGCGCATTATAGCCAGCGAGTGTCCGTAAAACGGCGATTTTTCCGGTTTTTGTCGGACAATCGTCGGAACCGGGCCCGGACGGGTCGTTTATTGGTGGCTGACCCAGAAAACCGCCGTCCCCACGACCAGGATGATCAGGAACAAGATTGCCCAGGCATCTACGGTGCTATCGCTTTTCCGTGCTTTGGTTGGGTTGCTCATTGCATCGCCTCTTGTCGGTTTTATCGGTGATTGCATAAAGACTCGAGCAGAGTAAAGACGACGATTGCCCGCATCACAAACAGGGTCTTTGCAACAACGATTCTCATTAGGCGATTTGGTTCTTTACATATGCTCAAACATCACTTTTACGCATAACTGCAAACTGGTATCTTGCCCCGGCTCCGTAGGGAGTGCGCGGCCGTGCGCGCAGAATTGCCGAGGTTTTATCGGACGCCAGCCAGCCAAAAAACGCCGCTGTTTCCGACCGGCCCAAGCCTGAGAACAGGACTTATATGTACGTATACGACGAATACGATCAGCGGATCATCGAGGACCGCGTCAAGCAGTTCCGTGATCAGACCCGACGCTATCTGGCAGGCGAGCTGAGCGAAGAGGAATTCCGCCCCCTGCGCCTGCAAAATGGCCTTTATATCCAGCGTTTCGCACCGATGTTGCGAGTCGCCGTGCCTTACGGCCAACTGACTTCGCGGCAAATGCGAATGATGGCCAAGATCGCCCGGGACTACGACAAGGGCTACGCCCACATCAGTACCCGGCAGAACGTGCAGTTCAACTGGCCGGCCGTGGAAGACATTCCGGACATTCTCGCTGAACTGGCCACCGTGCAGATGCACGCGATCCAGACCAGCGGCAACTGCCTGCGCAACGTCACCACCGACCAGTTTGCCGGTGTCGCCGCCGACGAACTGATCGACCCGCGCCCATGGTGCGAGATCGTGCGCCAGTGGACGACGTTCCACCCGGAATTCGCCTACCTTCCGCGCAAGTTCAAGATCGCCGTCAACGGTTCGACTTCCGACCGCGCCGCCATCGAAGTCCATGACATCGGCCTTGAGCCGGTGCATAACGCCGCTGGCGAACTGGGTTTCCGTGTGCTGGTCGGTGGTGGCCTGGGCCGTACGCCGGTGGTGGGGGCATTCATCAATGAATTCCTGCCATGGCAAGACCTGTTGAGCTACCTCGACGCCATCCTGCGGGTCTACAACCGCTATGGCCGTCGCGACAACAAGTACAAGGCGCGGATCAAGATCCTGGTGAAAGCGCTGACGCCTGAAGTCTTCGCACAGAAAGTCGACGCGGAAATGGAGCACCTGCGCGGTGGCCAGACCACGCTGACCGAAGCCGAAGTGCAGCGCGTCGCCAAACATTTCGTCGACCCGGACTACAAGGCGCTGGACAACCAGTCCGCCGCCCTGGCCGAGCTCGACCTGCAGCACCCGGGCTTCGCCCGCTGGCGCGCACGCAACACCCTGGCCCACAAGAAACCGGGCTACGTGGCCGTGACCTTGTCCCTCAAGCCTACCGGCGTTGCACCGGGCGACATCACCGACAAACAGCTCGACGCCGTGGCCGACCTGGCCGAGCGTTACAGCTTCGGTCAACTGCGTACCTCCCACGAGCAGAACATCATTCTGGCCGACGTCGAGCAGGACAAGCTGTTCGTCCTGTGGGGCGAGCTGCGCGAGCAAGGCTTCGCCACGCCGAACATCGGCTTGCTGACCGACATCATCTGCTGCCCGGGTGGCGACTTCTGCTCCCTGGCCAACGCCAAGTCGATCCCGATCGCCGAATCGATCCAGCGTCGTTTCGACGACCTGGACTACCTGTTCGACATCGGCGAGCTGGACCTGAACATCTCCGGTTGCATGAACGCTTGCGGCCACCACCACGTGGGCCACATCGGCATCCTCGGGGTGGACAAGAAAGGCGAAGAGTTCTATCAGGTTTCCCTCGGCGGCAGCGCCAGCCGTGACGCCAGCCTGGGCAAGATCCTCGGCCCGTCCTTTGCCCAGGAAGCCATGCCTGACGTGATCGAAAAGCTGATCGACGTGTACATCGAACAACGTACCGAAGACGAACGCTTCATCGACACCTATCAGCGTATTGGTATCGACCTCTTCAAGGAGCGTGTCTATGCAGCGAATCATTAAGAACAACGAGGTCGTCGACGAGACCTGGCACCTGCTGCCCAAGGACTTCAGCATCGACGAGATCACCAACTGCGACGACTACATCGTCCCCTTGCAGTTGTGGCGCGAACACAGCCGTATGCTCCTGGCCCGCGACGGCGGCCTGGGCATCTGGCTGGATGCCGATGAAGAAGCCGAGGAGATCGGTGAAGACGTCGCGCAGTTCCAGGTCATTGCCCTGAACTTCCCGGCATTCACCGATGGCCGCAACTACTCCAACGCCCGCCTGCTGCGTGACCGCTACGGCTTCAAGGGTGAATTGCGGGCCATTGGCGACGTGCTGCGTGACCAGTTGTTCTACATGCATCGCTGTGGTTTCGACGCCTTCGCCATTCGCCCGGACAAGGATCCGCACGAAGCCCTTGAAGGTCTCAAGGACTTCTCGGTGACCTATCAGGCCGCGACCGACGAACCGCTGCCGCTGTTCCGTCGCCGCTGACCGTCACCCCTTGAACCCCGGCCCCGGGGTTCAAGGGGCTTTATCTTTCACGCTAGAACACCGGATGATCCGCCAGCGGAATCGGCCGCCCCATGGCGACCCAGTCGCGGTACAGGCGAGCTTGATCTTCCAGCACCGCGAACATCCTGAACGGGTTTTCCGCATCGCCAACCCGGGTTTCGATACTCTGGCGCAACCAGTCCCACAACTCCTCTGACGTATCCGCTTCGTGCAGCAAGCGCCACACACGCGCCTGCAGCGACAGATAGCCGACCTGGAAATCCGCCGTCAGGCGCAATCCATCCATGACCCGCAGCAACGTACTGCCCGATGGCTTGACGGCCAGTCGTTGCCAGATCTGTTGCCGCGCCTCGCGCACGCCTTCATCACCCTCCTCCAGCCAGGGCGTCGCACTGCCGTAATCGGCACCCGGTTCACTCAGCCACAGATTGATGCCGGTACGCTCGCGATGATCGACCAGGCGCAGCAAGGTGTCTTCATCCGTCAGCGGATTACCCCACAGTTTCACCCGGTCCCGGGAGACCGCCTGATTCAGTATCGATTGGGGAACCCGGCTGATGCGGTTGTCTCGCAAGTCAAGCGAGGTGAAGTACGGCTGATCGGTGATGCCTATCGGACAACGGCTGATCCCGGTGTTTCTCAGGTTCAATACACGCAACTCATTGAGCCCCAGGACAACAGGCGGAACGGTCAAAGGGTTGTCACTCAGGTCCAGCGTTTGCAAGCTCACCAGATCACTAAACTGTGCCGCCGTGTTCTCCTGAAACTTCAGCAAAGTGTTACTCAGGTTCAGCGTATTGAGACGGGTCATTTGCCGAATCGCTGGAGGCAACACACCTTCCAGTACGCCGTCGGCGTTGAGTAGACGCAGGTCGACACGCTCCAGGTTCAGGGAACGCAAGTTTGGAAAACTTTCGAGAAAGGCGCTCAGACTCTCGCGCTCGACCAGGTGCAAGGCCTGCATCGATAACTCGACGACCTCATTGAAGCGTACGTTCATCGTCGGCAACCGATGGTAGTCCTCGAAAGCCAGGTCCAGCCTGTACCCGGAGAACGCCTCACCCGACATCACGCTATTGATCCGGGGCGGGCATTTTTGCCAGATGCTCATCAGTTCATCGCCCAGCTCGGTTCGAGTTTCACGCTCGTAATCGATCACGGTTTGCAGCAGTTGGACATTGTGCGCCGCCACCTGCCCCAGGGTCATTCCCTGTGCTTCATCATCGCCAACGGACAGAAAATCGATGTCCATGTCATCGGCATCCAGCACGGACTGGTCGATCCACTGGCGCAGATCGGCATGCAACTGCTGCATCTGTGCTATCAGGCGATCCACCAGTGCCTGAGCCCCGGCACCCGCGTTAAACAGCAACTCATCCGCCTGGGCATCGGTGAAATGCGGATACAGATCCTTGATCTGCAGACGCATGACTCCGTGGGTCAGCGCTGCGGCCTGTGGCGTGTTCGGGAAGCCGCCACCGCGCAATCCCCCGGTTTCGAAAGGCAACCGCGAATCCATTCGATACAAGCCGAGTATCAACTCGGAACGGGCCAAGGCATGACCGCCAATGCGCAACCGCAACGCGCTCGCAGCATCCGGCGAGTGAAGCGACATCGCCGTACGTTCCTCCACGGACAAGAGGTCGACCAGCGCGGTAAACAGGTCCGAACCCTCGCCATCGGTAGTCGCCACCGCGGTGTATCGATAGCGCTCACCGACCTTGATCAAACGCCGGCAATCCGTGGAATCGAGCGGACCGCAGCGGTCGAGGACACGGCCGCTGATTGCCCCGTCGAGCACCTCGATGCGCAGGCCTTGCGGCCAGTCAGGCAGGCGCTGCAGGGAGTGCAGTGCCAGGACATCGGTGTCGGGGTGCCGGACCGAACGCAAGTACAAGCCTTCATAGGCCCGGTTGAGTCGCACATGCTGTTGGTAGTCCCGCGATTTGTTGTCCAGCCGCTTGAGCAATTGCAGCGCCTCGTCAGCGTCGAAGGGCCGATGGATGTCGACTCCCGACCGGTCGAGGATTTGCTCCACGGCGCCTTTCGGCAATCCTGGGTATTCGCGCTGAAACAGGCGAACCCATTCCTGCTCCGAGTGCTGGAGCGCCTGATAGCGGGTGTTGAACAATCCGGCCCGTGCTTGCGCATCGGTGACGCCTTCGAGTTCCTGATCGAGCTTGAAGCGTGTGATGGTATCGGCCAGCAGCGGCGTTGGCGGGCGACCTGCCTGCATCAGGCGCAGCATATCGTCGTCGACCGTGCTGATCCGGGCGATCTGCTCCAGTACCTCATCAGTGAAGGCAGCATGGGGTGCGCACACCTCACGCAACAGCGCTATGCGAGTCGACAACGGCGCCGCAACCGATCCGGCTACGGGCTTGGCCGGCGTTCCGGGATGCGGCTCGCTCGCGGGTTCCCCAGACTCGTGCAGGGTTCCGGCGATTCTTTCTTCGCCCTTGAGTGCCACCACGGCCCCGACCAGCGGGAGCGCATTGAGCAAGCCGAACACGGTGCGCGACACGCCCTCGGAGCGCTGCTCCGGTGTCTTGCCGTTGATGGCCTGATCAAGGCCATAACCGGCGTCGATCAGGCCGGCCAGCACGAGGACACCCTCGCCTCCCGGAATGAACAATGCCAATGGCCCCAGCCGGTTGATCCAGCGCACCAGGGGTTCCACCACCGCGCTCAGGTTGTCGCGATTGACCTGGGCATCGTCACGGATGGTTTTGACGCTGGCCATCGAGGCCTGCTTCATGGTCAGCACCAGTTGCGCGAACGGATCGGTGTCGGAGTGAGCTCGCTCAAGATCGATGTAATCCTGCGGGTCCCAGAAACCGTCGTCGTTGAAGAGCCCGGCGCTCCTTTTCAGCCAGTGTTCGTTCGGGTAAACCGCCATGCCTTCCAACGCGGTCGACACGCCCGCATGGAAGGTGCCGTCTTCCCGATCGTTCTCGGCAAAATGCGCGAGCAGCGCCTGGCGTGTGGCCGGCACCTGCCCCTGGGCCACGATCCATTGGCGCAGGTGTCGCCAGTCGGTGAATTCATGCAAGGGTGAGGAGTTGCCCGGGATATTCAGCAGGACCCTGCCGCTGTGACGGTGGCAATAACACCAGATATCGTCCGACGTGTAGCGATAGATCGTCAGCCGACCGGCCTCGATCGGCGCGCCGACACGCGTCGGCGCCTGTAGCTGATCGAGGGTCAACGCACTCCACGCCTGCCCCGCTGGCAAGCCGGCGGCCTGCATGGCCAGGGCCAGGCCTTCCTGACTCAAGCTGCCCTCCTGGTGTTGCAGGCAGGCGCTCATGATAAAGGCGGCCTTGGCCGAGGTTCTCAGGTCGTAAGGCTGCGCCTGGACGATTCGCTTGTCAGAGGGCCAGGCACGATCAAGGTAAGCCTGATAGCGGGTTTGCAAATCCAGCTCCCACACCCACTGTTTGAACGCCGCCGGCCTGAGGGCAATTTGCGTTGCCGGTCCATACACCTGGGGCGTGGTTTGGCGATAGATGCCTTCGTAGGTATGGTGGTTGCCATTGCCGTGGTCGGCGAATTCATCGACATGCTCCACGATGCGAATGGACGGGCCGACATCGGGCGGTGTGTACAAGCCAAACGCGCTTTCGGCGAAGCGCCCGTCGCCGACGGTCTGGTAGTTCTCCAGCAACGCCTGGACCAGGGTTTGGGTGCTCGCCACCTGACCTTGCTCGATGCCGTCCTGCGGCGGGTGCCCGCGGTAGCGGTAATCCAGGGTGACCAACAGTGCGGTGTGCGGGTCGATGTCTTGCCCCCATTTTTCCTTGATCAACTGGGCACCGAACTGCTCGGGAGACTGCGGTAAAGCCGTGCTCACCACAGACTGCAGTGTTTCGCGCAGCGGCGCAGGCTGGGGATTTAGCGGTGTCTGAAGGTCATTCATGTGCATTCCATGGCAATTATTTTTGGAACACCAACATACCCAGCCACCGCGTTGCCGAAAGCAGGAACGGTCGCCTGCCGACTACAGAGATTTCGCCGTACCGTGGAAGACATCGGGCATGCGTTCGCAGGCAAAAAAAGGTTCCCGCAAACCTGTAGGAGCCAGCCTGCTGGCGATGGACTCAAGTGCACCGCGTTTATCCCGTTCATACGCGTTATCGTTAACGACCATCGCTGGCAGGCCAGCTCCTACAGGGACCGTGCCCACGCTGAAAATGACGTGCCCTCCAAACCAGTGAAAACACCAAAAAAAACCGGGGCAAATGCCCCGGCTGGATGTTTGGCAAAATTTCCTGGCTCGTTACCAGAAACGTTGCTGGGTCAAACGGCTCCACCAACTCAACAGCACGCGATCGACCGAGCCGCTGGCGGCCATGCCGATGCGCTCCGGCAGGCTTTTGCGTTCGGCGTAATGCAAATGATAGAGCTCGGACTTGCTGGCGCGCTCGGCGAGGTATTCATCGCTGGTCTTGAGCTCGTCGACCAGGTGCTTGTCCAGCGCCGCGACGCCGAGCCAGATTTCGCCGGTGGCCACTTCATCGATCGCCAGTTGCGGACGGTAGCGCGAGACGAAGTTCTTGAACAGTTGATGGGTGATGTCCAGGTCTTGCTGGAACTTCTCCCGGCCCTTCTCGGTGTTTTCGCCAAACACGGTCAGGGTACGTTTGTATTCACCGGCGGTCAGCACTTCGAAGTCGATGTCGTGCTTTTTCAGCAAGCGATTGACGTTGGGCAACTGCGCCACCACGCCAATCGAGCCGAGGATCGCGAACGGTGCGCTGATGATTTTCTGGCCGATGCACGCCATCATGTAGCCACCGCTGGCCGCAACCTTGTCGATGCACACGGTCAGGGGCACGCCGGCTTCGCGGATACGCGCCAGTTGCGAGGAGGCCAGGCCGTAGCTGTGAACCATGCCGCCGCCGCTTTCCAGGCGCAGGACCACTTCGTCCTTGGGTGTGGCGAGGGTCAGCAAGGCCGTGATTTCGTGGCGCAGGCTCTCGGTGGCCGAAGCCTTGATATCGCCGTTGAAATCGAGCACGAACACCCGGGGTTTGACCTCGGTTTTTTTCTTCTGCTTCTTGTCGGTCTTGGCCTGGGTCTTGCGCAGGGCCTTGAGCTGGTCCTTGTCGAGCAAGGTTTGCTCCAGGCGCTCGCGCAGCCCTTTGTAGAAATCATTGAGCTTGCTGACCTGTAACTGTCCGGACGACTTGCGCCGCCCCTTGCTGCGCAGGGCCGCAAAACTGGCCAGGACCACCAGAATGGCGATCACCAGGGTCACGGTCTTGGCCAGAAAAATGGCGTACTCGGAAAAAAACTCCACGGGGACTCCTCAAACGATGCGCGGCTTGAACGCGCGCGGGATACCTCCAGCATACCCATGCGCCGACCTTGCGACCAGCCGTGAAACCTCTGGCAACAGGCCTGTAACGAGCATTTCAAACAAGCGTATGTTTTTTCATTGACAGCTCACCGCCATCCTCATAACCTCGCCAAACCTTCAACGTACCGGGATGACGCGGACGTGGGCAGTATCTATTTGATTCGACATGGCCAGGCCTCCTTCGGTGCAGACGACTACGACGTCCTGTCGCCGACCGGCATTCGTCAGGCGGAAATCCTTGGCCGGCACCTGGCCGAACTCGGGATCAGCTTCGACCGCTGCCTGGCAGGGGATCTGCGCCGCCAGCAGCACACGGCCAACAGCGCGCTGGAACAATTCGCCGCGGTGGGCCTGCCGGTGCCGCTGCTGGAAACCGACCCCGCCTTCAACGAATTCGACGCCGACGCGGTGATCCGCGCGCTGTTGCCGGCCATGTTGCCGGACGAACCCGAAGCCCTGAACATCTTGCGCAACGCCGCGCAGAACCGTGGCGAGTTCCAGCGCATCTTCGCCCTGATCATCGAACGCTGGCTCGCCGGCACCTACGACACACCAGGCCTGGAAAGCTGGCTGGGGTTTGTCGAGCGGGTGCGGGGCGGCTTGCATCGCATCCTCGACCAGGCCGACAACACCCAGAAAATCGCCGTATTCACCTCCGGCGGCACCATCACCGCCCTGCTCCACCTGATTACCCAAATGCCTGCCCGGCAGGCCTTTGAATTGAACTGGCAAATCGTCAACACCTCGCTCAACCAGCTTAAGTTTCGTGGTCGCGAGGTGTCGCTGGCTTCCTTCAACAGTCATGCGCACCTGCAGCTGTTGAAGGCCCCGGAACTCATCACGTTTCGCTGAGTCCGGACTATTGTGACCCTGGCAGTAATCACCCTGCTCTTATTACCCAAGAAAGGATCGAACCATGACCTCCGTAGCAGACGCCGTACAAGCAATGAAAGCCAAGTTCAACCCAGCCGCTGCTGCCGGTCTGGACCTGGTCTTCGGTTTCCGCATCGACGACACCAAGAACTTCTCGCTGATCGTCAAAGACCAAACCTGCGAACTGCAGGAAGGCGAGAACCCGGACGCCCAGGTGACTCTGGTGATGGACGGCGAAACCCTGGAAGGCATCGTTGACGGTTCGACCGACGGCATGCAAGCGTTCATGGGCGGCAAACTGCGCGCTGAAGGCGACATGATGCTGGCCATGAAACTGTCCGAGCTGTTCCCGTCGTAAGCACCTGGCTCCCGGCCTTCGGGAGCGTGCCTGCTGCAAACGAATCCCGCCCTTAGTGGCGGGATTCGTCGTTTTTGCCTGCACGCCACTGACCTGTGGCGAGGGGGCTTGTCGGATCGCCGCATCGCCCCGTTCGGCTGCGAAGCAGTCGTCAATCCGACGCCCCGCTATGTTTGAGAGGGTCTAAAGGGCCGCTTCGCGCCCCAACGCGAGCAAGCTCGCTCGCCACAGGTTCGGTGGTGCTCTTACAATGGCCACACTCCCAACACCGGCCGCCCCATGGACATCGACCTCGCCCGCACTTTCCTCGAAATCGTCCGCCATGGCAGCCTGGCTGCCGCCGCGCAAAAGCTCCATGTCACCCAGACCGCGATCACCGCGCGGGTGCAGAAACTCGAGAGCCAACTGGGCAGTACCCTGTTCGTGCGCAATCGTGCCGGTGCTCGCCTGACGCCCAACGGTGAAGCGTTCGTGGTGTACGCCAACCAACTGGTGCAAACCTGGGAAGCCGCGCGGCGTGATCTGCCCTTGCCCGAGGGGTATCGCGATGTGCTGCATATCGGTGGCGAGGTGAGCCTGTGTAACCCGCTGATGCTCGGCTGGGCCGGCGAAATCCGCAAGCACATTCCCAGCCACGCCCTGCGCATGGAAATCCATGACGGAGAAAACCTCCTGCGCCAACTGGAGTTGGGCGTTCTGGATGCTGCGCTGGTGTATCAGCCCGAGTATTGGCCGCGCTTGCAGGTCGAGCAGGTGCTCGAAGAAAAACTGATTCTCGTGCGCCTGGCCGACAGGCCCGATCCTTATGTGTACATCGATTGGGGCGCCGAGTTCCGGCGCCAGCACGATGCCGCCCTGCCGGAAAAAGCCAAGGCTGCGCTGAGTTTCAATCTTGGTCCGCTGGGCTTGCAGTACCTTCTTGAAAACGGCGGTAGCGGTTACTTCCGCACCCGTGTCGTGCAGAGTTATCTCGATAGCGGCGCCCTGGAACGGGTGCCCAAGGCTCCGGAGTTCAGCTACCCGACCTATCTGGTCTACTCCCGCGATCGTGACTCGCCGACGCTGCAACGCGCCTTCGACCTGCTGCGCGAGGTGATCGATTCCGACGAAGACTGGTCGCAACGCTGGGACCCGCTGACCTGAGACCGGTTTGCACCGGATCATGGCCGTTGTGTCCTCAAGGTTCGCCCCGCCAAAACAGCGGAATCGACTAATCTGCAGGAGATAACAATAACGACAGGTGATTGCAGTGAGGCAGACCACCGAAGGGTTCCGCAGCCGTTACCGCGCCGCCATTCATCCGCTCTACAACCCTTGGCTGCACGGCGCTTTTGTCCTGTTGTTCGGGGCGCTGGCGATCAGCGCTTTCTGGAGCAACGTGCATCAGGTACAGCCGGCGCAATGGCTTGCGGTGCCCGTCACGCTGCTAGTGTTCAACCTCGGCGTGTACATGGTGCATCGCCACCTGGGGCATCACAAAAAGCGCTTCGCCCGGCTGTTTTATGCCCGTCACGCTGGCGACCACCACAGTTTTTTCACCCCTGGCCACATGACCTACGACAGCGCCCGCGACTGGCGGGTGATCCTGTTTCCGGCCTGGCTGATCGTACTTCACACGCTCGCCGTGGCCCTGCCCCTCTGGTGGCTGCTCAAGCACATCGATACCAACGTCGCCGGACTGGTCGGCGGCGTTCTTGTCCTCGGCTACCTGGCTTATGAAGTCTTCCATGCCTGCGAGCATCTGCCGTCGCACAATCCACTCACACGGCTGCCGTGGATCCGTCAGATGCGCCGGCTGCACGAACTGCACCACCGCCGCGAACGGATGCAGGAGCGCAATTTCAACATCGTTTTCCCGCTGATGGACTACCTGTTCGGCACCCTCTATTGGGAGCCGGAACCTGCGCCGCTCAACCCGACGAGAACGCCCATGACCCGCATGCAGCATCAGATTGTCATTGCCGGACACCCGACCGACGTATTGGCCTACGCCAGCACCGTGACCCTTTGGCCGCAATGGCACCCGTCGTCGCTGCATATCGATGGACCCAAAGGTCCATTGCATGCCGGCGCACGTTTCGAGGAGGACATCCGCGCCGGCGGTCGTGAAGGACACTTGAGCTGGGAAGTGGCGCAGTACCTGCCCGGTCAGCGCTGGAGCGCACGTGCCCAGGGTGACCATGGCCTGTCGCTGGTGGTGACCTACGAATGCGAAGCCGAAGGCCAAGACACACGTTTCGTCCGCACCCTGGAATACCGGTTCAGCGGTCTGGCGATGCGGATTGCCAACCGGTTATTGCTCAAGCGGCGCATCGACCGGGAATCGGCGGCGTCGATGCAAGCGTTGCGCGAGATGGCGCAGAAATACCTGGTGGCAACCGGAGTCAACGCGTGAGCAGAATCCTCAAATGCCTGCTGCTGGTCATCATCGTCATCGGCGCCTTCCTGCTGCTGATGCCGACCAAGGTGCGACCGGTGGCCTGGGCGCCACAACCCGCGCCGTCCCTCTCCAGCGGTATCTACGCCGACAATCAGCGCCTCAAAGGCATGGAGCGCGTCGGTGCCGCCGACATCGACGGGCCGGAAGCCCTGCTGCTGGAAAACGACACGCTGATCACCGGCCTGCACGATGGGCGCCTGATCCGCACCAGCCTGGATGGCAAGACCACCAAAGTCCTGGCCGACACCGGTGGCCGGCCATTGGGCCTGGCCCGGCATCCCAATGGTCTGCTGGTGATCGCCGATGCCGTCAAGGGTTTGTTGTCCCTCGACGCCCAGGGTCGCCTGGTGGCCTTGACCACAGAAGCCGGTGGCGTTCCCTTCGGTTTTACCGACGATGTGGTCATCGACAAACCCGGCCACTACGCTTATTTCAGCGATGCTTCGAGCCGCTTCGGTTATGGCCACGACGGTGAAGCCGTGCTCGAACACGGTGGTGACGGTCGATTGCTGCGCTACGACTTCCAGACCGGCAAAACGTCGGTTGTGCTGGACAAGCTGGAGTTTGCCAACGGCGTGGCCCTGGGACCGGACGATGCCTACGTGCTGGTCAATGAAACCGGCGCCTACCGCATCAGCCGCTATTGGCTCAGCGGCCCCAAGGCCGGCACCCAAGACCTGTTCATCGACAACCTGCCGGGCCTGCCGGACAACCTGTCGTTCAATGGTCACGACCGGTTCTGGGTGGCGCTGTATGCCCCCCGAAACGCCCTGCTCGATGGCACGGCGGCGCATCCGTTCGTGCGCAAGATGATCGTGCGAGCCATGACCGTCCTGCCCAAACCCGTGGAAAAGCGCGGGTTCGCCCTGGGCCTGGACCTTGAAGGCAAGGTGATCGCCAACCTGCAGGACGGCAGCAGCGACAACTACTCACCGATCACCACGGTGCGCGAGTATGGGGACTGGTTGTATTTCGGTTCACTGAAGGCGCAGAACATGGCGCGGTTGCCTTTGAGCAAGGCGTTGCAATGATCTGTTGAGTTCAACCAAGCACCAATGTGGGAGCGAGCTTGCTCGCGATGGCGCCCGACCAGTCGGCATTTATATCGACTGACCCACCGCTATCGTCGGAACGCCGCCCGGAGCAAGCTCGCTCCCACAGGGGACGGTGTTCACTCTGGATCGATGTCGACACCTTCATCCTCCGGCCATTCATCAATGCCCGGCTCTTCCTCGGGATTGACCGTGGTGTGTTCGGGGCTCAGCGGTTCGGGATGAGTGGGTATCGGGTCGTAGCCACCCTGTTGTTCACTGGGATATTTGGGCTGGGTCATGAGGCACCTCGTTGAGAGCCGTGATATCGGTCTCTGAGCATTCGAGGTGCCGGTTCTGGTGGCCGTTCCAACTTTCCAGTCACCGATCGTCGGTGTCAGGCACGCTGGATCAGGACCGCAACTGGAGTTGTTTGACGATCTTGTCCTTGACCTCCAAGCGCTTCGCCTTGAGCTTCGTCACCGCATCATCGCTGGATTTGGCCTCCTCCGCTTTCACCACTTCGGCATCAGCCAGGGAATACTTGTTGATCAGTGAATCCAGTAACGGATCCTTGGTGCGTTTCTGCTGGATTTCTTCCTTTGTGCAACTCAGATCCTGAAAAAGGTCATGGGGCACCGGCATGGAACACCTCCGTTTGTTAATCGGTAGCAAACGCCGACTGATTGCGTTCACCAACTATCAGAATGGCCTCGGTTGGCCCGTTCTGTCGACCATCTGTCAGACCAGCGGTGCCCGTTCGTCGTCCTTTCGCAAATGCGATAAAACCTTTGCCTGCGCCGCCGCCTCCACCGGTTAACGATCACTCGATCACCTTTGAAAACCTGTGCGGAGAATCACCAATGGACTCACTCATCGTGCGTCACCTGGCCCTGGTTATTGCAATGAGCAGCTGCATGGGCAGTGCCCTGGCTGCCACTTCCAATGACTTTGTCGACAAAGCGGCCGCCGGCGGCATCGCCGAAGTCGAGACCAGCCGGCTGGCCCTGGAAAAAAGTGCATCTGCCGACGTCAAGAAATTCGCCAACATGATGATTACCGATCATTCCAAGGCCAACGATGAACTGGCCGCCCTGGCGAAAAAATTCGACATCGAAGTGCCGGACAGCACGACGCTGACCAAGCAAGCCAAGGAAAAAATCCTCGACATGCGCGACGAATCCTTCGACGCGGCCTATGCCGACAACCAGGTCAAGGCCCATGAAGAAACCATCGACCTGTTCAAGAAGGAAGCCAATACGGTGACGGACGACCGGGTCAAGGGCGCCACCGAGCTCAAGGGCTTTGCGCAAAAAATGCTGCCGGCACTGGAAAAACACCTGAAAATGGCGAAAAAACTCCAGGCCGCCCATCCGAGCAAGTAACTGTGCCATCCATGCACATTGTAGAAGCTGATTTGCTCATGAAAGCGAGGAAACATCCAACACCATTGCTGCCTGACACTCCACCTTCGCGGGCAAGCCCACAGGTGCCTACCGGCCGACCTGGTACTCCCTGTAGGAGCTGCCGAAGGCTGCGATCTTTTGATTTTGATTTTTGACCATGTCGAAGGGGGCGGAAGATCAAGATCAAAAGATCGCAGCCTTCGGCAGCTCCTACAGGGGGGAATGTGTTTAGTCGAAAGAGATAAGTCAGCCATAAGGCCGCCCGTGTACAACCCACCACTCAACAGGCCGAGCGTTAGCTCGCCTGCCGCTCTTGATCTTGATCCACCCGCCCCCTCGGCAGGCTGAGCGGAGGTGTTCATCCGGGGATGGGCGCGCAGCGCCGTTCGACGCAGTCGAACTCATTGCATGTAGGTCGAAGCGAAGCCGACCGGAGGGCAATGCCCCCGGATGAATACCGGAGCGAAGGAACCCCGAGCCTAGGCGAGGGGCCGTACGTAAGGGGCGAGACTTTTTGGTTCCTTTTGTGTCGTTTGACAAAAGGGACTCGCCGTAAGGGCGAAACCATAAGCCGCCGTTACCGCAGCAATGGATATGTACACAGTCACCAAAAGACAGGCCGCCTGCGGAAATGTTGTCAGCCACCAAGAACTGTCCGCACCATTTGCGTCAACGCTTCAGGACTATAGGGTTTGCTGAGCAAATGAGTATCCGGACTCAGCTGGTGATTGCGCGAGATGATGTCGCGGGTATGCCCCGAAGTGAACAGCACCGCCACCGGCGGCTCCTGCACTTTCGCCCAGGCCGCCAGGTCCGAACTCTTGATCAGGCCGGGCATGACCACGTCGGTGAATATCAGGTCCACCGTCACCCCTTCCAGCAACATTTGCATGGCGACGTCTGCGTTGGTAGCCGTGAGGACTTGATAACCCTCCTCACCCAACAACTCCACCGCCGACACTCTCACAGCCTCATTGTCCTCGACCACCAGGATGCGTTCGTGCCCGCCCCGTTGCGGCATATCGGGGCCCGGCGTTTCACTGGGTACCGCGCGCAAGGTGCGCGGAAAGTACAACTGCACCCGGGTCCCCCGTCCCACGTCACTGGCGATTTCGATATGACCGCCACTCTGCTTGACGAAGCCAAACACCATGCTCAAGCCCAATCCGGTGCCCTGTCCGTCGGCCTTGGTGGTGAAGAATGGCTCGAACACCTGAGCCAGCACCTGTGGCGGCATGCCGACGCCGGTATCCGTCACGGACACCCGCACATAGTCCCCCGGGGCAATGCCCCTACCGGCGCAAAACTTGTGATCGAGGACGAGGTTTTCCGCGCACAGGTCAATCCTGCCCTCACCTTGAAGGGCGTCACGGGCATTGATCGCCAGATTGAGAATGGCGTTTTCCAATTGGTTGCGATCAACAAACACATTCCAGGAATCCTCGGGGGCCGTCATGTGAACCTGAAGGGTTTCACCCAGGGCACGCAGCAACAACTCCGCCAGGCCATCGAAAATCTGCCGCAATGTGAAGACCGCGGGCGACAACGGTTGACGGCGGGCGAACGCCAGCAATTGCGAAGACAGCTTGGCACCGCGCTCGACGGCGGCAATCGACGCCGAGACCCGACGCTGCACATTGGCGTTACCCCGCTCATGGCGCGCCAGCAAGTGCAGGTTGCCGGCGATCACTTGCAGCAGGTTATTGAAGTCATGGGCCACACCGCCAGTAAGGCCGCCGATGGCTTCCAGCTTCTGTGACTGGCGCAATTGATCTTCCGCCGCCAGCCGTGCCTCGACCTCATCGGCCACCCGCTGCTCCAGGTTGCGGGTGAACTTGAGCAGGGACTCTTCGGCGGTCTTGCGTTCGTGGATGTCGATCAGCACGCCGGGGAAACGAAACGCCTCGCCCTGTTCATTGAACTCGCAACAGCCACTGGCGAGTATCCAGAGGTAACTGCCGTCGGGACGCAGGATCCGGTATTCGACGTTATAGGGCTCGCCCGTCTCCACCGACAATCTGACGCGTTCCCGGACCCAGCTGCGGTCATCTGGATGGATGCGGCTTTCTGCGATTTCCTGGGACAGGTTTTCCAGGTCTTGCCCGAGGGGATAGGAAAACGTGCGGGCGAAACGCTCATCGCCCGACAGCACGTTGGCCTTGATGTCCCAGACAAAGGAGCCGAGCAATGCACCGGCGTTCAGCGCCAGGCGCACCCGTTCGTTGTCGGCGCGGTAGGCGTCTTCAGCCGCCTGTCGCCGATGTTCGGAGATCACCCGCTCCGTGGTTTCCACCACCATGGCCATGACCCCGGCCGGGCGTCCGTCATCGTCGGCTACCGGGCTGTAGTAGAGGTCCATCCAGACATCTTCCGGAACCCCGTCGCGCAGCAGCACCAGTTCCTTGTTGCGAAAGGACAAGGTGCCGCCCGCCAGGCAGGTGTCGACCACGTGGCGATTGAATTCGGCGACCTCGGGCCAACCCAGTTCCACGGCGGAGCCGAGCAGGTACGGATGACGCCCACCGGCAAACTTGGAATAAGCGTCGTTATAGATCATGTACCCGGACTGGCCCCAGAGCATCACCATCGGCAGCGGCGAGGCGAGCATCAACTGCACCGCGCTGCTCAGGCTCCTGGACCATGAGTCGAGCGGGCCAAGCTCGGTCTGGCTCCAGTCGAACGCACGAATGCGCCCGGCCATTTCGCCGTTCCACCCGGCACACCCGTGGCTATCCGCTAGAAACTGCATCGGCTGGCTCTATCCCGGTAAATGGCACCCGTTTGTTTCGAGCATCCCGGGCGCGATTCGTTTCATAGAGGTATAGCTGATTCTGGCGGGCTACCGGAGATCCCCTGTGGGAGCGGGCTTGCTCGCGAAAGCGATGTACCATTCAACATCTTCGTCTGCTGATACACCGCTTTCGCGAGCGAGCCCGCTCCCACAATTCGGTCCTCAGTAACCGAGAGGCCGTGCACTACACCTCAATCAAATGCTTAAGCGGGTTGTAGCTGCTTTTCAGGGTCGCCGCGACATCCAGAATGGCCTTCTCGATGCCATTCAAATGCATGCAGGTCAGTTCGATGGCCGCGCTCTGGTTGCCCGCTTCGATGTACTCGATCAACCGCAGGTGTTCATCGTCACGGCAGGCTTCGTGGCTGTCGTCATCGAGCGCGGCGGCATACAGCGAGGCCCGGGAAATCAGCTTCTGGAACCAGTCGAGCAATACCGGATTGTTCAGGCTGCGGGCCAGTTTGATGTGGAACTCGCCGAGCAGGTGAATCAGCCGTTCGTGATCACCGCTTTGATGCGCTTCATCTTCCAACAGCAGGTGATCACGCAGATCCTGGGTCACCGCCGTATCACGGCGACGGCACAGTTCACTGACGATGCCGATCTCGACCAGGCGCCGGGTTTCGAACAGCGAGCGGATCTCCTCGTCACTGGGCAATGACACCGATGCACCTTTATTGGGCTCGGTGGTGACCAACCCATCGGCCTCCAACTGCTTGAGCGCAGCCCGCACAGACGTGCGGCTGACGTTGAACAGCTCGGCCAGCGAGGCTTCGCCCAGCTTCATCCCCGGACGCAGCGAACGCTTGCTGATCGCCTCGTAAACCCCTTGGTAGACGCGGTCGACCGTGGTTTCCAGTTTCTTTTCCGTCATTCATCAACTCCTTGCGCCCTGTGCAAACGCCCCTGGCGAATGATCAGCCTTTGAAAAAGGGGCTTGCACGAGCAGGTTAATCCGGGTATTTCTAAATTGCATCCAGATTTTGCATACAATAATTAGAGGAATGCACCATTATGGGTCATCCAGTTGCAATTGAAGTGCGAAACGTCTCCAAACGATATTCCGACGACCCTGGGCTGGCGCCAGCCCTGGACAATGTTTCTGTCGACATCGCCGACAACGAATTCTTCACCCTGCTCGGCCCCTCGGGCTGTGGCAAGACCACCCTGCTGCGCACCATTGCCGGCTTCGAGCACGTCAGCGACGGTGAGATCCGCCTCGCGGGCGAGCCGGTCAACGATTTGCCGCCGTTCAAGCGTCGGGTCAACACGGTGTTCCAGAGTTACGCGCTGTTTCCGCACATGAGTGTTGCGCAGAATATCGCCTTCGGCCTCGAGATGCAGGGCCTTGATCGCAAACTGATCCCGCAGCGGGTCGAGGAAATGCTCGCGCTGGTGCAAATGCAGCACCTGGCCAGACGCAAACCGGCCGAACTGTCCGGCGGCCAACAGCAACGGGTGGCTCTGGCCCGGGCCCTGGCGCCGAAACCGAAAGTACTGTTGCTCGATGAGCCGCTGTCGGCGCTGGACCTCAAGCTGCGCAAGGAAATGCAGGTCGAACTCAAGCGCGTGCAAAAAGAAGCCGGGATCACCTTCATTTTCGTCACCCACGATCAGGAAGAAGCGCTGACCCTGTCCGATCGCATTGCCGTGATGTCCGCCGGCAAGATCCTGCAAATCGGTACGCCCAACGAGATCTACGAACGTCCGCAGCACCAGTTCGTCGCGCAATTCATCGGCGACATCAACTTCCTCCCCGGGCACCTCAAGCGCGGCCAGCAGAACGAAAAGCTCTTCGTGCCCAACGGCATGCCCGTGGAAATCCCCTGCCCGGCCCAGGGCTTTGACGGCAGCAAGGTGCAACTGGCGTTCCGCCCCGAGCGTTCGCAACTGGTCGAGCCGTCGCAGCCCCATCACCTGCGCGGCGTGATCGAGGCCGTGCTGTACGTCGGCACGGCCACGCTCTATCAGTGCCGCTTGAACAACGACATCAAGGTCATGCTGCGCGAGAACAACGAAGGCCTGAGCCACGGGCGGGTGGTGGGCGATCGCGTCGCGGTCAACCTGCCGCCCCACGCCTGCCTGCTGATGGAGGCCTGAGATGAGCGTCAGCAGCACTTCCCCGGCCCTCAACCGCGCGCTGTTGCTCAGCCCGGTCGTCCTGACCCTGCTGGCCCTGATCGCCATTCCGCTGGGCATCATGGGCTACATCAGCCTGTTGCCGCGCAACGTCTATGGCGGCGTCGACTGGCAGGCCGACTGGCAATTGCAAAGTTATGTGCAGCTGTTCTTCCAGGAAGGTTTCGACGGCGAACTGGAACTGAACTGGGTCTACGCCCAGGCGTTGTTGCGCTCGGTGTTCCAGGCCGGCGGCACCACAGTCCTGTGCTTCCTGTTCGGCTTCCCGGTGGCGTTGTGGATGTCGAGCCTGACGCCGCGCCGACGCAACCTGATGGTGTTGCTGATCACCATCCCGTTCTGGACCAACCTGCTGATCCGCAACTATGCGTGGCTGATCATCCTGCGCGAACACGGCTGGGTCGCCCAGAGCCTCAACGCGCTGTTCCCCCAGGCCGGCGGCATCACCCTGCTCTACAACGACTTCGCGGTCAGCGTCGGCCTGGTCTACAGCTTCCTGCCGTTCATGATCCTGCCGATCTACTCGACCCTGGAGAAACTCGACTGGCGTCTGGTGGAAGCCGCCTACGACCTGGGCGCCAACCGCTGGCATGCGTTGCGGCGGATCATCTTGCCGCTGTCGATGCCGGGGGTGATTGCCGGTGCCTTGCTGGTGTTCGTGCCGAGCCTGGGTGCCTTCATTACCCCGGCGATCCTCGGCGGTGGCAAGACGCTGATGATCGGCAACCTGATCCAGCAGCAGTTCGGCACCGCACGCAACTGGCCGCTGGGCAGTTCGCTGTCGTTCCTGCTGCTGGGGATCATGTTGCTGTCCCTGGTGCTCTACGCCCTCTATAGCCGCAATGCCGCCAAGACCCAACGCCCAGGAGCCCAAGCATGATTGCCCTGCACCTGAAGAAACTGCCGCTGACCCGTGAAGTCAGCCTGTTGATGCTGGCCTATCTGTACCTGCCGATCTTCGTGCTGATCGCCTACAGCTTCAACGCCAACCGTTCGGCGACGGTGTGGACCGAGTTCTCGTTCGCCTGGTACGGACGCATCCTGGCCAACCCGTCGATCCAGACCGCGGCGTTGAACTCGATCATCGTCGCCAGCATCGCCACCGTCTGCGCCACGGCGATTGCCCTGCTTGCGGCGCTGGCGACGTACCGGCCGTTCTACGGACAGAAAATGGTCGAAGGCGGGATCAACCTGCCGCTGATCCTGCCGGAGATCGTCACAGCCGTCGCCACCCTGCTGCTGTTCATGGCGCTGGGAATCAAGCTCGGCCTGCTGACGGTGATCATCGCCCACATCGGTTTTTGCATCCCCTTTGCCTACCTGCCGATCCGCGCGCGGCTCAATGACCTGGACAAGAGCCTGCTGGAAGCGGCGAACGACCTGTACGCCAACCCCTGGCAGGTGTTTCGCCGGGTGACCTTGCCGCTGCTGTGGCCGGCGGTGCTGTCCGGTTCGGTGCTGGCGTTCGTGGTCAGCCTCGACGATTTCATCATGACCTTCTTCGTCGCGGGGCCGGGTTCGACCACCTTGCCGGTGTACATCTTCTCGGCGATCAAGGCCGGCGTGACGCCGGAGATCAATGCGATTTCGACCCTGATGCTGGTGATATCCATCGTGCTGGTGGTGCTGGCCTTCTGGCTGGGACAGCGCGGCAAACAACAATGAGCCTGGAGACTTCTTTATGAGCAAGAAAGTGAAAAGCCCCCGTTTTGCTGCTGCCAGTTTCGCCGTTGCCGGTCTGGCCTTGAGTTGCTTCACCGCGTTCGCTGCGTCCAGCGCCCAGGCCGCAGAGCCCAAGGAGCTGTTCTTCTACAACTGGACCGATTACTACCCGGTCGACCTGCTGGCCAAGTTCGAAAAGGAGACCGGCATCAAGGTCACCATGGACGGCTACGACAGCAACGAAACCCTGCTGGCCAAGTTGCAGGCCGGCGGCGCGGCGTACGACGTGATCGTGCCGTCACAATCGATCATGCGCACGTTGATCAACCAGGACCTGCTGCTGGAAATCGACGCCTCGGCCCTGCCCAACTTCCAGTACGTCAAGCCGGCATTCCGCGACCCGAGTTTCGACCCGGGCCGCAAGTTCTCGGCACCGTACCTGTGGGGCACCACCGGGTTCTCCTATGACAGCGCCCGGGTACCCGGCGGCAAGCTCGACGACTCGTGGAAAGAGTTCTTCGAGCCACGCAAGGAACTGCAAGGCCAGCTCGCGGCCCTCGACACCTCCAGCAGCGTGATCAACGCCGCCAGCCACTACCTGAATGTCGACGAATGCAGCGAAAACCCGCAGGACGCCAAGCGCATCCTCGAACTGCTGCAAAAACAGAAACCCTTCCTGAAGATGTACAGCTCGGACAACACCGTCGACCGCATGGCCTCCGGTGAAGTGATCATGATGCAGAACTGGAACGGCTCCACTGCCCGCGCCACCCTGCAGAAGAGCACCATCAAGTACGTGTATCCGAAGGAAGGCCTGGCGATGTTCCAGGACAACTTCGCCGTACCGAAGAGCGCGCCACACCCCGGCAACGCGAAGATTTTCATCGACTGGATGATGAAACCGGAAAACGCCGCCGCCGTGTCCAACGCCATCGCCTACGCCAACGGCATCCAGAGCGACAAGCTGATCGACGCCAAATGGCGGGTGATGGATGCCATCAACATGCCCGACGAATTCGCCTCGCGCCTGCGTCCTGAAAAGGAATGCAGCAACAAGGCGCGGGAGCTGCAGGACCGCATTTGGGCGAAGCTCAAGGGCTGATTGTTTGACTTGAAACCGAGTCGCGGCCATCGCGAGCAAGCTCGCTCCCACAGGGATTTTGTGAACGCCGAAGATCCACTGTGGGAGCGAGCTTGCTCGCGATGAGGCCCGCCCAGACACCATAAAATTGAGGTTTGCAATGAATCACCCCCGCTGGCTGCGCAACGTGCACCCCTACGGCTCCCCCGCCGAAGACCTGCTGATCGAAAACGGCCGGTTCACCCAACGCCGTCCGGCTTCGAACGTGGCCCTGTCCGCCACCGACATCGACGGCCAGAACCTGTTGCTCACCCCCGCCCTGGTGGAAAGCCACGTCCACCTGGACAAAACCCTCTGGGGCCAGCCCTGGCGCCCCAACAGCGCCGGCCCGACCCTCAAGGACTACATCGCCAACGAACGGCGCATCCTGCGTGAAGTCACCACCCCCATCGCCCAACGAGCCGGCGCCCTGCTGGAAAACTGCATCGCCCGCGGCTCGCTGACCATGCGTTGCCACGTCGACATCGACCCGGAGTTCGGCCTGCGGCATGTCGAGGCCATGCAGCAACTGCGCGAACAATACCGCGACCTGATCGACCTGCAACTGGTGGTGTTCCCGCAAACTGGCCTGATCAGCCGCCCCGGCACCGCCGAACTGATGCGCGAAGCCATGGCTCTGGGCGTGGAGAACGTCGGTGGCCTGGACCCGTGCGGCATCGACAACGACCCGATTGCCCAACTGGATTTCGTCTTCAAGCTGGCCAGCGAATTCGACCGTGGCGTCGACATTCACCTGCATGACAAGGGCGAACTGGGCCTGTGGCAGATCGCCCTGATCGCCGACTACACCGAGCGCTTCGGCCGTCAGGGCCAGGTGATGATCAGCCATGCCTACTGCCTCGGCATGCTGCCGTGGAGCCAGGTCAAACCGGTGGCCGAGCGCCTGGCGACACTGGGTATTTCGCTGATGAGTTCGGCCCCGGCCGATTGCGCGGTGCCACCGTTCCTGGCCCTACGCGAAACCGGCGTAAATGTATGTTTGGGCTCGGACGGCATTCGTGATGCCTGGTCACCCATGGGCAACGGCGACATGCTGGAGCGCGCGATGCTGCTGGCGTTCCGTTTCGATTTGAACAAGGACGAAGAACTGGCGGCGGCGTTCGACGCGGCAACTGTCAACGGCGCCCAGGCGCTGGGTTGCGCAGCCAATCGCCTGGAGATCGGCCAGCCAGCGGACTTCCTGCTGATGCCCGTGCAAACGTTGGGTGAGGCGGTGGTTTCGCGACCACCGCGTCAAGTCTATCGCGCGGGTCGTTTGATCGCGGCAGGCGGTCGTTTGCTGGAAAGCCGTCTGTGAAGCGCATCGGCTTGCGGGCCAGTTGCGTGGTCGGCTTCGACGGCACGCAGCATGTGCTGTGGCGCGACGGCGAAGTGGTGTTCGAAGGCTCGCGCATCGAGTTTGTCGGGCGCGGTTTTCCGGGCCCGGTGGATCAGTGGATCGATTACGGCAACGCGCTGATCGGCCCCGGTTTCATCGATCTGGATGCCCTTGGCGATCTTGATTCCACGGTACTGACCCTGGACAACGGCGACGAGCGCAACATGGGTCGGATGTGGTCGGCGCAGTATCTGGCGCGCGGATCGCGGGAAAGTTACAGCCCCGAAGAAGAAGTCTTCAAATACCGCTATGCCTTCACGCAACTGATCCGCAACGGCATCACCACGGCCATGCCGATCACCTCGATGTATTACCGCGAGTGGGCCGAGACCTACGACGAGTTCGCGGCGGTAGCCGGCGTGGCGACCGAGTTGGGGCTGCGCACTTACCAGGGCCCCTGCTACATGAGCGGCATGAGTTACTGGCGCGCCGATGGCAGCCTGGCGCACCACTGGGACGAAGCCCGGGGCATGGCCGGCCTCGATGCCGCCGAACGGTTTTTCCGGGATTTCGACGGCGCGAACAACGGCCTGATTCGTGGTGCGCTGTTGCCCGATCGCATCCAGACCTGCACCCCGGCGCTGCTGCAACGCACCGCCGCGCTGAGCCGGGAACTGAACGCACCGATGCGTTTGCACTGTTGTCAGGGCCTCGGTGAAGTGGCGATGGTCGAGCAACTGCGCGGCACCTCGCCGCTGGGCTGGTTGCAGCAACTCGGGCTGCTGAACCCGCGCAGCCTGCTGCCCCACGGCATCTACACCCAGGGTGATGACGACCTGCAACGTGTGGTGGATGGCGGCGCGAGCCTGGTGCACTGCCCGGTGGTGTTTGCCCGGGACGGCGAGGCATTGAATTCGTTTGGCCGCTATCGCGCCAAGGGCGTCAACTTCGCCCTCGGTACCGACACCTGGCCGGCGGACTTGCTCGACAACATGCGCCAGGGCCTGAACATCGCCCGGCTGATGGAGGGCGGCAACTCGCTGACCAGCACACTGGATATGTACAACGCCGCGACCCTTGGCGGCGCCAAGGCACTGGGGCGTGACGATCTCGGCCGACTGGCACCGGGCTGCAAGGCCGACATCAGCGTGTTCAACCTGCGCGGGATGCACCTGGGGCCTTTGTTCGACCCGCTGAAAAATCTTGTACTGGCCGGTCGCGGCGACGACTGCATCGCCAGCTACATCGATGGCCGCTGCGTGATGCAGGACGGCCAGGTCGAGGGCGTCGACTACCCCGCCCTGCAACGCCAGGCCCAACGCCAATTCGAAAAACTGATGCGCAGCCACAGCGACCGGGCCTTCGGCCAACCGGACTGGAAAAGCCTGTTCCAGCCGGCCATCCCGTTCGCCGACGACTACAGCGCACAGACGCCACTGAGCGCGATCGAGCCTCTCCTTTAGGGAATTCTGCCTATGCAAAGCTTTGACTTCAGCACACTGAGCCCACGGGACAAATACAAGATTCTGATCGGCAGCGTCGTGCCACGACCGATTGCCCTGGTCACCACCGTCGACGGCGAAGGCCGGATCAACGCGGCGCCGTTCAGCTTTTTCAATGCGCTGTCGGCCGATCCGCCCATCCTCGCCCTTGGCGTGGAAAACTACGGCGACCAAAGTCCCAAGGACACCACCCGCAATATCCAGCTCAATCAGGAATTCACCGTCAACATCGTCAGCGACGCGCTGGTGGAGGCCATGAATGTCTGTGCCGTGCCCTTCGCCCCCGGCTTCGACGAACTGACCGCCGCCGGCCTCACCGCCATCCCCGGCACCACGGTCAAATGCCCGCGCATCGGCGAAGCCCCGGTGGCACTGGAGTGTCGACGGATGATGGCGCTGTCCATCGGCCAATCCCGGGAGATCATCTTTGGTGAAGTGCTGATGGCGCATGTGCGTGACGAACTGATCGACCCGAAAACCCTGTACATCGATCAGTTGGGGCTTGATGCGATCGGACGCATGGGCGGGCATGGCTATGCGCGCACGCGGGATTACTTCGATTTGCCGACACGTTCGTTGCAGGCGTGGACGGATGCCCCCGGCGGTGGCGAGCGGTTTTGGCCACAGGCCAAATAGTTTCTGTAGCTGCATACGTTCCATGTAGGAGCTGCCGAAGGCTGCGATCTTTTGATCTTGCTTCTGGCGGCTTCAAGACCGCTGAAAATCAAAAGATCGCAGCCTCCGGCAGCTCCTACAGAAGTTGCGGTTGAAATTCGAGGTCGTACATTTTTCAGGTGCCAGCATTGCCGCCGTACCCCATCCCCCATCAAATCCTCCCTCTTGCTTCTCAGCTCACCCGTCATCAGGATCTCAAAGACATGGATGCCCTTCGCCATCAGACACGAAGCCGGCGACTCACCCGCCTGCTCAGCGCAATAGTCGCCGCTACCACGCTCGCAGTCCTGGGCGCCGCCCAGGCAACTCCCCGGACAGACTTCCCCTTGAAGACCAGGTCGATCCTGGCAGGTGACACGACCTGGTCGTACTACGAAAGCGCAAAAAACGGTCCGGCACTCTTGCTTGTACATGGCTTTTCTTCAAACAAGAATGTCTGGCGCACGCTGGGCGAGGACCTCGGCTCACGCTTTCATGTGATCATTCCCGACCTTCCCGGCTGGGGCGAGTCAACGCGCCTTGCAGGTGAAAATTACGACATTGATGCACAAGCCGCACGGCTCAATGATTTTCTGCTTGCGCTCGACCTGCGTGAAATCAATCTGGTCGGCCACTCCATGGGCGGTGCCATTGCCGGAGTGTTTGCCGCCCAGAGGCCGGAGCGCATTGCGCGCCTGGTGCTGATCAGCCCACTGGGATTGAGCTTTGTCGAAAACGATTTCATCCGGGCATTGAATGCGGGTGACAACCCGTTTATCTACGATGACCGTGCCGGCGTCGAACGCACTGCCCGACTTGTCTACCTCGATCCTCCCAAAATGTCTGATCAGGAAGTGGAGGATGCGATTGCAGGCAATCGGCGCCAACGCAGCTTTATCGAGTCCTCCCTGGCGCAGATCCGTCCGCCGTCCCAATGGCTCGCGCTGGCCCCTCGGCTGGCGCAGCTCACCATGCCGGTACTTGGCATCGGCTGCCGCGAGGATAAGGTGATCGATATCTCCGCCCTGGAGACCCTGCAAAACGGTCTGCCCGATGGTCGGGGCGGACAGGCTGTCACCCTTGAAGGTTGCAACCACTTGCCCATGATCGAACGCCCTGTGGCAACAGGGCAGCTACTCACCGACTTTGCTGCCGACACTCGACGCCCTGAAGCCCTGTGACTCAATGAAAGTCCCGGCTACGCACAGTGATGCCATCGAGCAATGCACTCAGGTCACTCAAGCGTCCGGCTATCAGATGCCGGACCTCGCCCTCCTTCTCCCAGCGCCCATCGACCTTGAGCAGCTGCGAGCCGACCAGCACCTGGCGCTGGCGCTCGGCCAGGTCGCGCCACACCACCACGTTGACGTTGCCGAACTCGTCCTCGAGGGTGACGAAAGTCACGCCGCTGGCGGTGGCCGGGCGTTGCCGGCCGGTGACCAGACCGGCAACACTGACCGGCCGACCGTGCTCGACGTCCAGCAATTCTTTTGAACTGCGGCAGCGCCGCGCCTTCAACTCACCCCGCAACAGGGCCAGCGGATGCGGCCCGAGAGTGGTGCCGACACTGGCGTAATCGGCCTGCAGGTCCTCGCCCACGGTGGGTTTTGGCAGCGCCACCGCGTCCTCTTCCTGGCTCGGCAGGCCGGCAAACAACCCCAGCTGTTTTTGTACCCCGGCCACTTCCCAGCGCGCCCGGTGCCGGTCGCCGGCCAGGCCACGCAACGCACCGGCATCGGCCAGTTGCTCCTGGGCGCGGGCATCGAGTCGCGCCCGCTCGCCGAGGTCGGCGATGTCGGCGAACGCGCCTTGCGAACGGGCCACTTCGATGCGTCGGGCATCGTCCTCGCGAAAGCCCTTGATCATGCGTAACCCCAAGCGAATCGCCGGTTGCGCACCGCTGATCGGCTCCAGGCTGCAGTCCCAGTCACTGGCGCGCACGTCCACCGGGCGAACCTGCAAATGATGACGCCGAACGTCCTGCAGAATCTGGTCCGGGCTGTAGAACCCCATCGGCCAGCTGTTGATCAGCGCACAGGCGAAGGCCGCCGGCTCGTGGCATTTCAACCAGCAACTGGCGTAAGTCAGCAAGGCAAAGCTGGCGGCGTGGGACTCGGGAAAACCGTAGCTGCCAAAGCCCTTGATCTGCTCGAAGATCTGCGCGGCGAACTCGGCGGTGTAGCCGTTCTTCTTCATGCCGGCGGCCAGCCGCTCCTTGTGCGGTTCGAGCCCGCCGTGGCGTTTCCAGGCGGCCATGGAGCGGCGTAGCTGATCGGCCTCGCCGGGGCTGTAGTCGGCGGCGACGATGGCAATCTGCATCACCTGCTCCTGAAACAGCGGCACGCCAAGGGTGCGCTTGAGCACCACCTCCAGTTCCGGCGACGGATACGCCTCCGGCTCTTCCTTGTTCCGTCGCCGCAGGTACGGGTGCACCATGCCGCCCTGGATCGGCCCTGGCCGAACGATGGCGACCTCGATCACCAGATCGTAAAACGTCCTGGGCCTGAGCCTCGGCAACATCGACATCTGCGCCCGGGACTCGATCTGGAACACGCCGATGGTGTCGGCCCGACCGATCATTTCGTAGGTGGCCGCATCCTCGGGCGGGATGGTCGCCAGGCTCAGGTCCAGGCCCCGGTGCCGGCGCAGCAGATCGAAACATCGACGAATCGCGCTGAGCATGCCCAGCGCCAGGATGTCGACCTTGAGCAGGCCCACGGCGTCGAGGTCATCCTTGTCCCACTG
Source organism: Pseudomonas sp. GW456-E7 (assembly GCF_059424105.1). Lineage (NCBI taxonomy): Bacteria > Pseudomonadati > Pseudomonadota > Gammaproteobacteria > Pseudomonadales > Pseudomonadaceae > Pseudomonas > Pseudomonas sp. GW456-E7. Next base: position 94,213 of record NZ_JBWKZB010000015.1, on the reverse strand, counting down.
GATGATGGTGCGCTCGGCCATGGCGGCGTTTTCCACCGGCACCAGACTGTCCAGCGGCTGCTCGGAAATCACGAAACCGCCGGGGTGCTGGGACAAATGCCGGGGGAAGCCGATCAACTGCCCCGTCAGGCTCAGCACCCGGTGCAGCACCGGGCTCTCTGGGGCAAAGCCACCTTCACGCAGGCGTTCGACGGGGGGCGTTTCATCGCTCCAGTGACCGCAGCAATCGGCCAGGGCGTTGATCTGGTCCGGCGGCAAGCCCAATGCCTTGGCCACATCCCGTACCGCACCGGCGGCGTGGTAAGTGCTGACCACCGCCGTCAGCGCGGCGCGGGCCCGGCCATAACGCTGGAAGACGTACTGCAAGACTTCTTCGCGGCGTTCATGTTCGAAATCGACGTCGATGTCCGGCGGTTCGTTACGTTCCCTGGACAGAAAGCGCTCGAACAACAACGTGGTGCGATCCGGATCGATTTCGGTGATCCCCAGGGCGAAGCACACTGCCGAGTTGGCGGCAGAACCCCGCCCCTGACAAAGAATCTGTTGTTGGCGGGCAAAGCGGACGATGTCGTGGACCGTCAGGAAATAACTTTCATAGCCCAGTTCCGCGATCAGTTGCAGCTCTTTATCGATCTGCACCAACACTTCGTTTTTCGGCCCTTTTGGCCAGCGCCACTCGATGCCTTCCTCGGTCAAATGACGCAGCCACGAGGTGGCCGAGTGCCCTTGCGGCACCAGCTCGCGAGGGTATTGATAACGCAGCTGGCCGAGGTCGAAGGTGCAGCGCCGGGCAATGACCAGCGTTTGCGCCAGCAAGTCTGGCGGGTAAAGCGCCTGCAGTACGTCGAGACTGCGCAGATGGCGCTCGCCGTTGGGGTGCAGGCGCAACCCGGCATCGGCCACCGGCAGGTGGTGACGGATCGCGGTCATGGTGTCCTGCAAGGCCCGGCGCCCGCGTGCGTGCATGTGCACATCGCCACTGGCCACGGCTGGAATTCGCAGTTCCCGAGCCAGTGTGAGCAAATCGTTCAGGCGTTGCCCATCGTCCTGACCGCGATGCAACTGCACCGCCAGCCACAGGCGTTCGCCGAAGACCTGCTTGAGCCAGTGGCCCTGTGCAAAGGCATCGACAGCGTCCGGCACCCACAACGCCAATAGCCCCGGCAACGGTTCGCCGAAGTCTTCGCGCAGCACCTGATACTGGCCTTTGTGCGTGCGGCGCCGGGCGCGGGTGATCAATCGGCACAGCGCCTGATAGCCCTCGAGGCTCTCCACCAGCAGCACCAGTTTCGGACCGTTCTCGATGCGTATTTCACTGCCGATGATCAGCGGCAACTCCACGGACTTCGCCGCTTGCCAGGCACGAACGATGCCCGCCAGGGTGCATTCGTCGGTGATCGCCAGGGCTTGGTAACCCTGTTTTTTCGCGCGCTGGAACAGCTCGAGGGCACTGGAGGCACCGCGCTGGAAACTGAAGTTCGACAGGCAGTGCAATTCGGCATAGTCGCGGCTCATGCGAACCAGCCCTGCAACCACAACGGGCCGTCCTCGCCGACCGCCCGGTAGGCCCAGCCCTGTTGGCCGGCACGGGTTTCGATCAGGTAATAGTCACGGCGTACGTCGTCACCGTCCCACCAGCCGGACTCGATACGCTCCGGCCCCATGAGGATGCGCGCCGAGCCCTGGTGCACGGCCAGCGGCTCGGTCAGCAGCCAGCCCGGCCGCTTCACGGCGCCCAGCGCTGCGCAAGGCTGGCTGTCGGCACTGGCCTGCCACGCGCACTCGGGGCGATGATCGGCCTGGAAGCGCAGGCCATGCACCGCGTCATCCCCCAGCCGTGCCCGCAGGCGTTCGCGCAGTTGCTCCCAAGGCAAGGACTGCTGCGGGCGATCGTCGAACAGCTCCTGATGCTGGGGCACGAAGGTCGGCAAATCCTCGGCACACAAGCGAAAGCCGCGCACCGGCGCCTCGACCTGGACGTGCTCCAGCCGCCCCCGGGCCAGTTCGAAGAGCATCGCCGGATCACGCTCGGCGCTGAGCAGGCCGACCTTGATCAGCGTATCGGGCAACCCGGCGTGCTCCAGATGCAGGTCGAAACGCTGTACGCCGCTGTCGCGACCGCAGAGGAACGCCGACAGGTCGCCCGTCAACCGGCGCAACGGAAACAGCAGGGCTTGATGGGACTGCACATCGAAATTGAGCTCGATACGCACATCGAAGCGGTCCGGTGGCAGGTAAAAGGCCAGCGCCAGCCGCCGCGTGCCAAGCAACGCATCCAGGTGCTTGAGCACCTGGGCCTCGAAACGCCGGGCCAGGCTCTGCCGGGGCAACGCCTGCACCTGGCTCAAGGTGCGCAGGCCCATGCGCGACAAGGCCGTGGCAACCTGTGCCTCGAGGCCGATCCGGTCGACGGGCATCTGCCCCAGGTGATGCTGCAAGGCTTGATCATCCGGCACCACCAGGCCGTCATAGGCATTGGCCAGCACCCGCGCCGCCACCGGGTTGGGCGCGGCCACGATGCGGTGCCGAAACCCCAGTTCGCCAAGCTCACGGCGCAAAAGCGCTTCGAATTGCGGCCAGGCGCCGAACAGGCCGAGGCTGGACTCGATCTCGAACACCACGGCCCGGGGGTAATGCACGCTGACCTGGGAACTGAAGCGATAGGCCCAGGCGGCGAGAAACTGCTGCCAGCGCTCGATTTCACCGACGTCGTATTCAGCCGTGGCAAACCCCTTGCTCAAGGCCTGTGCCGCGCTCATGGACTGGCCGGGACGCAAACCCAGCGCCCGCGCCGCAGCGTTGACGGCCTGCAGCACCCGGCGCTGGGCCGGGCCGGTCAGCAACGCCAGGGGTTCATCAGGATCGGCGCGCTGACGCAATGCCGCGTCCAGCGCCAGTTGCGGGAAAACAATGCAGACCCAGCGCATGGCAACCTCAATGCCCCACGGCGAAGGCAATCGGCGCCGAACGGGCCAGGCCGCCGCGGCACTTGAGCACGCGTAGCTGTGCCGGCCGGGCATCGATGGCGATGCGCAGGGCCGCCGGCGAAGGGTTGATCGCTTCACTGAGGGGACGATAGGCGAAGGCCAGGGTCTGGCCGGTTTCCGCCGCCACCTGCAAGCGGCGCAAGGCACGGTCGTCGGCCTTGTGCGGCCAGCACAGCACCGCGCCGCAACTGCCCGAACGCAGGCATTGTTCCGCGGCCCACAGCGCATCGCGCTCGCTGGCCCGGATGATCGACAACTGACGCAGATCGACCCCGGCGCCCTGCCACGCCTGGGGATACGGCACATAAGGTGGCGCCACCAGCACAATGCGTTCGCCCGCCGCCGACAGCCGTGCCAGCGTCGGCCACACCAGTTGCAACTCGCCCACGCCCTGCCCGGCCAGCAGGATTTCCGTCAGCGCCGCCTCCGGCCAGCCGCCGCTGGGCAATGCCGCGTCCAGCGCGGCATGCCCGGTAGGTTGCGGGCTGGCGGCCGGCGGCGCAGGCCGGCCCCTCCAGACCTGGCCGCCATTGAACAGCGTATCCAGCGCAACGACGGCACCCATCAGCCTTGCCTCACCAGGCCACAGAACACGCCTTCGATGGCCAGGTCCTGATCGGCGTGCACAATGATCGGCTGGTAGGCCGGGTTGCGCGGCAGCAGGCGAACCACATCGCCGACCCGCTCGAAGCGCTTGATGGTGACTTCACCGTCGAGCCGCGCCACGACGATCTGACCGTTGAGCGCCTCGGGGTTGCGGTGCACGCCCACCAGATCGCCGTCGAGAATACCGTCCTCGATCATCGAATCACCGCGCACCCGCAACATGTAGTCCGGCACCCGCGAGAAGAGCGACGGATCGAGCAGCAAGCGGCTATGGATTTGCGCATCGACCCCGATCGGCGCACCGGCCGCCACCCGACCAAGCACCGGGATGTCCAGCAACTCGGGACGCGGTGGCTGCCCGAGCAGGCGAATGCCCCGGGCCTGATGCGGGTTGACCTCGATAAACCCGGCTTCGGTCAGCGCCAGCACATGCTTGCGCGCCACACTGCGGGAGGCGAAACCGAACGCCTCGCTGATCTCGGCGAGGCTCGGAGGCTGACCGTGCTCGGCGATGCGATCGCGGATGAAGGTCAGGATGGCGGTACGGCGGGGAGTCAGAGTCGTCATGGAGTACATTTGTACTCTTTTGGCTTTTACCTGGCAAGAACCGTCAATCATCTGGTGGCAGGACCAGTGACCTGTGGGAGCGAGCTTGCTCGCGATGGTCTTTCATTCAACATGTGTATCGACTGACCGAGCCTCATCGCGAGCAAGCTCGCTCCCACATTGGACTTCAGTGACTCAAGAGGTGAGTTGCGCCAGATACGCCCACGGATAAATCCCCCGCTCATGTCCATCGCTGAAGACCAGTTGCAGGCCATAGCCCTGCGGGTTCAGTTCGATCACGCACACCCGGGCATCCACCAACGGCGCCATCCCCCGCATACGAAACGCCCGGCACTGCGAACACGGGCACTGCCGGCGCAACTCGGCGTGGTCCAGCAGTTGTTCACGACCATCGGGCCAGTTCAGTCGCAACTGCTGTTTGATACGGGAATTGCCAACCGCCAGCGGATTCATTGCAGTTGACTCAAGGCAATGCGCACGGCCTTGCGCACTTCTGGGTCGCCGTCGTGTTGTGCGGCCTGCAATGGTGCAATGGCCCGTGGGTCGTTGAGTTCGCCGAGGGCCAGCGCGGCTTCCTTGCGCAGGTTGCTGATGCGATGACCGAGGGTGTCGATCAGCGCTTCGAGCGCCGGTACATAACGCAAGCGACCGAGGCTGCGGGTGGCGCGCAGACGCACCTGCCAGTAATCGTCGCCCAAGGCGTCGACCAGGGCCGGGCCGGCGTCGGGGTGGCCGACCTTGCCCAGGGTGGTGGCGGCTTCTTCGCGGACTTGCCAGGCAGCGTCCCGCAAGGCCTGGCGCAGGGCCGGCAGCACCTGTGCGTCAGACGCCAGGCCCAGCGCCCCGGTGGCGGCACGCCGCACGTCGGTGTCCGGGTCGGCGCTGGCCAGACGCGCCAGTGCCGGCAAGGCATCAAGCTGCTTGAGCCAGCCGAGCACCCCCACTGCCTCGCGGCGCACGCTGGCGCTTTCATCGTCCAATGCCCGGGCCGCCGCATCGGCGGCATCGGGGCAACGCAACTCGCGCAACGCCCTGAATGCGGCAATGCGTACGCCGCTGTCGGCATGCCCGGTCCACGGCAGAATGACCCGGCCCGCCGCTTCGCTCTTGAGCAGGCTGAGGCTTTGCGCAGCGGCCGCCTGCACTGCCTGGGATGGATCCGTCAGGGCCTGGCACAAGGCTTCGACCACGGGCGCGTCCTCCCAGGCTTCCAGCAACCGGGCGGCTTCGGCGCGGACCTCGGCTATCGGGTCTTCGGCCAGTCGATCGATCAACCACAGGAGGCCGTCCGGTTCCTCGAGATCGGCCAGCTCGATCAGCGCGATCCGGCGTACGCCGGGGTCGTCATCGGTCAGGCGTGGTTGCAGGGCCAGAATGTCGTCGTTGTCGGTTACATCAAATAGAGAGGTCATAGGGCAAATCGCGGCAGTTTGTTTTCAGGGGGAAGTCCGAGCGGGTTCAGGCGCGGCAGTTGCCGGCCGTCTTCGTGCCGCAGGAGTTCAAGGCAATGGCGTTTCAGATGCGAGAATTCAGGACGGGTCATCAGCTCCGTGCTGCGCGGCCGGGGGAAGTCCAGGCGCAGGTCTTCGATGATTCGCCCGGGGCGCGAGCTCATGACCAGCAAACGGTCGGCGAGGAACAGCGCTTCGTCGATGTCATGGGTGACAAACACCACGGTGGTGCGGATGCGCGTCCAGATGTCCAGCAGCAGTTCCTGCATGTTCAACCGGGTCAGGGCATCGAGGGCGCCAAAGGGCTCGTCCATCAGCAACAAGCGCGGACGGTTGACCAGCACCCGGGCGATTTCCACCCGCTGCTGCATGCCGCCGGACAGTTGGTCGGGCCAGCGCCCGGCAAACCCTTCGAGGCCCACCAGGGCAAGGATTTCATCCGCCGCCTTGAGTCGTTCGACCTTGCCGACGCCACGCATTTTCAGGCCGAACGCCACGTTGTCACGCACCGTGCGCCAGGGAAACAGCGTGTGCTGCTGGAACACCATGCCCCGTTGTGGCGATGGCCCCGACACCGGCGCGCCATCCACGCTCAAGCTGCCGGTGCGCGGTTGCAGGTGACCGGCCAGCGCCCCGAGCAAGGTGGATTTACCGCAACCGGACGGCCCGAGGATGCACACGAACTGCCCCGGTTCGATCTGGCAGTCGAGGCCCTGCACCGCTTCGAAAGCCCCGTGGCCCTCGCCCAGGCTGATCGACAACCCGCGGATATCGATACGTCCTTCCAGGTGTTGAAAAACGCTCATCAGGCTTTTCCTCGTGGTCGATGCCAAGGCGTGAACAGCCCGCCCAGACGCTTGATCAACAGGCTGCTGCCCATGCCGAGCACGCCGATCAGCAACATGCCGACGACGATGTCGGCGTAGTTCTGGATGGTGTAGGACTCCCAGGTGTAATAGCCGATGCCGAATTGGCCGGAGATCATTTCCGCCGTCACCAGGCAAAACCACGAGGTGCCCATGCCGATGGCCAGGCCGGTGATGATGCTGGGCGCCGCGCCCGGAAGAACGACCTCCAGCAGGATGGCCCGGCGCCCTGCCCCGAGGCTTTTCGCCGAGGCGATCAGCCGTGGGTCGACGCCTTCGACGCCGTGCACGGTGTTGAGCAGGATCGGGAACAGGGCGCCGGTGAAGGTGATGAACACCATCGACAGTTCCGACGAGGGAAACATCAGGATCGCCAGGGGAATCCACGCCACGGCCGGGATTGGCCGCAGGACTTCCAAAGGTGGCAGCAACAGATCTTCGGCCCATTTCGAGCGACCGATGGCCAGGCCCAGGGCGACGCCTATGATCAGCGCCGCGAGGTAGCCGGCGAATACCCGGCCGAGGCTGCTGCCCAGGTGCTGGGCGAGTTTGCCGGAGTCGCCCAGGCCGAGGGCGGCTTCAATGACCGCCAAGGGTGTCGGGACGTTGGCGAAGGTCACCAGGCCGAGGTTCCAGTGGTGGCTGGCGGCGAGTTGCCAGAACAGCAGACAGAGCAGCAGTGAAGCGGCTCTGGGAATCCAGCGTAAAAATGATCGGTACACAATTCTTCCTCACAACCCTGGACCCTTGTGGGAGCGGGCTTGCTCGCGAAAGCGGTCGGACATTCCACATTGATGTCGACTGACCCACCGCTTTCGCGAGCAAGCCCGCTCCCACATTTGATCGAGTCGTTCTAGGGATTAGCGAGCGGCTACGACCTGGGTCGTGGCATCGGAGAAGTCGAATACCTTGCCGCCCTGGGCCGTGGCGAACTGTTGGGCCTGGCCTTTGAGCAGGAACGCGCTCAGCCGCCCTTTCCCGTCGGTGGCAAACCACGCCTGATCCGCCAGCAACTTGATCCCGCTGTCGCTGGCCTGGGTGTACACCGCACGGATGCTCTTGCCTTCCTGCTTCAACGCTGTCAGCGCGGCAAATGCCGACTCCGCCGAGGCGTACTGACGGACTTTCGGCTCGCCACGCACCCAGATTTCCGCCACATGACTGAAGTCGGTGATGGCTTTGCCGCTTGCCGCATCGACGGCCTTGAGTGGCGACTGCTGGTAATTTCCAAGCTGCGCGCTGTAGTCCAGGTTCGAGGCCTTGAAGGCAGCGCGGATGTACTGGTCGTCGATGAAGGTGTTGAGATCGAGACCGCGATCAGCCTTCTTCAACAGCTTGAGGGTATCGATGGCGGTGCCCACGGCCTGGCGGTATTCCGGCTTCCAGCTCAGGTCGCGGGTCTGAACGCCGAGGGGGCCATGGAACAGGTAGTTGACCTCGGCATCGACCCCGGTGACCTTGGCGATCAACTCGCTGTATTTCTCCGGTTCAGCCGCCAGCAGCTGGTTGGCTTCGATGCTCGCCCGCAGGTAGGCGATGACGATTTCCGGGTACTTTTTCGCATAGGCCTGATCGACCAGCGCACCGTGGAAGGTCGGCGCATCGGCCTGGGAACCGTCATAGATCTTGCGGGCGAAACCACGGCTGGGGAACAGCTCGGCGAAGGGGACGAAGTCGGCGTGAGCATCGATCTTGCCGGCCTGCAACGCGGAGCCGGCGACTTCCGGCGGCTGGGCGATGATGTTCACGTCCTTGAGCGGGTCCCAGCCCTGGGCCGCGACGGCGCGCAGCAGCATGCCATGGGCGGTGGAAGCGAACGGCACGGAAATGGTCTTGCCCTTGAGTTCGGCCAGCGACTGCACGCCCGACGCACTCGGCACCACGATGCCGTTGCCACTGCCCTTGGTGCTGCCCGACAACACGCTGATGAACAGGCTGTGCTTACCCGCCGTTTCGAAGGCCACGCCGTTGAACGCACCGGGGAAATCGGCCATGGCGCCGAAGTCGAGTTTGCCGGCGACCATCTCGTTGGTCAGCGGTGCGCCGCTGGTGAAGTTTTTCCACTGCACCTCGTATTGGGCGTCTTTGTAGGGGCCGTCGTGGGGCAGGTATTTGTCCAGCAGGCCGAGTTCGCGTATCAACAGGCCACCGGCGGCGCAGTTGATGGTGGTGTCCTGGGTGCCGATGGCAATGCGGATGGTTTCGGCCGAGGCCGACAGGGTGAAGGAAGCCAGTACCAGACCGGCCAAAGCTGCACGCAACATCATGAGTGTTTCCCCTCGAATCATTTATAGGATGTTCGTCTCCGCCACGATCAGGGCGTGGTGGGAAACGAGGGGTGTTCTGGATCAGGCGTCCGGTGGTGGCCGGATGGCTTTTTGGGTTGTTTGAACTCGATTCACTGTGGGAGCGGGCTTGCTCGCGAAGGCGGACTGACATTCAACATTGATGTCGACTGACCCACCGCTTTTGCGAGCAAGCCCGCTCCCACATGGACGGTATTTCAGCGCAGTAAATAGGGAATCTCTACTTTCACCGCCCCGGTCGGGCAATCCTTTTCACAGGGCATGCAGTACCAGCATTCGTCGAACGCCATGTAGGCCTTTTGTGTGGCCGGGTTGATCGCCAGCAGGTCCATCGGGCAAACGTCGACGCACACGGTGCAGCCTTTGTGGGCGATGCATTTGTCTTCATCGACCGTGACCGGTGCGTTGGAGCGGAAGAAGATTTCCTGGGGTTGGTAAGCCATGTTCGGTCTCTCTCTGGTTGTCGGCATCAAGCCGCATCGGCACCGACCCGCAGCCGGTCGTAAGCCTGCATCTCGTCGGCATCCAGCGGGATGATGTAAGGCTCGACGGCTTTCTTGAAACTGCTCATCAAACCGTTCTCGTCTTTCTTCAGGTGGCAATGGCAGAACCAGTCGCGGTCGTTGCGTTGCGGGTGATCGACGCGATGGTGGTAAAGCCCCCAGCGGCTTTCGGCGCGGAACAATGAAGCGCGGGCGGCCATTTCGGCGCAGTCGCGGATCATGCTGACTTCCATGGCGCGCATCAGCTCGTGGGCGTTATGGGCCTTGATCTGGTCGAGGTCGCGCTGGATGTCGCTGAAGCGTTGCAGGCCGATCTGCATCTTCTTCGTCACTTTCGGCGGTTGCAGGTAGTCGTTGACGAAGCGCCGCAGCTTGTACTCGACCTGGGCCGGTGGCAGGCCATGCTCGCGGTCCAGCGGTGCATAGACCCGCTGCTTTTCGCTTTCGATCTGCGCGGCATCCAGCGCGGAAAACTCGCGACCGGCGACAAAGTCCGCCGCGTTGTTGCCGGCAAACCAGCCATAGGTGAACGCACCGAGCATGTAGTTGTGCGGCACTGCCGCCATGTCACCGGCCGAGTACAAGCCCTTGACCGAGGTCTCGGCCTTCTCGTTGACCCACACCCCCGACGCCGAATGCCCGCTGCAAAAGCCGATTTCCGAGATGTGCATCTCGACCATCTGCGTGCGGTAGTCGGTGCCGCGATTGGCATGGAACTGGCCACGGCTCGGACGCTCGTTGCTGTGCAGGATCTCTTCGATGTTCTGGATGGTTTCCTCGGCCAGGTGATCGAGCTTGAGGAACACCGGGCCGTTGCCGCTTTCCAGCTCCTGATGGAACTCCCACATCATCTGCCCGCTCCAGTAGTCGCACTCGATGAAGCGCTCGCCCTTGTTGTTGGCGGTGTAGCCACCCAGGGGGCCGGTGACGTAGGCGCAGGCCGGGCCGTTGTAATCCTTGATCAGCGGGTTGATCTGGAAGCATTCCAGGTTCGCCAGCTCGGCCCCGGCGTGGTAGGCCATCGAGTAGCCGTCGCCGGCATTGGTCGGATTTTCGTAGGTGCCCATCAGGTAGCCCGAGGACGGCAGGCCCAGGCGGCCGGCGGCGCCGCAGGCGAGGATGACCGCCTTGGCCTTGATCACATGGAAGTCCGCCGTGCGGCAATCGAAACCCATCACGCCGTTGACCGCGCCCTCTTCATCCGTCAGCAAACGCGTGCACACCAGGCGATTGGTGATGCTCACCCGCGCGCGCTTCAACTGCCGGTACAGGACTTTCTTGATGTCGTGCCCCTCCGGCATCGGCAACACGTAAGCGCCCATGTGGTGGACCTTTTTCACCGCGTAGTCGCCGGTTTCGTCCTTCTCGAACTTCACGCCCCAGCGGTCCAGTTGCTCGATGGTTTCGAAGCTGTGGGTGGCATAGGCGTAAACCGCCGCCTGGTTGACGATGCCGTCATTGGCGATGGTGATTTCCTTGGTGTACTGCTCCGGGGTCGAGTGGCCGGGAATGATCGCGTTGTTCAGGCCGTCCATGCCCATGCTGATCGCACCGCTGCGCTTGACGTTAGCTTTGTCGATCAACAACACCCGCAGGTCGCGGTTGCGTTCCTTGGCCTTGATCGCCGCCATCGGCCCGGCGGTTCCGCCGCCGATCACGACGATGTCGTATTCCTGCTCCAACGTGCTGCGCGTCATGCCTGATCCCCTTTTTGCCGGTCGATCCGCAGGCGGTACTGGAAGGCATCGCCACGGTAGTAAAGGTGTTCGAAGTCCACTGGCCGGCCTTCGGCGTCGTGGGTCAGACGCTCGATGCGCATGATCGGCGAGCCGGGTTCGACGTTCAGCGCCTGGGTCAGGTCGCTGTCGGCCAGTACCGCATCGATGGCCAGGTCCGCGTGACCGAGCGCCAGGCCGCAGTCGTTTTCCAGGATCAGGAAAATGTCGCGGGTGACCAGGTCGGCTTTTTCCAGGCGCTCACCAACATCCTTGGGCAGGTAGGTGATTTCCAGGGAAATCGGCTCGCGATTGATCAGGCGCACCCGTTTGATCTGCGCCACGACCTCGCCTTCGGCAACCTGCAAACGCTCGGCGACAAACTTGTCGGCAGCAATGAACTTGAAGCTGCGCAGGCGGTTGATCACCTCATAGCCGCGACCGGTCATGGACTCGGCCAGGCCTTGCAGGGTGCTGACGTTCTGGAAGGTTTTCGGCTTGGCGACGAAAGTGCCCTTGCCGTGGATCTTGAAGATCAGCCCTTCCTTTTGCAGGTCACCCAAGGCCTGGCGCACGGTGATGCGGCTGACCTTGAACAAGGCGCCAAGCTCGCTTTCGGAAGGCATCTGGCTGTCTTGCGGATATTCGCCGTCGAGGATGCGGGCACGCAGCACGTCTCGCAGCTGGGTGTGCAGCGGGACGCTGCTCAGGGATAGAACGTTATCGGTCATGGCAGATCACTTGTTATAACGAGTTATGACGTGATCTTAGAGAGGTTATGACACGCTTGAGAAATACCGAATGCGCATAAGGTTAGATTCACCACCGTCCCTGTGGGAGCGAGCCTGCTCGCGAAAGCGGTGTGTCAGCCGACAAAATATTGCCTGACACAATGTCTTCGCGAGCAGGCTCGCTCCCACAGGGGATCATGTTTGGTCTGAGGGATCAGTGCCGCTTGAGGATCTGGTCCATCACCCAATCAGTCTTCAGCGCCTCTGCGGCCACGGCCGGATGCTGCGCCTCACCACGAATATGCGCATTCATGCCCAACACGTGGTGCCACTGAATGTGCGCGTGATGCTCGATGGTCAGGCTGAGGTGCTCGTCGGCATGCAGTTCGACCGGGTGCTCGTCGAACACTGAAAAAGTGATACGGCCTTGACTGCCAATCACTTCGACCCGGTCTTCGCGGCGATCGGCGACGAAGTTCCAGCAGCCCATCCCCAGTGCCCCGCCGGCAAACCGCCAAGTGGCGCTGACGGCATCTTCGGCCGCGTACAAACCGGCCTGCCGCGCAGTGAGCCCGGCGACTTCGACGATATCGCCGAACAGGTACTGGAACAGGTCCAGGCCATGGCTGGCCAGATCGGCGAAGTAGCCACCACCGGCAATCGCCGGATCGGTACGCCAGTTGTTCGCGCCACCCAGATCCACTGCCGACGGGGCTTTGGTGAGGGTCCAGCTCAAGTGCCGGACCTCGCCGATCCGCCCCTCCTCCAGCCATTGCCGCACCTGCCGGAAGCGTGGCAGCGAACGCCGGTAATAGGACACGAACAGATGCAACCCGGCATCGGCAAACACCTGCTGCATCTCGCGACTTTGCCCGGCGTTGAGCGCCATCGGTTTCTCGACGCAGCAATGCTTGCCGGCGGTGGCCGCCTGCAAGGCATAGGCGTGATGGCTGTCGGGCGGTGTGGCGATGTACACGGCGTCAACCTCGGGGTCGTTGATCAGCGCTTGCGCATCGGTATAAACCCTCGCGATGCCGTGGCGCGCGGCGTAGTCGGTGACGGCTTCCAGGCGCCGCCCCATCACCGCCACCAGCGCCGATCCGGGCGCTTTGTAGAAGGCCGGTGCGCTTTTGCGTTCAGCGACACTGCCACAACCGATCATGCCCCAGCGCACCAGGTTCATAGGCTCTCCTTGCCGTTCAGTCGCTACGCAATGCGCGCAGGTCCAGTCGACCGTCCTTGAGCGGCGGGCACCAGTAGTAGCCGCCGGTGATCGGACGGCTGATGCGGTACAGACCGTCGGTGATGCCGTCTTCCAGGCCACTCATGCGGCGCAGTTGGGCTTCGAAGGCGTCGAGGGAGAAACCGAAGGCCAGGAACATCAGGCCGGCGCGGTCCCCTTCGATCCACGGCATCGAGCGGCGCACCACGAAGGCCTCAGGTGCAAAACTTTCCTGGGCGGTGCGTTTGACGTGGGCGGAAACCGGCGCATCGTCGATCTCTTCGTTATCGCTCAGGCGGCGGCCCATGATGTTGTCTTTCTCATCCGCCGACAGCCCGTGGAAACCTTTCAGGTCATGCTGCCACTGCTGGATCGCGGCGAAGCTGCCACCCACCGTGCCGTCCGCGCCTTCAGCCACCAGTGCAGCAGCTACTGCGGCTTCGTCGTGCGGGTTTTCGGTGCCATCTTCGTAGCCGGTCAGGTCATGGCCGGTCATGTGGCGGAAGGTTTCGTTCATCTGCACCAGGCGCAACGCCGGGGCCAATGCCGCGGCGATGGCGTTGCTGCGGTTGAGCAACTCGCCACGGTCTTCACCGTGCAGCCAGCACCAGAGCGCGTGTTGGGTCGACGGATTGTCGACGCCGACGCCCGTCAGCGCCGGGAACGGCCGCAGACCTTCGATCTGCCCGCCCAGCGCCTTGACCAGGGACTCGCCGAAGCCGACCACCACCGACTTGCCGTCCACCAGCCCTTGCAGGTTATCGAGCGCGGCCGGCAGTGCAGCGGCGGATTCGAGCGCGAAGAACATATGGCGGGCTTGAGGTGGAACGGGGGTGGCGAGAATGCCCGGCTGGTAATGACTCATATGAACTCCTTGAAAAAGAGCATGGAGTTTAACCGGTGTGTGAGGTTTTGTGTGCCGTCGGAGGTCAGGAACCTGTGGCAAAGGGGGGCTTCTGTGGAGCGGGCTTCTGTGGCGAGGGGGCTTGCCCCCGTTGGGTTGCGAAGCAGCCCCAAAACCTGCCGACGCGGTATGACTGGAAATGTAGGGGACCGCTTCGCGCTCCAACGGGGGCAAGCCCCCTCGCCACAGAAGCCCACTCACCACAGAAGCCCACTCACCACAGAGTCCTACTCACCACAGAAACCGCTCACCACAGAAGGATCAAACAACGCTGGGGCTTTCACTACGGAACGCACTCGGGCTCATGCCGGTCCAGCGCTTGAACGCCCGGCGAAAGCTGCGTACGTCGCTGTAGCCGACTTCCTCAGTGATGCGTTCGATGGACATGTCCGGGTTGGCCAGCAGGCTCATGGTGCGGGCCTGGCGCACTTGTTCCAGCAGCGCTTCGAACGTCAGCGCGTGTTCGGTGAGGCGCCGACGCAAGGTGCGGCTGCTCATGTTCAGGTCGCTGGCGATTTTCTCGATGTGGCTGCCCTCGGTCAGGTCCCGGGCAATCGCCCGTTCCACCGCCTGGATCAGGTCCATTTTCTGGTGCACCTGCGCGGCTTCCAGTTCGAGCAGTTTCACGGCCTGACGCAGGGCCAGGGAGTGGTGATTGGGCAATTGGACGTCCAGCCAATGCCCATCGATCACCATGCGGTTTTGCAGGCAACCAAAACGCACATCCGGCCCCAGCAGGCGCGAATATTCGCCGAGATAGTCCGGCGCCGCATGGATGAACTCCACGGCCACCGGCTTGAAATCCGCCCCGACCAGCGCCCGGCCGTACACCAGCAGGCTGGCGAAAAACTCCTCGACCGCGAACAACTGCACATCGGCGAACGGCAAGCGACATTCAACGTCGACAAACACCCGGTCACCCGCCTCCTCCACACTGGACACGACAATGCCGCCCGAGGTGTGTTGATGGCGGATGCCCAGTTCAAAGGCATCGCGCAGGGTCTTGCACAGCGACAACACATGCCCCAACAGCCCCAGCGTGCCGAGCACATTCTGCGCGCCGACCCACAGGCCCAGCCCCTGATTGGGCAAGGCCTTGAGCGCACGCTGAATCATGGCCACGGCCTGGCGATAGGAAATGCGCTGCGCCGGATCCTGAAGGTCTTCAAGGTCAAACCCCAACCCCCGGCACAGGCTCTGTGGGTTGATGCCCTTCTGCTCGGCGACTTCGGCCAGGGTTTGCAGGAGAAACGGCGACACCAGCGCCAGTTCAAAGGTGGGATCGATCACTTTCATTTGCATGGGGCCATACATTCCGGGACGAGCAGCATTCTTATTTTTGTAACCGGTTATGTCGAAGGAAGTTAGCACAGCGTTTAAAGGCTGTCCGCAGAAGTCCCCCTAAATGGCCGCCAATACCCTGCCTTGCAGGGCGCGGACAGCTTATTTCTATGGGGCGGCCCTCGTAGGGATGCCGGACAGCCCGCCAACAATAATAATGAGTACACCCATGATCGCGACTCGCACGACACTTCCCCTGATGGTCATCAGCCTGGCCGGCGTCTGCGCCCTGCAACCGGCCCTCGCCACCGAGGCTGGCGTGGACAACATCGGCCCCGGCACCGACGGCTTTTTCATGTTGCCGCTGTCGCCCGACAGCCTTCCGGACAACATGGTTGCGTTCAACCTCTACTACAACCACTACAAGGCCACGAAGCTGAACATCAGCTCCCTCGGCGGCAAGGTGCCGAACGTCGAGATCGAATCCACGGCCGTCATCCCGCGCCTGGATTACCTCAGCCCGGTGCGGGTGTTTGGCGGCCGGCTGGCCGGCTACATCGCGCAGCCTTGGCTCAAGCAGGAAGTCTCGGTGTTCGGCCTGCCGCAGGACACCCGCGAAGGCATGGGCGACACCACCATCGCGCCGATCATTCTCTGGGACATGGGCCCGAACCTGACCCTCGGCGCCGCCATTGAAGTCACGGTGCCGACCGGCGAATACAGCGTCGATCGCCTGGCCAACACCAGCAACAACTTCTACACCTACAAACCGCTGTTCTCCTTCACCTGGCTGCCGACGGACAGAACCGAGGTGTCGATGAAGACCACCTACAGTTTCAACGAGAAAAACAAAGACACCGATTACAAGTCGGGGCAGATTTTCCACATCGACTATTCCGCCAGTTTCAAGATCACCGACGACCTGATGTTCGGGCTGAACGGCTACTACCTCAAGCAAACCACCGATGACAAACAGTTCGGCCACACCGTGCAGTTCAACGGCCAGGACGTGAACGACGGGGTGCGCGGCCAGGTGTTTGCGATTGGTCCGGCGCTGCACTGGACCTTTCTCAAGTACGCCAGCGCGGAGATTCGCTGGGCCAAGGAATTCGACGTGGAAAACCGGCCTGAAGGGGAAATGCTT
Organism: Pseudomonas sp. GW456-E7; assembly: GCF_059424105.1. Lineage (NCBI taxonomy): Bacteria > Pseudomonadati > Pseudomonadota > Gammaproteobacteria > Pseudomonadales > Pseudomonadaceae > Pseudomonas > Pseudomonas sp. GW456-E7. Next base: position 77,930 of record NZ_JBWKZB010000015.1, on the reverse strand, counting down.
TGGGCCAAGGTCAGTATCCCGTATGCGTTTTGACTGAGCTGACGCCTTCGCGAGCAAGCCCGCTCCCACATTTGGAATGCATTCCCCTGTGGGAGCGGGCTTGCTCGCGAAGGCGGCGGCACATCCACAAAAAATCCTTCAGGAATACACCGGCCAGCTATCCACAATCTTCCCACCCCGAACCGCCAGCAAATCCCCAAACTGCAACAACACCGCCTCCGTCTGGGCAGGCCGCAAGAACACCTGGTCCTCAACCCCAAGCCCCACCGCCGCCGAACCATTGACCATCTCCTGGTTCGAACTGCGGCCATACACACCATTGCTCTGCAACCCCGGTGGCGATTCGAACTCCGCCATCCAGTTGCCGCCGTAGATAAAAAACGTCTCGCGCTGATTGGCGTCCCACCAGGAAAACAGCCTGGACCGGTCATCCAGCGCCGGAATGTTCACCGCCCCGGTGCTTTTCAGCACCGGCGTTGCGATGTAAGCGGCCGGCACATGCTCCACCAGCGAGGGCAAGTCATAGTGAGTGGGCTTGAGCATCGCCGTCCCCACCGACACTTCGCTGCTGAGTTGCTCTTGCTCGTGCAGGCGATAGCTCGGACTGCCGGCCGTATTGAGGGTCAATCCTTCTCGCCATAAACCGGGATATTGCTGACGGGTGAAATCGACGCAGCGCTGGTAGATCAGCATCACCTTGGCGAACAGCTCCTCGGGCGAGCCCAGAATCCCCGGCACGCCCATGCCCACGAACGGGTCGTAGCCCATGAACCCGGCGAACTCCAGATGCTGCGGGTGCTGGCTGATCAGCGTCAGCATCTGCCTGAGTACGCCAAGGTCGTTGATACCTCCGCGATGCAGCCCGACATCCAGCTCGATATTCACCCGTACTCGCGTGCCCAGCCCCTGAGCCAGGGCGAGGTATTGCTGCAAACGCTCTGGCGTATCGAGCAGCCATTGCAATTGCTTCGAAGGATCGAAAAGCCCCTTGTGCGACTGATAGAACAACTGCGCCGAACGCACCGGCAGCGGCTTGCCCAACAGAATATCGGCCTCGGGAAACTGCACGGCGTCATGATTGAGAAAGGGTTGGTGAAACGACATCAGGCGTTGCGTGCCGGCGCGCTGGGCGATGTAGGCCAGAAGCCCCGGTGCCGGCAGCGATTTCTCCACCAGCCGCAGGTGTTTGCCGCCACGCTTGACCGATTGCATCACCACGTCGATGTTGTGATCCAGCCGATCAAGGTCGATCAGCATCACCGGACGCATCGGCCCGTGGTCCTTGAGCTCGCGGTTGAGCAGGCGGAAATAGTCGCTGTAGGGCGCACCTCGGTCACCCGGCCGCAGCCACGCCCCGACACCCGCCAACAAGGCGCCGACACCTGCGGTGCCCAGCAGAAAATTACGGCGATTGACGGCCATCAGCTCACCCCCAGGATCGATGACAAATGCGCATTGAGGAATTTGCCGCTGGGGTCGAGTGCCTGCCGCACCTGAATGAACTCCTGCCAGCGCGGGTACAGCGGCTGCAGGTTTTTCGCGTTCAGCGTGTGCAACTTGCCCCAATGCGGTCGGCCGTTGTACTTCCAGAAAATCGGCTCGATGGCGGCGAAGAAGTTGTGATGATCCATCTGGTAATGCTGGTGGACCGAAATCGAACAGCTGTCGCGGCCTTCGAACATGCTCAAGGGAATGTCATCGGCCTTGACGTAACGGTATTCGATCGGAAACCAGGTGCGCAGGTCTTTGTCCCGGATCAGCTTGAGGATCTCGCGCAAACAGGCCGGGCCGTACTCGGCCGGCACGGAATATTCCATTTCGTTGAAGCGCACCGTGCGCACGTTGGCGTAGATGTCGAACGAGTCCCCCACCCGGTCATCGAAGCTGGCCAGGTGGCGCAGGTTATTGAGCATGGTGCGGCGCAGATCCGGGAAGTCGCTGGCGTACTTGTCGATCTTCTCGATCAAGGTGACAAACTCGTTGCCGCCCTCCTCATCCGCCGGGACCGGCGGTGTGGCCGGGTCGCTGGTTTCGTTCAGGGCGATCGACAAGGCGTAGTCGGAATGGGTCACCACGAGCATTTCCCAGTGCTGGTTTTCCCGGGTGTTCTTGTCCAGGTCTTCGAGCAACTCTTCGGTTTTGGCGATCCACTGCCGCTCCCTCAAACGATACGCCGGGCGGTTTTGCAGACGCACTCTGGTCGCCACGCCCAACGCCCCCAGGGACACCCTGGCGGCGCTGAACACCTCAGGATGACGATTGGCATCGCAATCCAGCACCTCGCCGCCGGCGGTCACCAACTGCAAGCCGCAGACGTGCGCCGAATAGGATTGAAAGTGCTTGCCGGTGCCGTGGGTCGAGGTCGCGATCGCGCCGGCGAGGGTCTGGTAATCGATGTCGGCCATATTTTGCAGGGCCTGGCCGATATCCTTGAGCGGTGTGCCCATGCGCGACATCGGCGTGCCGGCGGCGAACTCGGCTTGCAGGGTGTTCGGATCGTGATCGAGCAACCCCGAGAAATAGCTCAGCGACAGCAAGGTACCGTCGGTGGGCACCAGCGCGCTGAAGGAATGCGCCGAACCCACCGGACGGATCTTGCCGGGGGCCTGACGCACCACTTGGGTCAACTCATCCAGGTTCTTGGGCGCCAGCCGCGCCGCCGGCAGGCAATTCTGGCCACCCGACCAGTTGCGCCAGGGAATCAACCGTGGCGCGCGCAGCAGCTCGGCCAGCGCCGGGGCTGAGCCGAGCGCGGTAAAAGCGCCGATGACGCTCGCCCGTTGCAACAACTGACGCCGTGTCAGGTCCATCGTCATGAATCGCACCCTGCCGTTCTTGTTATTGGATTTGCTGGCCGGACATAAAGGCAATCAGCGCCAGGAACTGTTCCTGCGAACACTGCATGCACATGCCCATCGGCGGCATGCCGTTGTAGCCGTTGATCGCGTGATCGAGCAGCGTGTCGGCGCCCTGCAGCACCCGTGGCTCCCAGGCCTTGATGTCGCCGGTCAGCGGTGCACCGGCCGCCGGGTTGGCGTGGCAAAGCTTGCAGCTGTTGTCGTAGACCTGAGCCAGCTCGGCGTCGGCGGGCCTCGCGGCACCGGCTTCGCTACGGCTCGGCGGGTTTTTCGGTTCTTCGCACCCTGCAAGCAACGCAAAGGCACACCCCGCCAATGCCAAACAAAGGCTAGGCTTTTCAGTTAATCGGCTTGCCCGCATGGCTGTCCTCTCATGGGCTGCCCGGTCGGCCGGGTGCAGCTTTTTTGTTGTGATCAAGGAGAGCTCAACACTAAGGCACTCCACGCGGGCGGGTTGAGGGCATTGGGGGCCAACAAGGGGCGCTTCTGAGGCCATGACGCAGGGCAGCGATAGATCCGCGAACGGCAAAACGCTGAGATGAGTCATGACAAGGGTCGCTGAGGTCTGCTAAAACGATTCATCAGTGCATCACCCAATCCAGAGGGGTAGCGACATGACCACAGCCGATATTCTCCAGAACCTGTTCCCGAGCCCAGCCGACATCCCGGAAAAGTACCGCCTCGACGGCCAGACCGAACAGCGTGAGTACCTGGTCGATGGCGTACTGAAAACCTGGAACGGGCCACTGGCCCAGGTCCGCAGCCCGGTATACCTGACGGGTGCCGATGGCGACGAACAAGTGATACTCGGCAGCACGCCGCTGCTCGATGCCGACACCGCATTGACCGCCCTCGACGCTGCCGTGCGCGCCTACGACCGTGGCCAGGGATTGTGGCCGACCATGCGTGTGGCCGAGCGCATCCAGCACGTCGAAACCTTTCTCGGGCGCATGCGCGAGCAGCGCGACGCCGTGGTCAAGTTGCTGATGTGGGAAATCGGCAAGAACCTCAAGGACTCGGAAAAGGAGTTCGACCGCACCTGCGACTACATCGTCGACACCGTCAACGCGCTCAAAGAGCTCGATCGTCGCTCCAGTCGTTTTGAACTGGAACAGGACACCCTCGGCCAGATCCGCCGCGTGCCGCTGGGCGTCGCCCTGTGCATGGGGCCTTACAACTATCCGTTGAACGAAACCTTCACCACGCTGATCCCGGCGCTGATCATGGGCAACACCGTGGTGTTCAAACCGGCGAAACTCGGCGTGCTGCTGATTCGCCCATTGCTGGAAGCCTTCCGCGACAGCTTCCCGGCCGGGGTGATCAACGTCATCTATGGCAGCGGCCGCGAGACGGTCAGTGCGCTGATGGCCAGCGGCAAGATCGACATCTTCGCCTTCATCGGCACCAACAAAGCCGCCAGCGACCTGAAAAAACTCCATCCCAAACCCCACCGCTTGCGCGCGGCGCTGGGCCTGGATGCGAAGAACCCGGGCATCGTCCTGCCGGAAGTGGACCTGGACAATGCGGTCAGTGAAGCGGTGACCGGGTCGCTGTCATTCAATGGCCAGCGCTGTACGGCCCTGAAGATCCTGTTTGTCCACGAAGACGTGGTCGAGTCCTTCATCGACAAATTCAATGCCAGGCTCGCCAACCTCAAGCCCGGCATGCCCTGGGAAAGTGGCGTCGCCCTGACGCCCCTGCCGGAATCGGGCAAGGTCGACTATCTGCACGCACTGGTGGCGGATGCCGAGAACAAAGGCGCCAGGGTGGTCAACCCCAACGGTGGCGAGGCCCGGGCGTCGTTCTTCTACCCGGCGGTGCTGTACCCGGTTACGCCGCAGATGCGCGTTTATCAGGAAGAACAGTTCGGCCCGGTCATCCCCATCGTGCCGTACCGTCATCTGGATACCGTGATCGACTACGTGCTGGAGTCGGACTTCGGCCAGCAGTTGAGCATCTTCGGCACCAATCCGGTGGCGGTCGGCCGGCTGGTGGACACCTTTGCCAACCAGGTCGGGCGCATCAACCTCAATGCCCAATGCCAGCGTGGCCCGGACACCTACCCCTTCAATGGTCGCAAGAACTCGGCCGAAGGCACCCTGTCGGTACATGATGCGCTGCGGGTGTTTTCAATCCGCACGCTGGTGGCCACCAAGTTCCAGGAGACCAACAAGGACCTGATCAGCGAGATCATCAGTGGCCGCAGTTCGAGCTTCCTGACCACCGACTACATCTTCTGAGGAGAGCCAGCCTGAGTACATCCAGAGCCGATCGACTGCCACCGCTGCTGCGCCGATTGCTGCGTCCGTTGCTGGACCCGTACCGGCGCTACCGCCATGCCCGGGTGATCCATGCGGTGCGGGTGTCGCTCGGCTTGCTGGCGACGATCCTGCTGACCACCGGGATCAAACTGCCCCACGGTGAATGGGCGTCGGTGACCATGCTGGTGGTGATCGGCGGCTTGCAGCACCACGGCAACATCGGCAAGAAAGCCGCCGAGCGTGCCATCGGCACCTTGATCGGCGCCGGTGTCGGCCTGGCGTTGGTGGCACAACAGGCCTGGCTCGGAATGCCCTGGCTGACCTATTTCGCGATGTCGGTGGTCTGCGGGTTTTTCTCGTATCACGCCATCGGCAAGGGCGGCTACACCGCACTGCTGTCGGCGATTACCGTGTTCATCGTCGCAGGGCATGGCGACAACCCGGTCACCGATGGCTTGTGGCGCGGAGTGGATATCCTGATCGGCATTGCCCTGGCCCTGGCGTTTTCCTTCGCCCTGCCGCTGTATGCGGTGTATTCCTGGCGCTACAACCTGGCCGATGCCCTGCGTGATTGCGCGAAAGTCTACGGGCGCATCATTGACGGCCAGGCCATCACCGCCGACGAACACCTCAAGCTCATGACGCGCCTGAATGCGGCGATGGTGCAACTGCGCTCACTGATGCCGTCGGTGTCCAAGGAAGTGAAGATTTCCATGACCGAGCTCGATGCCATCCAGCGCAACCTGCGCATGTGCGTCAGCACCCTGGAAATCCTTGGCAATACCCGACCGGATGCCAATGACCCCGAGGCCATGACGCTCCTGCAAACGGCATTGAACGCCGAGCATCGCCAGATCCGCGTGCAATTGATCGGCATGGCCCGGGCGTTGAAATCAGGCGCCGCCCAGCGTCTCGATCGGCCCATGGAGGTGCCGCTGGTCAGCCTCGATGCACCGGTCTACAACAGGCTGGATGGCTATCGCCTGCTGACCCGACAACTGGCCGCCAACATCGGCGAGATGCGCCAGCGCCTGGCCAGGAGCGCGCCGCACTGGAACATCTGACGCCGGCGAAGCGGGTTACGGCGTCACCGTGCGCCGAAACTTCAGCGACCAGCCTTGTTGCATACCGGCGGCGGCCAGCAGGATTGCCGCGACACCGATCCACTGCAGCGGCTCCAGACGATGACCGAAGGCAAACCAGTCGACGAAAATCGCCGCAATCGGATAGATGAAGGACAGCGCCCCCGTCAGCGCAGTGGGCAGTTTTTGAATGGCGCCGTACAGCAACACATACATCACACCGGTGTGCACCATGCCCAGTGTCACCAGGCTGGCCCATGCGCTCGGCGCCTGCGGCAGTGTCGAAAGATTCGCCAATGGCGCGAGCAACAACACACCGGTGCTGACCTGGATCAGCGCAATCAGGTGCGGTGGCGTCCCCGTCAAACGCTTGATGATCAGCGCGGCAATCGCATAGAGAAACGCCGCGCCCAATGCCAGGGCAATGCCCGTCAGGTAATCGCTGCCGCTCTCGCCCTGGCTGCCATGGGCACTGACGATGGCCAGCATCCCGAGAAACGACACGCCCAGCCAGAGCATTTTCTGCGTGGTGATCTTTTCGTTGAGAAACAGCGCCGCCAGCCCGACCAGCATGAACGGCTGAACGTTATAGACGGCGGTGCCGATGGCAATCGACGCCCGGGAATAGGAGGCGAACAACAACACCCAGTTGCCGACAATCGCCACCCCGCTGAGCACGGCGAGCAAAAACGTGGTGCGGGTCAGAATACCGGGGCGCAGAAAGCCGAAGGCGGCGCAAATCAGCAGCAAGGTGCCGGCACCGAACAGGCAGCGCCAGAACACCACATCCAGCACCGGTTGCCCGGACACCAGCACGAACCAACCGATGGTGCCGGAGATCAGCATGGCGGCCGTCATTTCAAACGAACCGCGGCGTAGGGTTTTGTCCATCATCAGACTCCTGTGTTTGTGGCCAAAGTATGCCAATGCACCACAGCGCCACTCCATAGCAAAAAGCAGGCTAAACTCTGAATCGGCCTTTTTTATGAAGGCAGTTTTGAAAAAATGCCTAACAGAGGGTTTCGCCATGACCGATGACATCGACCAAGTGCTGATCACGGCCCTGATGGAAGACTCGCGACGCTCGCTCAAGGCTCTGGCGCAAATCAGTGGCCTGTCCTCCCCCAGTGTTGCCGAGCGCCTGCGCCGCCTGGAAGAGCGTGGTGTACTCAAGGGCTACACCGTTGAAATCGACCCGAAAAGCTTCGGTTATCAACTCCAGGCCATCGTGCGTATTCGCCCGTTGCCGGGCCAGTTGCAAGAGGTGGAGCGGCAAATCATGGCCATTCCCGAATTCACCGAGTGCGACAAAGTGACCGGCGACGACTGTTTCATCGCACGCCTGCACGTGCGCTCGATGGAACAACTGGACACCCTGCTCGACCGCCTCAACACCCACGCTGAAACCAACACGGCCATCGTCAAGAAAACCCCGGTCAAGCGCCGGTTGCCGCCCATGGCGTGAGTGATATTTGTTTCAGACTGACGTAGATTGATGGTTTCCGGCGAAGGATTGACGGTATGAAAACTCAGGCAATGCTACTGGTGGCAATGATGCTTGCGGGTTGCGGCACGATTCAGACGGTTGTGCGCAGTGACGAAGTAGCCTCGAGAAGTCTCAAGGAACAAAAGAGTTACTGCGGTGCGGTACCGCGAATCTACAGCGGCGTGACCTACGATTTTTGCATGCTGAACGCGCCCCTTGAAGAGGGTCGGGATGCGCAGGTGCATGGCCCCGCCCCCGCCATCGTGCTGCTCGATGTGGTCGTGTCCGGGGCGATGGACACCTTGCTGCTGCCCTACACCATCTACCGCCAGCAAGCTGACGGCAGCATTGTCATTACCGAGTAACCCTGGTTTCCAGGCAATAAAAAACCCGCCTGAGCGGGTTTTTTACTTCAAGGCCGACGATCAGTCATCACGGCTCATGATGCCGAACAGCTGCAACAGGCTGACGAACAGGTTGTAGATCGATACATACAGGCTGATGGTGGCCATGATGTAGTTGCGCTCACCGCCATGAATGATGGCGCTGGTCTGGAACAGAATGCAGACCGAGGAGAACAGCACGAAACCTGCGCTGATCGCCAGTTGCAGACCGCTGATCTGGAAGAAGAAGCTCGCCAGCGTCGCACCCAGCAGCACAAAGAAGCCTGCCGTGATGAAACCGCCGAGGAAGCTCATGTCCTTGCGGGTGATCAGCACATAGGCCGACAGGCCGCCGAACACCAGCGCGGTCATCGCGAAGGCCGAGCTGACCACTTCAGCGCCGCCCTGCATACCCAGGTAACGGTTGAGGATCGGACCAAGCAGGAAACCCATGAAACCGGTCAGGGCAAATGCCGACACCAGGCCCCAGGCGGAATCACGGAGTTTGTTGGTGAGGAAGAAAAGACCGTAGAAGCCGATCAGCACCACGAAGATATTCGGGTAGCCAACACGCATCTGCTGGGCAACGTAGGCCGTCACGCCGCTGAATGCGAGGGTCAGGGCGAGCAAGCCGTATGTGTTGCGCAGGACGCGGCTAACCTCTAGCTGCTCAGCCTGCACGCTGTTATTAACTGCGTAATCCTGTTCGCGCATGGCGACACTCCTGTTGGTTTGAAACGTTCAGTCGCAAAGATCATAACAGACGCTCTGTAACTAGCTATGCAGAGAGTTTGACAGTGTGTTTCATTCAGGTATTATGGCGCCCGCAACGCAAACGGAGGTGTGGCCGAGTGGTTTAAGGCAACGGTCTTGAAAACCGTCGACTGTAACAGGTCCATGAGTTCGAATCCCATCGCCTCCGCCATCTTTATACGACAAAGCCCTGATTTTTCAGGGCTTTGTCGTTTCTGGGTTTTGGTAAAGCTTCCCAGCCCACACTTCAGCCCACTCCTTTGCAGCAGCAAACTGGCAGATGCCCAAGCGTATCGATACAAGCGTAGCACCCCTGACTCCCCCCCAAAAAAAGACGGCCCGAAGGCCGCCAAAGTACTGCATGGAGTTAGTTTGCGGATGGCTGCGCAGGATGCTTGCCGGCGTGCACCGGCGGTAGCAGCCATGCCGCCAGTGCCGGTAGCAACAGGATGGCGCCCCAGACGTTGACCAGGAACATGAACGCCAACAGCACGCCCATGTCGGCCTGGAACTTGAGGGTGGAAAACACCCATGTGGACACGGACACCGTCATTGTTATTGCGGTGAACAACGAGGCAGTGCCACGCTGCTTCAGCGCTTCGACAAACGCCTGACGCAAGTCTGAATGACGTGAATGCATTTCGTGCTTGATCCGCTCGAACAGGTAAATGCCGTAATCCACGCCGACCCCGACACCCAGGGCCACCACCGGTAGCGTGTTGACCTTCAGACCGATACCCAGCCATGCCATCAACCCGTTGCACAGCACCGTGACCAGCGCCAGTGGAAGGATGATGCACAGGGTGATACGCAGCGAGCGAAAGCTCAGCAGGCAGAGTAAGGTCACCGAGCCGAAAAGCGCGAGATTCACCCACTTGTCCGCCGCCTCGACCGCCTCATTGGTCGCGGCCATTACCCCGACATTGCCACTGGCCAGTTGAAAACGAAGGTCATCGCCGTCGTGGGTTACCTTGAACGCCTTGATCCGTTCGATGATGTTGCTGATAGTCGAGGCCTGGTGATCTTCGGTGTACAGCGAGATCGGCATGGCACTGCAGGTGGAGTTCATCAGTTCATTGCCAAGACGCGTGGCGAAACCCACGCCTTGGGCAATTTGCGCCTGCTCCTCGGGAATGGTGCGCCATTTGATGAAGGTTTCCGCGTAGCCCTGGGTGATCTGCCCGACATAACCCGCCAGCCCTCGCACCGTACCGACGCCCGGGGTCTGCTTCATCTCGAATTCGAAATCTTCGACTTTGCCCAGAATGTTGCGGTCAACACAGGGCGACTCGTTGCCCTTTGCCTCAACCACCACCTGCAACAGATCAACGCCGATGGCGAAGTTACGGGTGACCATCGCCACGTCCTGGTTATAACGCGAATCGGCACGCAGCTCCGGGACACCCTGCCCCGTGTCTCCCACCTTCAACTTTCCCGCCTGCCACATGCCGACACCGAGCAGAACCACCGCAATCAGGATGACCGGCACACTGCCCTTGCGGGTTGCCAATCCCCCCAGATGTTCCCACAACCAGTCCCCAGAGGTTTCCTTGCCCCGCAGGCGCTCGGCATCCCTGGCCGAAATGCGCATGTAAGACAGCAGGATCGGCAACAGCAGTTTGTTGGTGAGGATCATCAGGCTGACCCCCAAGGTCGCGGTGATGGCCAGTTCCCGCACCATCTCGATCTGCACGAAGGCGATTACCAGAAACCCCAGTGCATTGGCCAGCAGCGCCATGGCACCTGGAATGAAGAGCTTCTGGAAGCAATTGCGCGAAGCGGTAATGCTGTCGTGACCATGCAACACTTCCAGTTTCCAGGCGTTGGTCATCTGCACCGCATGGGAGACACCAATGGAGAAAATCAGGAACGGCACCAAAATCGACATGGGGTCGAGCGCCAACCCCAACAGCGGCAGAAGACCCAGTAGCCATACCACCGGGACCATGGCGCAAACCAACGCCCAGGACGTCAGCATCAGCGAGCCGCAATACCAATACAGCAACAGTGCGGTGATCACGAAGGCCACGGCGAAGAACAGCAGCACCCCGGCGGCACCGTCTGCGATATCCCCGGTCGACTTGGCGAAGCCAATGATGTGCACGCTGACGCCATCTTTTTCGTGTTTGGCGCGAATCGCCTCCAGGGACTGGCTGACCGCTTGCAGACTCAGACGCAAACCGGTCTCCGGGTCCACTTCCTGCAAGTTCGCCACCACCATGGCGGCGCTCAAGTCATTGGAGACGATACGGCCGACCCAATCGGACTTCAGCACATTTTCGCGCACCGCCTTCAGCTGCTCTGGAGTACCGGAGAAGTCGGCCGCAACAATGTTGCCGCCCCTGAAGCCGTCTTCTACGACCTCGTTGTAGCGCACATTGGAGGTGAACAACGAAGTGACCGAGCTACGCTCGACGCCCTTGATGTAGAAAACTTCCTCGGTGACCTGATGCAAGCTCTCCATGAATCCGGGGTCGAAGATCTCGCCCTTTTCGTTCTTCAACGCCAGCAACACTTTGTTGGCGCCGCCGAAAACCGACTGGTACTTGAGAAAGGACTGCATGTACTCATGCTGCAGCGGGATCATCTTGGAAAAGCCCGCCTCCACACGCAGCCGTGTGGCGGTGAAGGTAAACAGCAGCGTCAATAGAATGAAAAAAATCAGAAGCGGGCGACGCAAGTGAAAAATCCACCAGGACACCCGACCGACCAGACTACGGGAGAAGTGGTGGCGGTCGAGCACCTGAACGTCGCCCACAAGCTCGAGCCCCTGATTGTCGTGGTACTTACTCATAGAAACCTCAATTGGCTGTCGCTTGCGTCAAGCTCAGAGACTGAACACCGGCATCGCCCACGGCCAGGGCACCGCCGGTCACCGCAACGATCTGCGAGAGCCCGCCACGAGCGGCGTGACTCAGCTCAAAGCTTTTGCCATCGTCGTTACTCAGTGCCAGCAGTCCGGCATTGCCGACCAGGGCGATACGCCCGTCAGGCAAAACCTGCCCCCCTTGCAGTGCAACCTTGGCGTCCAGGGGAATCAGCTGCCAGGTATCTCCCCGGTCGTTTGAGCGATACAGATTGCCGCGCATGCCGAAAGCCAACAGCGCACCACTTGGCGTCTGCAGTCCGCCAAAAAAAGAACCCTCGTAAGGGGATTGCAACGCTTCCCAGTTCAGCCCCAGGTCACGCGAGCGCAGCAAGGTGCCGGATTCGCCGAAAAGGAACAGGTCACCACCGACCTTCAGCACTTTGGCAATGTGCCGATCGAAGTCCTCCCCCATCACCGTTTTTTTGCTCCAGCTCAAGCCAGCGTCGACGGATTCCAGATAGTGACCGAATGCGCCATAGGCGACGAAATGCTGGCCGCCCAGGTAGGTGACACCGAGCAGCGAATCATGACCGATACCCTCCACCCCTACGGCTGTCCATTGCTGACCGCCATCGGTGGTGCGCAACAGGGTCGCGCCATGTCCAACGGCGATGCCCAGTCGGTCGTTGGCGAAAGCAAGCCCGGTCAGCGTTCGATCGGCTGGCGTATGAATGCCCTGCCAATGTTGCCCATCATCCGCGGAACGAAGGATCCAGCCGCGCTCGCCGGCACTGAACAGTTGACTGCCCACGCGCTGGATATCGAGCAGGATGATTCGCTGTGAATTGATCCCGGTCTGGATCGAGCCAGGCGTCTCGGCATGTACAGCAGATGCCGCGATGAGTGCCGCCCACAACACCCTGTGAACGGACTTGCCCAAAATAGCCATTGGCCGCTCCTCTCTTGTATTTGTAATCGACGACCCGCAATCGGGTCGCCTTGAGACTGCCTGAGGGCTTAGTGACCAGCGCGACGCAGGGCATCGGGCTGGAAGTCGGCCTGACGCCCCTTGACGCCGAACTTCCAGGGTTGCTTGACCTCATTGTCCAGGCCCGAGACCATGTAGTTGCCGTTGCTCAGGTCATGGAAGATGTTGGCGCGGTACCACGGCACACCGACGTCATAGAACTGGATCGTCGGGTGCACGCCAATGCGCCATAGCTGGCCGCGAGTGTCGTAGGCGTCTTCGAGCAACACGGTCCAGCTGTCCTCGTCGAGATACATCACGCGCTTGCCGTAGATATGCTTCTGCCCGGCCTTGAGCGTGCCCTCGACGACCCAGGTACGGTGGAGTTCGTAGCGCATCAGGTCGGCATTGACGGTGCCTTTTTGCAGGATGTTTTCGTATTTCAGCGACTTATCGGACAACTTGTAGTCGTTGTACGGAACATAGATTTCCTGCTTGCCGACCAGTTTCCAGTCATAGCGGTCGGGCGCGCCGTTATAGCCGTCGTACTGGTCGGTCACCCGCATGCTCTCGGTGCCATCGCTGACGTTGTCATACGCCAGATCCGGCGCGCGGCGCACACGACGTGCACCGGCGTTGTAGATCCAGGCCGAGCGCGCTTCCTTGACCTGGTCCACCGGTTCACGCACCAGGTAGACCGTGCCCTGCAACGTGGCCGGTTCGAGGAAGTAGCCCAGGAAGGAAAACAGGTGGTTGTCCATACTGCGATCCATGTTCTGGTCGAACACGCGGTTCTCGCGGAAACCAACCTTGTAGAACTCGCCGCTGCTACGTACCGGGAACCAGTGATAGGTCCGCTCGAAGCCACCGCCCAAGTAGCGAACCAAGTGGTTCCAGATTGCTTCCTGACCGTTCTTCGGGATCGGGAACGGTATGTTCGAGCCATTGAGGTTGCTCAAACCGAAACCCTGCAACTCGACCTGAGTGGACTGAGTCTTGGCTTTGGCGGTGACTTCAGCCGGCAGTGCGGCGGTGCGCCGGGTCTGGTAGATCGGCATCTTGAAGTTGTCATACTTCTTCAACAAAGCCAGGGTGCCGGGCGACAGCTTGTCTTTGTATTGATCGGCGTTGGCCGCGGTGATCACCATCTGCGGCTTGTCTTGCGGGAACGGATCAACGTAGCCCTTCTCCGGACTCCAGCCTGCCGGAGGAGCCGTCAGGCCGCCCTGCCAGGCTGGAATGCTGCCATCGGCATTGCCGGCCTTCTCGGCGCCAACCGGAGTAAGGTCGTTACCCAGGCGCGCCGCCTCTGCGTCGGTCAATTTGGCGAAAGCGTCGTTCCCGCCAAGCAACAGTGCGATGGCAATAGCCAGGGCACGCGGGGTGTGGCAAGTCTTTATTGTTTTCATGCCTTGTTCCTCATCAGAACTTGTAGCTGTAATTCATCGAGTAGTAGTCCCGGTCACGCAACGGGTCGTACTTGGCGTCGTTGTTGTACGTCACATAGTTGAACTCCAGGCTGTGGGCCTTCAGGTAGTCGAAACGAACGCCGGCACCGACGGTAAACCGGCCTTCGTTGAACTGGCCGTCCATCGAAACCCCTTCCACGTCCTGCCCCAGGAACAAACTCGGGTAAGTGCTGACGCCTACGCCCAACAGGTCCGGGTACTCCAGTTGCCCTCGCAATCTGTAGCCCCAGGCGAAGTCGGTGATGTAACCGTCGTTCTTGCAGCCGTCGGGTTGCGGGTTGGTCGCAGTGCCGCAGAGGTTCCCGCCATAGCTGGGCGCCGAACCCGGGCCAAAGATGAAACCGCGACCGTAACGAATGTCGCTGTCACCCTGAGGGATGTCGTTCCACTGGAAGGCCACTTCACCGGCCACCTGCAGGCTCGATGCGCCCAGAACGTTGGGGAACAGGTTGATGCCGTTGATCTGCAGCTGGGTTTTATCGAAGCGGTCATACCCGGTGATATAGGCGTTCGGGCCAGCGGCTCGCGCGCCCGCGCCTTGCGGTCCCACCCCTTGGGCAGCGGCGGCAAGCAGGTCGTTGCCGTTACGTTGTACCGGCGTGTTTGGCGAGTAGCTCAGTTCCGCACCGACCGACCAACTGGCCAGCGTAGTAGCGGCGCTCAGGCCATACAGGTGGATGTCTTCGGGATACTCCCAGAAGGCAGTCGTCGAGGTCGCACCGAACGGCAGGTTTTCATGGACCTGCACCGGGTTGAGGAAGGGTGCTCGCGCCCCGGCGGGAATTCGGCCCCAATCGCCGCTTTGGGCGGAAATGATTGGCGTACGCGAGTGGATGGTCATGGCGTAGGCACCGAGCTCGGTGTCTATCGATTCGACCAGATAGTGCAGCGCCACACCCCATTGCCCCGAATCCCGGGCTTCATCGCCAGTGCTCAGGGGGACGTTCATGCCATTGCGAAAGCCGACCGGGTTGCTGACGTTAGGCAGCGACGTGGCCATGGTGCAACCACCCGGATGAGTCGAAATGATGGTTTCGGTGGTCGACCAGTAGTTGCCACAGCCCTCAACGGCAGTAGGCTCCCACTTGAACTGGTAGAACGCTTCCAGCGACAGCCCGTCACTCAAGCCGAAGCTGCTGGAAATCATCCACACCGGCAACAACGCTTCCTTGACCTCGGTGCCCGGACGGCGCAGTGAAGGAACGTCGATCGGGTTGATCTGGTTGAGCCCCTGAACAAAGATGCTCTCGCCCCAGTTCAGCACCTGGCGACCCAGGCGCACCTGCAGCGGGTGATCGTCCAGGTGGTAGGTGTCGTAGACGTAGGCGTCGAGCAGGTAAACGCCTTTGTTCCTTTGCAGGTCGTCAAAGCCGTTATCGGACAATGGCTTTTTCTGGTAACCATTGGCCTGGTTGCCGAAATGCACGTCTTCGTCTTCCAGCGCCTGGTCGTACCAGCCCTTCACGCGCAGCATGCCGCCCATGTCGCCGTTGTGCAGGTTCAGTTCGGTGAGGAACTTGCCGATGGTAGAAAACCGGTCGCCGCGATCGTAGTTGAGGTTGCCGCCATCGGTATTGGAACCGCCCAGGCCGTCGGTCTTGCCGATCACCTGTCCGTCGAGTCGACTGTACAACTCGTTATCGCGCCCTTCGGCGCGCCAGCTGCTACCAACGGAAAGTGTGGTGTCGAGGCTCCCCGACCAACCGCTCTCGGTATCAAAATTGAATGCGTGGGCATTGCCGGCGCCCACCCCGAGAATTCCAAGCACGACTGCCTGACCAAGCTGATGCCGGACAAAGCCTGTTTGTGGCGAACTTATTCTTATCATTGTTCACATTCCTAAATAATCCCGACGCTACGGTTCAACCCACCACTCTTTGGCTCCTGGATTCCCTGTGAAAAAACCTCCCTCCCCAACCACCCGGCCGCCAGAGACTGGCCGGACAAGTAAACATTGACTGCACAGCGCTTAACCCTCCCGAGATGGGAGGGGGTTGGGAGGGAGGCAGGAAAGGGGTCACACAGCACTGGTGAATGGGAAATGCAGGCGCACGCCGCTGCCGGCTGTTGCGCACAACAGCCGGGGCGAATCAAGCAGGAAGGGAGAAACAGCGGGGTCGCAAAGCCCGTCCACAAGAGTTCATCGATGACTTGGCAGTGGCCGGCTCAAGTCATCGATGGTCGGTTCCGCCCGGAGATGGATCACTCAACCAACACGCCGTGAACTGCCCTGCCAGAAGGGTTCACGCAGTTCGCTCTTGAGCACCTTGCCAGCGCCCGAGAGCGGTAACGCAGCACGGAACTCCACGCTTTTCGGCGACTTGTAGCCGGCGATCTGACGCTTGCAATGGGCAATCAATTCTTCGCCATTCGGTTCGGCGCCAGGCTTGAGTACCACCACGGCATGCACCGCCTCGCCCCATTGCTCGCTAGGGATCCCGATCACCGCGCACATGGCGATATCCGGGTGGCTGCACAAGGCATTCTCGACCTCCGCCGAGAACACGTTTTCGCCACCGGTGACGATCATGTCCTTGAGGCGGTCGACAATGAAGATGTAGCCATTTTCGTCCATCCTGGCCCCGTCCCCCGTACGCAACCAGCCATCACCCGGCAGAGCCGCCAGGGTTTGCTCGGGTTTGTTCAGGTACCCGCTCATTGCATTCGGGCCCCGAACGACGATTTCACCGATGCAGCCACGAGGCACCTCACGGCCATCGTCGTCGACGATCTTGACTTCCACCGCCCGGGTGGCACGACCACAGGAGCGCAGCATGCCGGCAGCGGCGGCCGCCGCGGTGTGCTGAGCCGGGCCGAGCAGCGAAACAATGGGCGCCATCTCCGTCTGGCCATAAGCCTGGAACAGCTGCAGTTGCGGCAGCATGGCCTGCAGGCTCCACAGCGTCTGCTCCTGAATGGGCGAAGCGCCGTACACCAGGTGCTGCAACGAGGACAGGTCGTAATTGTCCACCTCGGGATGATTGATCAACAACTGAATCATGGTCGGCACCAGCATGGCCACCTGAATGCCGTGACGCTGAATCGCCGCCATCGCTTCGGCCGGCTGGAACGCCGGCAGTATGACGTGAGTCGCGCCTTCGAGCACACCGACATAACCGGTGGACATGTCCGCAAGATGGAACATCGGTGCTGCGCGCAGCATGACCGAATCAGGCGGTACCAGGCCCTCGACATCCAGCGCAATCTGGCTGCTCCAGAAGGCCGTATGACTGATCATCACGCCCTTGGGGAAACCCGTGGTGCCGCCGGTATAGAACACACCAAGGAGTGAATCGCCGCCACGGCGGGCATCCTCCATGGGCGAGGCCCGGGCAATCAGCGTTTCGTAATCCAGCATCCCATCCGGCGTGGTGCCGTCACCGACGTAGATGACATGACGCAACGAAGGAACCTGCCTGGATAAGCGCAGACCGATGTCCTTGAAGGTCTCGTCAACCAACAGTACCGAGGTTTGCGAATCGGTCAGCGCATAAGCGTTCTCCTCCGCACTCCAGCGCGTGTTGCAAAGATTGAGAACGGCATCGGCCCAGGGTACGGCGAAGCAATATTCGAGGTAACGATCAGAGTTCAAACCCAGCATGGCGACGCAATCGCCGCTCTGTACGCCAAGCTCACGCAACGCCCCGGCCAGTCTCGCAACACGCTCGACAAACTGGCGCAGAGTACGACTGCGATCGCCGTAGATCGTCATTAATCGCTCGGGCGCGCACTGTAGATTACGGTGCAAGGGCTGAGTGAAGTACATGGTCTCTCCTGAAGTTGCAGCTATTGTTATTGTCCGTGCCTTGACGGCAGGAGACGGCAATGCCGGGCGCTCACCGCTTGGGGGCAGGAGCATTGCAGGTCTGGAGCCATCAGCGCTCACATGAACCCTGCATGCACGGTTTCACCACCGTTACCCGGCACCCTACCCCAAGGTGAAAACTGGCAACCCTCCCATCTAGGGAGGGGTGGTGGCGCGGTTCAACGGTTCAATACCTGGACTTTTGCGAGGATGCCAAGACTATGCTGCGCTAGTTGAGCAACCCGACTTGCCGCGCCTTGCTCACTGCATCCTCGCGAGAAAAGGCACCCAACTTGCCGAAGATATTCTTCAGGTGCCACTTGATGGTTCCAGGCGAAAGATCGAGGGCCTTGGCGATGCTCTTGGTTGACAGCCCACGGGCCAGATGTTCGACCACTTCAAGCTCACGGGGCGAGAGGATATCGCTGCCAGGCGCAGGCGCCCGACCACCCTCACCTGTCCCGCTCGAGAGGCTCTGCGAATCGGCGCCGTGCATCAGACAGTGTTGAATGTAGTCACGCTCCAACGCTGTCAGCGCATCGACACTAAGCGATTGCAGCAGGCGCAGCCCCGCCGCTCCTTCATCAAGAAACACCCGGAACATCCCGTATTCGCAGGCATTGCGCAGTGCCGTGGACATCTGGCGCTGGGCCTCTTGTGGTTCATGGAGCGCTGTCCTGGCAATGGCGACACGGATTCGCAGCACGGTGGCTGGTTGTAACTGCCCCCACTCCTGACAGACCAGTGCCCAGCTTTCTCCTACTTCGACCGCGCAGCGATAGTCGCCTTCGGCCAGGGCCAAGGCCGTGTGTGCCATTGCACAGGCCAGGGGGATCTCCGCCCAGGCACAACCGCGCTTGCCCTGATAAGGCATGGCCAGCGCGCGCAATCTGCGAAACGCCTCGCGCGCGCGGGCCAGATCGTGCTGATGGCAGGCGATACGTATCTGCTCGGCAAAACGCCACGCCTGCAGGCGATCAAGGCCAATGTTTTCGGCGATCTCGCCCAATCGATCGAGGGTGGCGTGGGCCGCCTCCAGCCTGCCCGCAGCACACTGCAAATGCGCCTGGGCAAGGTAGGTATACAAAATGCAGTCAGAGGTCCCCAGGACCTCAGCGACCCCGAAACAGCCTTCAACGTAATCCCCTGCGGCTTCCAGACTGTTCAAGTGATAGCAGGTCAAGGCCAGGGTAGACTTGATGAAGATGGCGACATCCTGCGCCAGTGACTCGTTGCGCGTCACTTGCACCAGGACACCTTCGAGATCGCGCCGGGCCTGGTTCATATCGCCCTGGACAAAAAAACTGAGGCCACACAGCGCATCGAAAAACGGCCGGGCCCGAGGGCCTTGCGCGCGCCGGAGCAGACCCCGCGTGCTGTAGACCAGATCCCGTACAAACACTGTTCGACCCGCCTTGAGCAATGCCACGCCGCCAAGGGTATAGAGCATCAGCAGGTGAAAGTGGCGCTGGCTGGGCGGCTGCGCCATCAAGGGTTCGAGCAGCGCCAGTACAGCTGTCGTATCGTCCCTCCTGAGCAGGTACATGGCCCTCAGCAATTGCAATTCAGTGTCTATTTCCGGCTGGCTGACTTCCGGGTGAGCTTCGATCGAGGCGAGTGTGAGCTCGAATCTCTCCATGCGATTGCAGGTGAGTTCTGCCCAGGCAACCGCCAGGAGCAGGTCAATCTGCTTGGACCAGGCCTCACGCGGCAACTCGTCGGCCAACTGCAGCAGTTGTGCAAAATGCGCGTCACCGATCAGCGACCTCGCCGCCCGTGCCAGCAACTGCACGCTGCCCTCAAGGTCCTGGGCTGCCTGAGCATGACGAATCGCCTCGACGTACAAACCGTGGTCAGCAAACCATTGGCTGGCGGCATGATTGACCCGAATCACCTCCACAACCGGCAGCTCATTGCGGCGCCGTTGCAGATACCCGGAAAACATCTGGTGGAAACGGAACCACTGCAGGCGACCCTCGAGGTCGATCGGCAACAGGAACAGGTTCTGCTCGAGCAATATGTCAAGCACCGCTGCGTTCTCCGGGCTGCCCGTCAATGCGACGCACAGCTCGCGATTGAATCGTCGACAGGTCGAAACCTGGACCATGGCAGCGATTTGCCCGGCAGAAAGCACACGACTGATGCAGTCATCCAGGTAGGCATCGAGACCTGATTCATCGATCGCCATGACCATGCCGCCACAGGCTCGCAGGCTCTGTTCAAAATTACCGCTGTGGCGAAGTGACAGGACACCGATCTGCAGGCCCGCGGCCCAACCGTCCGTCAGCTCATACAGACGTTGTTGCTGCTCGCCGGACAGCTTTTCAAGACCATTGAGCTCAAGCAGACTGAACTGCTCCTCGGCCGTCAGGCGCAAGTCGGCAAAATCAATCTGGGTCAACTGCCCCTTGATGCCGATCGCCAACAGATTGAGCGCCGGACGCTGGCGTGTGGTGATCACCAGATGGAAATTGTCCGGTGCCAGATCGATCAGGCGCTGGATCATCGCCAATGCCGGCTGCGCAGAGAGGAAATGCAGGTCTTCGAGGAAGAGATAAATCGATCGAGGATGCTCGTAGAGCGCGTTGACCAGCAGCGACAGCAACACCTCCAGCGAACGCTGGTCAGTACGCTCGCTCAGGCCAATGATGTCGTCGCCGACAGCCAGGCCCGCGGCCCCCAGGCTGGCGACCAGATACGCCGCCCAGAGCGTCTCGTCGTCGGCACCCAGGTTGAACCAGGCGACGTCCAGCCCCGCACCGATCAAGCGCTGGCGCCATTGCGCCGCCAGCGTGCTCTTGCCACTGCCCGCAGGTCCCAGGATCAAGGTCAACTTGCGCTCGCGCCCTGCCTCGATCAGTTCCAGCAGACGCTCGCGCGGCAGCGACCGGGGATCGATTCGGGGCGGCGACCATTTGGTGCGGATGAGTATCGTGTTGGAGGATTTCATAAGGCTAGCGAACCAATGAACTGCTCATGTCACGCTTGATGAATTCTAGCGCGCTGCCGTTCCTGCGCGAGGAAGGACGAGATGATCGGTGCAACGGTTTGCGCCCGGGCCACCAGGAACAGATGGCCATCGCCGATCACATGCAACTGCGAATTGGGAATGCGCCTGGCCAGCAGGCGCATGTTGGGCAGCGGAATGATCGGGTCGTCATCGCCGGCCAGAATCAGGGTCGGCTGATGGATCCGATGCAGCCAGTGGATGCTGGTCCAGCCCAGGCCTGCCAGCAGTTGCAGGTAGTAACCGCGCCTGCCGCCGGAGCGCACCTTGCTGGCGAACGCTTGTGCCAGTGCCGGGTCATGGCGAAAAGCGCCGCCATAGATGTCCGGCGCGATCCGCGCGCCGTAGGACGGCTGGATGTAACGGCGCGGAGTGGCCATCCTCCAGAGCACTTTGGGTTTGGCCGGCAGCATGGCCATGCCCGCACACGTGGCGGCCAGGATCAGTTTCTTGCAACGCTGCGGAAAATCGTGGGCGAACTGTTGTGCCAGCGCTCCCCCCCAGGACACGCCGATCACGTTGACCTGGCCAACGTCCAGATAGTCGAGCATGCGCGAAACCCGTTTCGCCAGGTCAGAAAACCGGTAAGGCAAGCTCGGCAGGGAGGAGCCGCCGACACCGGGCACGTCGAAGGCGATCACTTCCATGTCCGGATCAAGCGCCCGGACGAATGGAAACAAAAGCTCCAGGTTGGCGCCAATGCCATTGAAGACTAGCAACGGCGGCAGATCGGCCTTGCCTGGACGAATGGCAACACGCAGATGCCCACCCTCCAGTTCGATGGTGCGATAGACAAAGGGCTGTGACATGTTACGGAGGTTCCTTCTGCGGCGCCGGGCCAAGGGATCTGGAGCGTGGACAGGACGGGACGCGAGCGCCCGTCCGGCTACAGCGAGTCAGCGCACGTGCACGTAGGTGCCAGGAGCCGCTTCAGCCGCGACGTAAGCCTTGTTGCCCAGCTTGACGGGGGCCTTCCTGCTCTGACCGGAGCGTGCTTGCAACCAGGCCAGCCAGTGAGTCCACCAGGAGCCGGTCTCTTTACTGGAACCTTCCAGCCAATCCTGGGCATCAACCGGCAGGCTGCTGCCGGTCATGAAGCGGGCCTTGGGGTTACCCGGCGGGTTGAGGATGCTCTGGATATGCCCGCTGTTGGACACCACGAACTCACCCTTCCCGCCGAACAGGTGCATCGAGCGGTAGCAGGCATCCCATGGGGTGATGTGGTCGGTCAGGCCTGCCATGCAATAGAAATCGCTGGTGACCTGCTTGAGATCTATTGGAGTGCCGCAGACCTCCAGGGCGCCGGCACGGGCCAACGGGTTGGTCTGGTACATCTCGATGAATTCGCCGTGCAGCGCGGCCGGCAGGTTGGTGGTGTCGTTGTTCCAGTAGAGGACATCGAATGCAGGCGGCTCGTTACCGAGCAGGTAGTTGTTGATCCAGTAGCTCCAGATCAGGTCGTTGGGGCGCATCCAGGCGAAGACTTTTGCCAGCTCACGACCTTCCAGCACACCCGCTTGATAGGAACGGCGCTTGGCCGCCTCCAGGGTTTTTTCATCAGCGAACAGCGAGACCTGGGTGTCGGGGCGAATATCGAGCATGCTGACCACCAGGGTGAAGGCATTCACCTTGCTCTCGCCCAGTGCCGCGTAGTGGCCCAAAAGCGATGACATGGTACTGCCTCCGGAGCACGCTCCAAAGGTGTTCAGATCAGTGCTGCCGGTAATCGCCAGCACTGCGTCGACCGCCTCTTTCAGGGCTTCGACATAGGTGGACAAGCCCCACTCGCGCTGCGCCTTGCCCGGATTGCGCCAGCTGACGGCAAAGGTCTGGATGCCACTGTCGAGGAGGAAACGAATCAGGCTCTTCTCCGGCGCCAAATCAAACAGATAGAACTTGTTGATCTGGGGCGGCACCACCAGCAACGGGCGTTCCAGCACCTGCTCGCTTCGAGGTTTGTACTGAATCAGCTCCAGCACCTCGTTTCGAAACACCACCGCGCCAGGCGTCGTGCCCAGATTGCCGCCCACCTCGAAAGCCGTCTTGTCCACCTGGCTGGGCATGCCACCGTTTTCAATCAGATCGCGGGTCAAGTGCGCGAATCCATCCAGAATGCTCTTGCCACCGGTTTCGAAGAAACGCTTGAGGGCCGCAGGATTGGCCAGGGTGTTGGTCGGCGCCATCGCCTCGGCCAGCAGGTTGATGACGAACTGGCAACGGCTGGCATCCTGATCGCTGAGGTTGCTGCTACTGATCCAGTCGTTCATTTCCCGGCACCAGGCCAGGTAGGCCCGCATATAGCGACGATACAGCGGGTTGCCCTGCCAGGCTGGCTCATCGAAACGCTTGTCCCCCGCCGCCGGCTTGAGATCCGAACGGTCGAGCAGGATGTTTTTCAGTTCCATGCCGAACGCCGCCATGTGCCGGGCGCTGTGCACGGGTTGCTTCAACACTTGTTGCAGGACCATGCGAGCGCTGCTGAGTATGTCGCGCCCGCGAGGGCCGAACGCTGGATTCAGGCTAAGCGTGTGCTTGGCGGCTTGCAGGGAGAGCTCTTTATCATTTTTATCCATTGTGACACCCCATGCTTGACACTAGGCCCCTTGGTGGCTCGGGGCCTTGATCGCTTCGTGGAAGTAGCTCGAATCACAGACAGGCTCACAGGTGACGCGCGTCTTCCTTGAGCATGGCGGCAGCCTTTTCACCGATCATGATGGTCGGCGCGTTGGTATTGCCCCCGGGAATGGTCGGCATGATCGAGGCGTCGGCAATCCGCAGGCCTTCGACACCGCGCACCCGCAGACGCGCATCGACTACGGCCAGCGGGTCACTGTCAGGGCCCATCTTGCAGCTGCCTACCGGGTGATACTGGGTATCCGCGCGACGGCGGATGTCCTGCTCGATCTGCCGGTCGTCATTCCAGTCGACGGGATAGATCAGTTGCGGCCCGAAACGGGCGAAATGGGTGGACTCGAGGATCCGGGCCTGGGTCTTCGCCGCCTGGATCAGCAACTCGATGTCTTCCCGTCGATCGAAAAAGCGTGGGTCGATGACCGGCGCGTCGAGCGGATTACGGCTGCGCAGGGTCACGGTGCCTGTGCTTTTCGGGCGCAGTACCTCGATATGGCAGCTGTAGCCATAACCCCAATGCAGGTGACGACCATGGTCGTCGACCACGGCGGTGACGAAGACCATCTGCAGGTCGGGCTTGTCCAGCGCCGGATCGGAACGCAGGAAGGCGCCGGCCTCGGCGAAATTGGTGGTCAGCATGCCGCTGCGCTTGCTCGCCCACTCCACGGCGGCAGCCGCCAGCTTGACGCTGGAACCCACGGTGAGGCCCAGGCAACCCTCCGGATGACTGACCTTGTACGGCACCGTGTAGTCGATGTGATCCTGCAGGTTCTGGCCTACGCCTGGCAGGTCCACCAGCACCGGGATACCGAGCCGCGTCAACTCCTCGGCCGGCCCGATGCCCGACAGCATCAAGGCCTGTGGAGTACCAAAGGCGCCGGCGGCGAGAATCACTTCACGGCGGGCACGCACTTCCTGCACATCCTTGCCGTTGTGGTAACGCACACCCACGCAGCGCTTGCCCTCGAAGATCAGGCTGTGGAACGGAGCGTTGAGGTAAAGCTGAAGATTTTTCCGATCAAGGATCGGCCACAGGTAGCCCTTGGCCGCGCTGCAGCGTTCTCCGTCCTTCTGGGTCACCTGGTAGCGAAAACAACCGTCCTGCTGGCGACCGTTGTAGTCGTCAGTACGCGCGATGCCCTGCTCCTCGGCGGCGCTCATGAAGACTTCGCACAGCGGGCTCGGCGACTTCAGTTCAGCGACATTCAGCGGGCCGCCAGCGCCATGGAACTCGGTCTCGCCAAAGCGCTCGTTGTGTTCCGACTTCTTGAAATACGGAAGAACCTCCTCATAACTCCAGCCGGGGTTGCCGAGGTTCTCCCAATGGTCATAGTCCCAGCGATGGCCGCGGACGTAGACCATGCCGTTGATCGAACTGGACCCGCCCAACGCCTTGCCACGCGGCTGGTAGCCCTTGCGCCCGTTGAGCCCCGGCTGGGGCACGGTTTCGTAGGACCAGTTATGGAAACCTTCGCGCATCATCACCACTACGCCTGGTGGTGCCTGAATCAACACTTTCTTGTCACTGCCACCGGCCTCGAGCAGGCAAACACTGACCTGAGGATCTTCACTGAGGCGCGCCGCCACCGGACAGCCACCCGAGCCGCCACCCACCACCACGTAATCGAACACACTCTGACTCATATCAATCTTCCTCAAGACTTCACATCCGCATCCGGCTTGCCCAGGTAAAACGCCAGCGCCAGGCTCTGCAGCCGGCCGCCAAAGGGTGGATGGAAGAGATGGGTGGGGAACCAGGTTCGCCTCTTGAACACGGTGCGTGCGTGACTGAGTTCGCGAAACCCTTCTTCTGCGTGATAGTTGCCCATACCGGAATTTCCCGTGCCACCGAAAGGAGCACCGTGGTTGAAAGCGTGCCAGCCCCAATCGTTGATGGTCACGCCACCGGAATGGGTCCGTTTGAGCAATCGATCGATGCTCGTCGTGTCGGTTGAAAAAATGTACAGCGCCAGGGGACGTTGCCCGCTGTTGATGTGGGCCACCACACCGGTGAGGCTGTCATAACCCAATACCGGCAGCAGCGGACCGAAAATTTCTTCCTGCATCACCCGCATTTCCGGGGTCACACCCGTCAGGATGTGCAACGGCATCCTGCGCCCCGGGGCAACCTCGCCACAGACAATGATCCGGGCGCCCTTGGCCCGCGCATCTTCAAGCAGGCCCTGGAGGCGCTGAAACTGACGATCATCGATGATCGAACTGTAGTCATCGTTAGCGGCAGGCCGTTCGCCGTACAGCGCCTGGAACTGGCGGCGCACTTCGCCGACGAAGCGCTCGATATCGTCCTGGGGAACCAGGGCGTAGTCCGGTGCAATGCAGATCTGCCCGCCATTGGTGCCCTTGCCGTGAACGATACGTCGCGCGGCATCGCTCAGGTTGTAGTCCGCCAGCACCACCGCAGGCGACTTGCCACCCAACTCCAGTGTTACCGGTGTCAGGTTGGCTGCGGCGGCACGCATGACCAGACGCCCGACCCCGGGGGATCCGGTGAAGATGATGTGGTCGAATGGCAGCGAAGAGAAAAAGCCCGGATCTTCAAGCTCACCACCGACCAGGGCCACTTGCGAGTCGTCGAACACCTCTGCCAGCAGACGCTTGAGTACCTCGTTGGTGTGCGGGTTGAACTCGGACATCTTGAGCATCACCCGGTTGCCTGCGGCGAGCGCACTGACCAAACCCGCAATGGCGATGTAAACCGGGAAATTCCATGCCGATATGACCCCCACCACGCCTTTTGCCTGATACTCCACCCACAACTGATTGCCTTTGAACAGCAGCTCTGTGGGTCGTCGGCTTGGCTTCATCCAGCTCCCCAGATGCTTGAGGGTGTGATTGATGTGCAAGATGCAACCCATCAGGTCAAGGAACTTGGTATCGACGGCGGAGCGATGGCCAAAATCGGCGCTCATCGCCGCGACAATGGCGTCCTGGTAACGCCGTAGCTGGGTGCGCAGTGCGATCAGATTGGCCTGGCGCTCAGCCAGCGAGGAATGAGGTTGAGCACGGAAAGCCTCACGCTGGGTATTGAACACGCGGGCCACTCGCTGAACCGCCATTTCCTGGATCATGCCTTGATTCCTCTGAACTGAAGACCACCAACACCCACTGTCGCGTTCAACCATGCAGGTATCGCTGCGTGAGCAGAGGGTATGGCCGTCACTGTGGACTTCAAATAGCCGAAGACATCAAAGCTATTGCACTTGACCTCAGTTGCCGGCCGCCTTGCCTGGCACAACACTCGGGTGAAATCTTCGTCGCGCAAACAAAGATGCCACCCGGAGGTGGCATCGATGGGTTACTACTGTTTCTGCTGCCGCGCGTTCTCTTCGATCTGCGCATCCACCCGCTTGCGTACCTGGTCGATACTGAAGCTGGCGGGTTTCTGGCTGGGCGGGTACTCGACGAAAGTTTGCAGGAACTTCGCGGCTTTCATCGTGGCCACACCAAGCAGGTAGGCGTTCTTGATTATCCAGTCGTAGTACTGATTGGAAACAACGTCCGCCCTTTCATAGGGGTCCATGCGCAAGTTGAAGATCTTCGGCGCCCGCAGACAGACGAAAGGTTCGCTCCAGACCTCGAACCCCCCTGGCTTGCGCTGCTCGCAGAACACCGCCTTCCAGTCACCGAAACGCGACGCGACCAGCACGCCGTCGTCGTTGAAGTAGTAGAACTCCTTGCGCGCACCGCTCTTGGCCTTGCCGGTCAAATAGTCGAGCTGGTTGTAGCCGTCCAGGTGCACCTTGAAGTTCTTGCCCGAAAAATTCGCCCCCTTGAGCAGGCGTTCCTTGACGTCGGTATCACCGGCTACCGCCAGCAAGGTCGGGAACCAGTCGAGACCGGAGAACATTTCAGTGGACACTTCACCCGCCTTGATCTTGCCCGGCCAACGAACCATCGCCGGCACACGGAACCCGCCTTCCCAGTTGGAGTTTTTTTCGTTGCGGAACGGTGTGGTTGCCGCGTCCGGCCAGGAAAACTGATTCGGACCATTGTCGGTGGTGTAGACGACGATGGTGTTGTCGGCGATATTCAGGTCGTCGAGGGTTTTCAGCAGTTTGCCGACGTCACCGTCGTGCTCGAGCATGCCGTCCGCGTACTCGTTGCCGGGCATGCCACTCTGGCCTTTCATCGAGTCGCGCACGTGGGTAAACAGGTGCATGCGGGTGGTGTTCATCCACACGAAAAACGGTTTGTCTGCCTTGGCCTGTTTCTCGATGAACGCCTGGGCGGCGGCGGTGGTTTCGTCGTCGATGGTTTCCATGCGCTTGGCGGTCAGTGCGCCGGTGTCTTCAATCTTGCCATCGGCATAGGAATGGATGACCCCACGCGGTGTGGCGGCCTTGACAAAGTCCGGATCATCTTTAGGCCAATTGGCACGCTCAGGTTCTTCTTCCGCATTGAGGTGGTACAGGTTGCCGAAGAACTCGTCAAAACCGTGATTGCTCGGCAGGAACTCATCGCGGTCACCCAGATGGTTCTTGCCGAACTGGCCGGTCGAATAGCCCCGAGCCTTGAGTGCCTGCGCAATGGTAATGTCGCGCGCCTGCAGGCCGACTGGTGCACCAGGCATTCCGACTTTGGTCAGGCCCGTACGCAACGGCGTCTGGCCGGTGATGAACGAAGAGCGTCCTGCGGTGCAACTGTTCTCCGCGTAGTAGTCAGTGAACATCATGCCTTCGTTGGCAATGCGATCGATGTTCGGTGTTTTGTAGCCAACCACGCCATGGCTATAGGCACTGATGTTGGTCTGGCCGATATCGTCGCCGAAGATCACCAGAATGTTGGGTTTATCCGCCGCCCCGGCTGTCGCCGAAAGGCCTATCAACGAGACGCCCACCAGGGCCATCCGCGACAACCACGCGCGCTTGTCTTTCATGATTTGTCCTTGTTGTTTTGACTGAATGCTTCGGATTGTCCGGACAGCGGTGGCGCTTAGATTCCGGTCAGACCGCCGCTACAGATCAACGTCTGGCCACTGACATAGTCGGACTCGGGAATGCAGAACATGTACACCGAGCCGGCAGCTTCTTGCGGGGTACCGGCACGCCCCAACGGAATGCTGCGCTCGAGCATGGTCATCAGGTCAGGGTTGATGCCGACCTTGATCTCGCGACCTTCGATCTCGGCGGTGGCGTTACCGTCAGCGGTGGCTTCGGTCAGACGAGTCTTGATAAAGCCGTAGGCCACGCAGTTGACGGTGGTGTTCAGGCGCCCCCACTCCTTGGCCAGCGTCATGGTCATGCCGGTGATACCGGCCTTGGCGGTGGAGTAGTTGGCCTGACCGGCATTACCGAACAACCCGGCAACGGAGGAAATGTTCACCACTTTGCGAATGTTACGCAGGCCGGCGTCCTGTTCAGCCTTGACCAGGCTGCGAATGACCGGCTGCGCCGCGCGCAGGATGCGAAATGGCGCGGTAAGGTGCACATCGAGCATGGCGTACCACTGCTCGTCAGTCATCTTCTGGATCACGCTGTCCCAGGTGTAGCCCGCGTTGTTGACGATGATGTCCAGCCCCTTGTAATGCTCGACCGCGGTGCCGACGAAGCGCTCGGCGAAGTCAGGTGCTGAAACGCTGCCGATACAGGCGACGGCTTCACCGCCCATGGCCTTGATGGCCTCGACCACTTCCTGAGCCGGCTCGGCGTCAAGGTCATTGACCACCACCCGAGCACCATCGGCTGCCAGCTTCAGGGCGATGGCACGGCCGATTCCACGACCGGAACCGGTAATCAGGGCAACTTTACCTTCGAGTTTCTTGCTCATCTGTCTCTTCCGCAAAAGGTTGAAAAAAGGGGTTAGCCAATGGCGATGGCGATCAACGCGTCGCCGACGATCTTGACTTGGCCGTACTGGTTGACCGTGGCCACCTCGACCCTGGCGCAACGTTCGCCGTTGACTTCGACTATCTCGGTTACCTGGCCCTTGCAGGTGATGACATGCCCCAGGTGAGTGATGCCCTGGAAGCGCACGCCAAAGCTGCGCAGCCGGCTTTGCGGCACCCACTGGGTCAGCAGGCGACCCAGCCAGGCCATACTCAACATGCCGTGGGCAAACACGTCCGGCATGCCGGCCTTGCGGGCGAAATCCACGTCGATATGAATCGGGTTGAGGTCGCCCGAGGCGCAACCGAACCGCGCCAGCGTGGTGCGGTCGACCGCCGCCAGCGTCAGGGGTGGCAGCCGGTCACCGACCTTCACGTGTTGCAGTGAATGACTCATGGTCGGGACTCCTCAGTTGCGGACCACGAGCACGGTGCGCAACTCGGCGACCAGCTCGTTTTTGTCGTTGTGGACTTGCGAGGTCTTGACCAGGAACTCCAGCGCACCGTTTTTCTTGTCGAAAATATCGGCGATCCGCGACTTCACGGTGACCGTTTCCCCAGCACACACCGGCTTGTGATAGGTGAAACTCTGTTCACCGTGAAGAATCTTCGCGATCGGGATTTCCAGATCCGCCAGCATGCTGTCCACGGTGCCGGCATCCAGCTCGGCACCGAACAGGAATGTCGGCGGGACCAGCACGTCGCACAAGCCGGCTCCTTGGGCGGCAGCGAGATCGATGTACAACGGATCGGTCTCGCCAATGGTCCGGGCGAATGCGCAAAGGCGCCCGCGCTCAAGCGTCATCGTGGTGGCGGCCAGTTCGTGGCCGATCCACTTCTTGTCGATCATCCGTCGCCCCTCAGACTTTTTCGTAGAGGGTGACGACGCAGGCGCCGCCCAACCCGAGATTGTGTTGCAGAGCCAGACGCGCGCCGTCTACCTGGCGTGGACCCGCCTCGCCACGCAACTGCTGGACCAGCTCGGTGCACTGGGCCAGGCCGGTGGCGCCCAGTGGATGGCCCTTGGAGAGCAACCCGCCGGAAGGATTGGTGACGAATTTGCCGCCATAAGTGTTATCGCCGTCCTCGACAAAGCGCTCCGCCCCGCCGATCGGGCACAGGCCCAGCGACTCGTAGGAGAGCAGCTCGTTCTGTGCGAAACAGTCGTGCAACTCGACCACCTGGATATCTTGCGGACCGACTCCGGCCGCCTCGTAGACCTTCTGCGCGGCCGTGCGGGTCATGCTGAAACCGACCACTTCGCGCATGTCTCTCGCATCGAACGTCCTGGACGTGTCGGTGGTCATGGATTGCGCACGGATGCGTACTGCGCCCTTCAGGCCGTGGCGCTTGAGAAAGTCCTCCGAACAGATGATCGCCGCCCCGGCGCCGCAGGTCGGCGGGCAAGCCATCAGGCGCGTCAGCACGCCGGGCCAGACGGCGGGCGAGTTCATCACGTCTTCGGCGCTGACGACGTTACGGAACAACGCCATCGGGTTGTTGGCGGCATGGCGGCTGGCTTTGGCGCGGATCTTGGCAAAGGTTTCCAGGCGGGTGCCGAACTCCTGCATGTGCGCCAGGCCAGCGCCACCGAAGTAGCGCAGCGCGAGCGGGATGCCGGCGTGCCCGACCAACTCATCGGTGGCCAGGTCGAAGCGCTCGAAGGGGCTGGGGCGGTCGCCAAAAAGCGTGCCCAGCGCACCCGGGCTCATTTGCTCAAAACCCAGCGCCAGGGCACATTCCGCTGAACCGCCGCTGACTGCCTGGTTGGCCAGGAACAGCGCGCTGGAACCGGTGGAGCAGTTGTTGTTGACGTTGACCACCGGGATACCGGTCATGCCGACTTCGTATAGCGCGCGCTGGCCTGCAGTGGAGTCACCATAGACGTAACCGACGTAGGCCTGCTCTACCTGCGCGTAACCCACGCCGGCATCGACCATCGCGGCACGCAAGGCGGCAGCGGCCATTTGCGGATAGGGCGCGTTGGCGCCCGGCTTGACGAAAGGGATCATGCCGACCCCAATCACATAGACATTGCGACTCATAGCGGCTTTCCTGAATTTAAGTTGCGGCACGGTGTGACTTTGTGGGCTTAATGTGATGGCCGTGCGCAAAACCGCCAATGTCATGGCGCCGCAAATGACTTGCAGAATCCACCAATGTCGAATCCAACCCCCGTTACCTTCGCCTCCGTTTTCGTCTCCTCCCTGCTCGCCGCAGCCCGTGATCGCGGTTACGAGATCGAGGGCTTTCTACGCGACGCAGGGATCGATCCACAGCAGCCTCAGGACTTGGACCACCACGTCACCGTCGACCAGTACGTTGCGCTGCTGCGCAAGACCATCAAGGGTCTCGATGACGAAGGCATCGCGCTGTTTTCGCGAAAATTGCGCCGCGGCAGCTTCATGCTGATGATGCGTTCAGCCCTGACCGGCGACACTCTGTTCGGCGCCCTGCGGGAATTCACCCACACCCTGCGGCTCCTGCAAGACGACCTTGACCCGGTGCTGCTGGATGACGGTCGGCATGTACGGGTCGAACTGCACTTCCTCACCACTCAGGTCGAGTCCCGCGATTTCGCCCACGTGCTGTTTCTGCGACTGATCTGGCGCGTCATGGCTTGGCTGGAAGGCGGGAGCCTGCGCCCCGCTGGTATCGACGTGGCATTCACACAACCTGAATCGGTTGGCGACTACCGCAAGCTCTTCCCTACGGAACTGCGCTTCGGCACAGCCTTCTCGACTATCTGGTTCGACTCCCAGGCACTGCAGGCCCCCGTGCGCCGTGACAGTTCCCATCTGCATGAATACCTGGCCAAGGCCCTGCTCGACCTTCTGGTGCCCGCCATACCCGCACGCGTCAGCGACCGGGTGCGGGTCTATCTGCGTGAAGAACGCGCGCGCCATAGCGGCTGGCCAGACCTTGAACAGACCAGTGCCGCCCTGCACTGCTCGGCCAGTTCATTGCAACGTCACCTGGCTCAGGAAGGCGCCTCTTTCCAGAACATCCGCGATAGCCTGCGCCGCGACTGGGCGATCTACCGACTGAAAACCAGCAAGCTGCCGACACCGGTGCTGGCCGAAGAACTTGGCTTCGCCGACAGCGCCAGCTTCCAGCGCGCCTTCAAGCGCTGGACCGGCCAGACCCCGGGCCAGGTTCGCAAGGGCAACTGACAGATTGAGGTCAAGTGCAACAGCTTTGGGGCCAGCGGCTATGTGCGCTCACGGCCCCTCGTTCTAGGCTCGCATTTCGCACGCTGCCATCGGTGGCGAAGCCCAAAATTGCGGAGACCGAGCTTATGCTGCCCCAACTGCACCAACATTCCTGGATGGATAGCGACATCGAGGCCTATCGCGACCAGGTACGTCGCTACATCGCCAATGAGATGACACCGCATAACGATGCCTGGCGCGAGCAGGGCTACGTGCCACGCGAGATCTGGCAGGGCTTTGGCGAGATGGGCTTCCTGCTGCCGGAGATCAGTGAGGAATACGGCGGTGCCGGCGCGCCGCTGTCCTATCAACTGGTTGCCCTGGATGAACTGGCTCGCGCCGGAATGCCGCCCAGTACTGCGGTGCACTCCATCGCCACCCACTACATCCTCGACTACGGCACCGAAGAGCAGAAGCAAAAATGGATTCCCCGCCTGGCCAGCGGCGAACTCTTCGCCGCCATCGCCATGACCGAACCCGATTGCGGCTCCGACCTCAAGACCCTGCGTACACGCGCCCGCCGTGATGGCGACGAGTACGTGATCGATGGTTCCAAGACCTTCATCACCAACGGCTACAGCGGCAACCTGGTGGTGATCGCCGTGCGCACTTCCGACGATGGCGCCAAGGGTATTTCACTGGTGGTGATCGAGACGGGGAACCTCAAGGGCTACAGCGTCAACAAGCTGAAAAAGATCGGCCTGCATGGCTCGGACACATGCGAAATGTTTTTCGACGGCGTGCGCGTACCGGTCGCCAATCTGCTCGGCCCGGTCGAAGGCAACGGGTTCATCCAGCTGATGAGCCAACTTTGCTATGAACGCATGTTGCTGGCTGTGCCCGCCGTGGCGGTCATGGAGCGTGCGCTGGAACTGGCCACGGACTACGCCAAGGAACGCCGGATGTTCGGCCAGAAACTGTTCGACCTGCAGAACACCAAGTTCAAGCTGGCCGAGTGTGCCACCATCACCCACATCGCCCGCACATTCGTCAACGACTGTACCCAGCGCTTGCTCGACGGCAAGCTCGATCCTCAGGCCGCCTACATGGCCAAGTTGTGGTGCAGCGATATGCAGTGCAAGGTCACCGACGAACTGCTGCAACTGTTCGGTGGATACGGGTATATGGACGAATACCCTATCGCCCGGATGTTTGTCGATTCGCGCGTACAAAAGATCTATGGCGGCGCCAATGAAGTCATGAAGGACCTGATCGCTCGTCAGCTGTAGGTCTGGGCTGCGCTTGTTACCTTGGCAGCCCCCCTCCCTGGTGTCTGCTTATTTTGTTAGATGTAAAGCCCGCTCTTCGAAGCGGGCATTTACTGTTGTTGCCTCCCTCCTCCTGCTCCGAAAGCCAACACTCCCGACCGACGCAGTTGCTCCAGCCTCTCTTCAGCGGTTGTTTCATCGTTTAGCGTTTTCCAGGTATGGCAATTTATGCCACGGATAGCCCTTCGCGCTGAGTTGAAAGGCGTAATTGAATAAACGCTTCATGTACTCGCCATCGAATTTCCGATTGCGCGCAAAAGTAAAGTCGGAGCCGATGTACGCAAGATTGAAATCCGCCCCATCCTGTTGCGCCATACGGTAGATACGCTCCAGGTCGCTGATCCCCTGGGTTTGGATCAAGGCACTGATGGCTCGGCCGCCGATGCTCAATGTACGGCGCTTGGTCCCGGACCACTGCGGTTCCAGTGTCCCGTTACGAATGACATAGAAATGACGGTCGAATCGCAGCGGTGCTCCGGTGGCTTTGCTCAGCGCCATCACGGTGCTGGGTGGATAAAGAAACACTTGGGTGATGACTCCTCCGTCCACGTGCATTTCCTGGAACTGTTTGCCGTCAACGTCCACATCAATCATGACGGGTGAGACTGCACCGGGAATGCTCATTGACGCGAGCATGATGTTGCGAAAGAGGTCGAGCGCTCCCGGTGCCAGGCTTGCAGCAATCGCGCCCATGTTCCAGGTGACGGGCCGTCCCGAATCGAGGTCGGTTGTGCCGATCAGCAGGATTCGTCCTTTGGCGTACTCCGTCGCAATGGCCTCAAGAGTCTGTGCAGTGACGTATTTTGCGATGAGCCGCGACAGTGGCTTGCTGTCCGCTATGCCGTCGCTGGCAAAACGGGTTAATACGTTTCGCGAATGAAAAATGTCCTTGGGGCCGATTGCGTTGGAGACATACCGAATCACGCTGTCGTAATCGGACCCCAGGTAAGCGAACGGGGCGACCAGGGCCCCCGCGCTGATGCCGGTGACGACCTTGAACCGGGGGCGAGTCCCATGCGTCGTCCATCCTGCAATCAGTCCCGCTGCGAAGGCGCCCGCATCGCCACCACCGGAAACCGCCAGCATATTGGCCAGCGGCAGGATATGGTTCGGCTTCCCGGCCTTGGCAAGCTCCTCGCTCTCACGCTTGTTGGACTGAACCGCATCCTCAATGAAAGGCGTCAGGTCGTGGTCCAGCCTGTAGCGAGCATTGGGAATGCCGGGGATGACCGCTTTTTCCGTCAAGGTTGGCGGAACAGCCTCACGACGTGGCAGACACGCTTGAAGAAACATGTCCAGGGTTGAGGCGCCAGGTCCGAGCGGGAATGGTTTCAAAGCGCGTCTCCAGCCCTTGCCGTCGTCAGCAAGCGCTCATCATCGCCGAGAGAGTCCCTACCCCTGGTGCTCGAGATGACTACACGCCAGCCCCGCCTGCGGCACTTCATTCGAACGCCAGGCTGCTCATTCTGCGCTCCTTTACCTGATAAAAAAACTCATTGGCCGCGCGCGCCAGGTTTTATGCGAAAGCTGTTGGACTCACCAGATTAAGGGGCTGAGCGTAATATTCAACAAGCCGGGTTGGAGCGTCTGATGAAAGAGCATGATTTCAATAACCAGCAGAAGATCTACCAGAACTTCTAGCTCGCGAGTGACAACCCACTATTAGAACAGGACATTGTATTTATTGCTGGCGATATTCAGTGTTGCCATAACCCTGACGGAACTATCAGCGTATAACTTCTTGATAACACCGTCATATACACAGAGCACAACCCCTTCACTCGACACGTATGAACTACCGTTATCCACCAGCATCAAGTTGTGCACGCCGTAACTACGAGTGATATCCGGCTTGAGCTCGTTGCAAATGGCCAGATGATCAGGTTCGCCAGCAATGGCGATAAGGGGTGCAAGCAGGGTCAGCAGGATGAGTGACTTTTTCACTTTGGCTCGCCTTAACGCACATTTAGTTTGAATCTGACAGGCTCGGTAATCAGCAATGCTGCAGACACAACAGGCACATGAATATATATTTCCACCCGGGTGTCGGAGCAAATGCAAGATACCCGTGATTAGCTGCCTTAAAGTTGATGGCGCCGGATGGTAATTTTGGTTTGACTACCTGTCAATATGCGATATCTGCTAGCTTTTTATACAGCATCGAATTCCATCAAACACAAAAATCGACTGTTTAACTATTGAAAAATCAATAATAAAACCGAC
Organism: Pseudomonas sp. GW456-E7; assembly: GCF_059424105.1. Taxonomy (NCBI): domain Bacteria; kingdom Pseudomonadati; phylum Pseudomonadota; class Gammaproteobacteria; order Pseudomonadales; family Pseudomonadaceae; genus Pseudomonas; species Pseudomonas sp. GW456-E7. Next base: position 41,871 of record NZ_JBWKZB010000015.1, on the reverse strand, counting down.
AAGCCAACTAGGTTAATACTGATCTTCCATCGTTAAGATCAGCGATATGCAAGGCACCCAAGTTATCTCATGCTTCGAGAAGCGTGCTGCCCGAGCTCCTGGGCAAGTCCGATGAGAATGCCTTCGGGCCCCCGGATGTAGCACAGACGATACGTACCGGACCACTTTGCCGACGAGCTCTGCGCCGTGTTTGTGGAGCCTGGCGAGTGTGTCGTCGATGTCCTCCACAGTGAACATGACTCGCAGGTAACCGAGCGCGTTCACCGGGGCGCTGCGGTGATCGGCGACCACCGGGGGTGCGAGGAATCGGGAAATTTCGAGCCGGCTGTGACCGTCCGGCGTGCGCATCATGGCAATCTCGACGCGCATGTCACGCAATCCGGTGACGCCATCTGCCCAGTCGCCCTCGATGGGGGCGCGCCCCTCAAGCTCAAGGCCCAGTTCGGTGAAAAACTCAATGGCAGCGTCGATGTCTTCTACAACGATGCCGATGTTGTCCATGCGCTTGACCGTCATGGTGTCTCCCTGGCGCTTGAAGGGGCCCGACGCCCGGCCTGAGGCATGCCCACGCCCTCCCCCAGGCGTGAGCATGCGTCGATCACTCAGGTAAAGGCGAAGTCCGACTCGGTGATGGCGGCCTGTGGCACGCCGCTCAAGGTGATGGTTCCCACCCCCGGTTGGCCCGTGACGCTGATGATCGCCTCGCCGAACTGTTCTCCAATGGTGAGGTTGGCGAAGGTCAGACCGCTGGTGCTCAGGTCGATCAGGTCAGTGCCGTCCTCGAAGTCGGCGATGGTGTCCGTACCCCAGAGGGCGCCGAACTGGAACCTGTCCGCATCGAGGCCGGGTTCGAACTGGACGCTGCCGACCATGAAGTCATCCGCCGCGCTGCCCACCAGCCGGTCGTCCCCCGTGCCACCAATCATGAAAGCGCCTGCGCTGCCCGATTGCAGTGTGTCGTTGCCTTCATTGCCCTCAAGGGTCGTCTGGAAGGCGAACGCGGCGCTGCTGCCGATCACCAGGTCGTTGCCGGCGCCACCGAAGGCACTGCCGAAATCCTCGATGGTGAGCGTGTCGTTACCCTCGCCGCCGAACAGATTATCCAGGCCTGTGCCGCTGAGCAGCACGTCGTCACCCGTACCGCCATCGAGCAGGTCCTCCCCTGCCTGGCCGAACAACTGGTCGTTGCCGCCGAGGCCGAAGATCTTGTCGTCGCCATCGGTACCGACAATGATGTCGTTGCCATCGGTGCCCGCCGTGACGAACTCGGTATTGTTACCAAAGTCGCCCACCGTGAAGTTGTTGACGCCGAGGAACTTCGCCGTGAAGTCGGTGTTGTCGAGCCGGCCGTTGTCATCGTCGTCCGCTATCAGCCAGGTGTTGCCCTGGCGGACCGTGTAGAACAGATCGGTGATGCCGTTGCCGCCGCCGACCAGTACCGCGCCAAGCTGTGGATTGAGCGTAACCTGGCCACGAAATACGAACTCATCGTTCAGCTCGAGCGTATCGCCCCCGGCCACACCTGCGCCCTGGAAGTCCTGGACCGTATCGAAGGTCGCAAAGGTCGAACTCGGGTTGAACGAGCCGAGGAAGAACTCGAACTCGTCATTGCCGGCGCCGCCGTTCAACTGGTCTGCCCCGGCGTCGCCTTCGAGCGCGTCGTCACCATTGCCGCCGAACAACTGGTCGTTGCCGGCATCGCCGAACAGTTCGTCGTTGCCGTCTTCGCCAAAGATCTGGTCGTTACCCTCGCCGCCAAAGAAGTCGTCGTTACCGACACCGCCGAACAACTGGTCGTTACCGGCATCGCCATCGAGGGTATCGTTGCCGGCACCACCATTGACGATGTCAGTGCCGTTGCCGCCGGAAAGCGTCGTGTCATTGCCGGCGCCACCATCAATGATGTCGTTGCCGTCGCCCCCCGTGATGAGGTCGCGGTCATCGCCACCGTTGAGGATGTCATTGCCCAGCCCCCCGGTAAGCCGGTCGATTCCCGCGCCACCGTTGAGGATGTCGTTGCCGGCGCCGCCGTCGACGATGTCATTGCCGTTGCCGGCGTTGACCACGTCGTTGCCACCGAGCGCCAGGATCGTATCGGCGTCCGGGGTGCCGTTGATCACGTCATTGCCCTCGGTGCCACGCACGACGAAGGCCGTGGTGCCGAAATCGGCTTTTGTGAGGTTGTGTTGTCCCGTCAGCTGTACGGAGAAGTCACTGGCGTCGAGCACGCCATTGTCGTTGGAGTCCGCGAACAGCAGCGTGCTGGCGGCACCCACGGCATAGAACACCTCGGTAAAGCCGTTGCCGCCGAAACCGAGCGAAGCGCCCAGCGTCGGCACCGTGGGGCGAGCCCCCTCGAAAACCAGGCGGTTGCTCGCGGAGAGAAGCAGGTTGTCACCACCGGCAACGCCGGCCCCCTGGAAGTCGGTCACTGTGTCGCGGGCCAGGGAAGTGGAATCCGCGCCACTGCCGACGAACCAGTTGAAAGAATCATTATCCGCCCCCCCGGTCAGGGTATCGGCACCGACATTGCCCGTGAGACTGTCGAGTCCGGCGCCACCGCGCAGGAGGTCATCGCCGTCGCCACCGACGACTTCATCGTTGCCGTCACCACCTTCTATCGTGTCGTTGCCTCCGTCACCCAGGATAAAGTCGTCGCCACCCAGGCCGAAGATCTGATCAGCCTCCGGGTTGCCAAATATGAAGTCGCCTTGTTCAGTCCCATTGATAACAGCCATGGTACTACCCTCCATTAAAGGAAATGGTAAGCGTTAACTGCGTTACAGCGGGTTGAGGAAATTAGACAAGCCCAAGGGGTCACAAGTGCGCCATTTCGGCCTTACCGTTTATCGCGAATGCAGACGGGTGTTCTGGAGCCTTCGCCCATCTTCCAACGTCGCTACGTGGCTGGTTCGGGGGGTCCAGGGCAGGAGGGTTTGAAAAGCTGCCCTCCTCCGGCGAGCGGATGAAATATTTGGAAATACTAAAGGCCTCCCCTGCGTGAACTTTTATAAAAGTTCTACCGCACACCTTTTTATTCGACAAAAACCCAAAGAAAGGCCTGGCGAACGAACACCACCATTACGCAGTGGTCACAACATCTGATGGCATCGCAAATGACAGGTGGTCACGAACCTGATTCATACAAAAGCGACGCTTGAATTCACACATTTCAGGGCGCGCCGGATAACTTCAGCGGATTCAGTTCCTGCCAGATGCAGGCGCCTGCCGCTGCTCTCATCCAATGCTCCCTCAGCGGAGTATGCAAATGACTCAATCAATGCGGTTCTTCCTCTCGTTCTTCCTCGCCACTGCAACATTGGCTTCGACCGGTTTCCTGAACACTGCAGGAGCGGCCACCGCCGAGGATCTGAATGCCGATGCCAAACAAGCCTTGCAATTGCTTTACAAGGCCCATCCTTTTGCCGAAAAAATCTCGCACGAAGCCAAAGCGGTGCTGGTTTTCCCGAAAATCATCAAGGCGGGTCTTGTGTTCGGCGGCAGCTACGGCGAAGGCGTCCTGATGAGAGGCGCCACAGTCGACAATTACTACAACTCCGTCAGCGGTTCATGGGGGCTGCAGGCCGGCGCCCAGTCGTACGGCTATGCGGTTTTCCTGATGACCGATAAAGCCGTGAAATATGTCGCCGAAACCAAGGGCTGGGAAATCGGTGTGGGACCAACGGTTGTCGTGGTTGATGAGGGGGTTGCGAAGAACCTGTCCAGCTCGACGCTGAAAGACGACGCCTACGCGTTCATCTTCGACCAGCAAGGGTTGATGGCGGGGGTCAGTATCGAGGGGACGAAGATTTCCCTGATCAAGCGCTAAGCTCCGCTGTTTGATTGGCCATCGGGAGTGTGATGGCGGCCTATGCCAATACTGGTGGGTTTTTCCATTCAGGCTAGGCTGTCATCACTCCTGGCGCACAGACGTAGCTGATGATCGGAGCTATCTGGACGAGCAAGGCTGGCATTTGCTGTATCGACCGTTCATTGATCCAGGTCTAAACATTGAATGATCGAATCCTGATAATGATTGATCAGTTTTTAGGTAGGCCTTAAATGACTTCACAGCTCTTCCAGGTTCACGGCCTCGTGAGTTTTACCCTTGCCATCCTCCTGCTTTTCCTCGGCAAAACCCTCGTCCAGCACAACGCCTTTCTCCGTCAATACTGCATCCCCGAATCGGTTGTCGGCGGCTTCGTCTGTGCGGCGGTGACGTCCCTGCTCTACTTCGGCCTGAATATCCAGGTCGAATTCGATCTGCAGGTTCGCGACACCCTGCTGCTGTATTTCTTCGCCGGTATTGGCCTGAAATCGGACATGCGCCAACTGCTCAAGGGTGGGCGCCCGTTGCTGATCCTGCTGTTACTCGCCGCCGTGTTCATTCTCCTGCAGAACTCGCTGGGCATGGGTGTGGCCCAGGCGTTCGGGCTTGATCCCAAGGCGGGCCTGATGGTGGGCTCCATTTCCCTCACGGGCGGAGTGGGCACTACCCTGGCCTGGGCACCGCTTTTCGTCGAGAAACTGGGCATCAGCAACGCCCATGAACTGGGCATCGCCAGTAACACCGTCGGCCTGATTGCCGCTTGCGTCATCGGCGGCCCTATCGCCAACCGACTGATAAGTCGTTATCGACTGACGCCGTCCAGGGATGCGGAACTGGAAGTCGGCATTCTCGAGCAACAACCGAGCAAGGCGCTGGACTACTACGACGTGCTCTGGGCGTGGATGTGGCTCAACCTGACCCTGATGCTCGGCTATGGACTCAACCTGTTGCTGGTCGATGCCGGCATCACCCTGCCGAAATTTGTCAGCTGCCTGTTCGCGGGCATCGTCATTCACCACCTTGTGCTGGCCTTTGTGGGTGATCAACGCCTGAAAAGCTGGAGCGGCGCCAGCCTGGGTCTGTCGCTGATCTCCGATATCTGCCTGGGCATGTTTTTGACCATGGCCCTGATGGGGCTTCAGCTATGGCAGCTCAGCGGCGCGCTATTGTTCATTCTGTGTGCGTTGACCCTGCAAATTCTGCTGACAGTCGCCTATACGTATTTTGTGGTCTTCCGCTTCATGGGGCGCGATTACGAAGCCAGCGTGATCGCTTCCGGATTCGGCGGGATCGCCCTCGGCTCCACGGCGACAGCCATCGTCAACATGTCGACCGTGACACAGAAGTACGGCGCGGCGCACCAGGCCTTCCTGATCGTGCCACTGGTGTGCGGTTTTTTCATTGACCTGGTCAACGCCGTGATCATCAGCCTGTTCAGTGGTCTTTAGCGATCGCCCCTTCGGCTCTCGAACGGCCAGGCACACAGGACGCTCGGTCAGCGCTGAGTGTGCCTCTACCTTGACCCTGGGCGACCGCGAGATCGTTAATGGCTGCGAAAGTGCTCGTGAGGACTCGGCAATACCCTGTCGCGCATCGCACTCAACCCTGCCGGGAACTCCAGCACTTCCATAACCCGGCTGTGACAGGACATCAGCTGCAAGTCCGCCTATAAAGGGGCGGTGAACCGGTGGCGCGGGACAAATCCGCGCTGCCGGCCTGCATGGAACTGCACTTCACTCAATATCCATGGGTATCGCAAAAGTTCTTTTGTTGTTCTGCATCGCCACGAATGTCTTGAACTGCTTGATATTCCCAAAAAAGAAAAGTTCACGAGTGAGTTGCTCATACTCCGTCATATCCTTGACGTTCAACACCAACAAAAAGTCAAAGTCGCCCGTCACGTAATAAACCTGTTGCACTTGCGGGCAACTAACGAAGCGCTTTTTTATCTCATCCAGCAAGTCAAGTCGCTCATTCTCGAGCTTGACTTCGACAATAACGGTAATGGGGCGCCCTACAGCAGCTGGGTCCACGATACTGACGTTGTATTTTATTACACCTGCAGATTCCAATGCTGCGATTCTTCTATTGACCGCAGAGGGAGACAGGTTCACGCCTTCTGCCAATTCGCGCTGGGAAATCCGATTGTTCTCTTGAAGGAAGCTGAGGATTTTTCGGTCATAGGCATCAAGTTGCATCTTGAGTCTCCTTCGCTTGGGCGAACCCATTACAGCAGAAAAGCGCACTGAACGCTCATTCGTTGCGCAAAGCCCCTCCACTCTCGCCCGCTCTCCCCCAACCCGCGCAACAAAATACTGAAAACGCAACGATGATGCATTTGACCACTCGATTTTCGAGCAATCGTGCGCATCCGACGCATTAGCATCCTTCTATCCCACCTGCTTGTCAGGCAAGGGCTGCGCCTTCAACTGCAAAAAACAATAAGAGCGGAGAAAGCATGATCAAAGCTATCCCAACAGCAACCGCAGCTTTTAGTTTGGTACTGCCCCGCCACCTATCCGATGGGAGTTTCACGATGCATATCGCTCAAGAAAAGTGCACAGACCGAAGTGTCATGTTCAAAGCGGGTCGTTTTCTCGCAATTGGCGCGGCAAGTATTATCCTCAGCGCTACCCTTGGTATTACCAGCATGGCCAATGCGGCCAGCCTGGCAGAGATCAAAAGTCGCGGCACACTCAATGTTGCAACCGAAGACAGCTACTACCCCTTTGAGTTTATCAAGGATGGTGAGTCGGACGGCTTCCACAAGGACATTATCGCGGAGCTGCGCAAGTACGCACAATTCAAGGTAAACCAGGACATTATGCCTTGGACCGGCCTGCTGGCCGGTGTCACATCCGGTAAATACGACGCAGCAATCACGGGTGCTGGCGTTACCGAGGAGCGGTTGGGAGCGTTTGATTTCGTTGCACCGGTCGCCCCCGAGGTCTCGTATTACATCAAGCGGGCAGATGACGACCGCATCAAGAATATTTCAAGCCTTTCGGGGATGACCGTGGGTGTACAGGCCGGTGGTGCCCAACTGGCACGATTGACGCAACTGGATGCAAAACTGAAAGCCTCCGGCGGAGCGATAGGCAAGATTGTGCAGTATCAATCTTACCCGGAGGCGTATGCCGACCTGGCTAACCATCGGCTGGACTACGTCGTCAACTCGATCGTGCCTGCCAACATGCTGGTGAAAGAGCGACCAAAAGTGTTTGCCGTTGGCGAGGCCACTTCAAGCATGGGTTATATCGCTTGGCCGGTGGCCAAGGGGAACAAGGAACTACTCGACTATCTGAGTGGTTTTGTTAACCACTTGCGCGAAACCGGCAAACTCGCTGAGCTACAGAAGAAGTGGCTCGGACAATCTTTCGACAACCTGCCCCACGCTCCCATTACTTCCGGTGAACAATTTACACAGCTGACGGCGAAATAATCCGAGCGCCTCCATCGTTGGCAAAAAGAGTTGTCAACGATGGTCAGGTCGGCAACTTACTCTTTTGACTCGCTAGCTAGCAAAGAGCCGAAAGACTTGCTCGAAGGACGTACTCAATGGATAGCAGTGACTGGATCACTCTACTTTATGCTGGCTGGACGACCATTTGGGTTTCCGGCGTATCTATAGTGTTTGGCATTATCCTGGGGCTGGTTGTTGCGATGTTGCGAGCAGCAAAAATCCCTGTCGTCAGTCAGGCTCTCGCTGTGTATGTCAGCTTGATCAGGGCTACACCGATGGTCACCCTGGTTCTATTTCTGTTCGTAATAGCACCTTCCGTTGGCTGGGAAGTCGATGCGAGAGTTGTCGCCATTGCGGCGATGACTATCAATACCACCGCATTTAACGCCGAGATCTGGCGTAGCGCCCTGACGAGCTTCTCGCGTGAACAACTGGAGGCGGCAAAAGCAGCAGGCATGACCACGGGATTGACCCTGCGACGCATCATGCTTCCACAGATGCTGACGACAAGTCTTCCCGGGCTTGTAAATGAAATGTCTCTATTGGTCAAAAGCAGTCCGGCGATTGCGATGATTGGCATTGTGGATTTAACCCGTGTCACCAACCGGATTGCTGCTGTGACCTACGATCCGCTTCCGCCCATCCTCGCGGCAGGCCTTCTTTACATTTTGATCATTGGTGGCCTTGTTCGCTTCCAGCGGATCGCCGATTCGCGCGCCAAGCGCCTGGCCATGTAGGGGGACCCCATGAACGGAATTAAAATGCTGTGGGACAACCTGGATGTGTTCTCGGTTGGCCTCCAGAACACACTCATACTCTTTTGCGTATCGGCCGTGTTTTCATTTCTGTTGGCCTGCTTCATCGCCTTCCTGTTAGAAGGACGGGACAATATTCCCAGACGGTTTGTACGTGGGGGATTGGATCTCATGCGGATGCTGCCGTTCCTGATTTTTTTATACCTGCTTTATTACGGACTTCCTAACGTTGGCATCAGCATGGATGTCTGGTCGGCCGGGTTCATTGCATTGATTACTTATCACGGCGCTTATTTCGCCGAGATCCTCCGTGCGGCGAGAACTTCGTTACCCTCTGGCCAGGCAGAAGCTGCATGCGCTCATGGTTTCATCAACTCCAAGATGTATTGGAGGATTTTACTGCCGCAAATGGTGATGCGTTCAGGTCCGCTGTTTGGCAACCAACTAGTCTGCCTGCTAAAGGACACCGCCTTTTTGTCGATCATCACCCTGATGGATCTAACGGCCGCGGCATCTGCAGTTCAAGCTAAATACTTCGTTCCGCTACCACCCTTCGTATTTGTGATTGTTCTGTATTGGTCCATCACATTGTGTGTAGAGGCGTTATTACGTCGCCTGGGCCGGCGAGCGCAGAAAAGAGGATTGGTAAATGAATAAGTCAGCTCCAGTCGTTGAAATACGTGACCTCCATAAACACTTCGCCGGTATCGAGGTTCTTCGCGGGATCAATCTCAACGTTGAACGAGGACAAACCGTCAGCGTTTTAGGCTCATCCGGCTCAGGTAAATCCACGATGCTGCGCTGCATCAACTGGCTGGAGGTTCCTGACGGCGGTGAGATCTACATCGGCGGGGATCGCATGGGGGTCAAGAGCGGTGGGGTTAAACCCATGTCAAACCGCGAACTTTCAGCCATGCGCGCTCGAACCGCCATGGTGTTCCAAAGCTTCAATCTTTGGCCGCATCTCACGGTGCTCCAGAATGTTACCGAGGCCCCTGTTCATGTCATGGGCGTCAGCCGAAAGGATGCCAACGATCACGCCGTTGCGCTGCTGGAAAAAGTAGGCCTGTCCCACAAGCACGATGCCTACCCCTGGTCTTTGTCGGGTGGACAACGACAACGCGTGGCTATTGCCAGAGCCCTGGCGATGAACCCTGAAGTCATTTTGTTCGATGAGCCGACCTCTGCTCTCGATCCGGAGCTTGTCGGAGAAGTCCTTGCGGTAATGCGCTCGCTGGCCGAGGACGGTTTCACCATGGTCATCGTCACTCATGAAATGGAGTTTGCGCGCGCCGTATCAAATGAAGTGGTCTTCATTGAAAAAGGACAGATCATTGAACGGGCTGCACCGGAAAAATTCTTCACGAATTCAGACAGTGAACGCGTACGTCAGTTTTTAGGGCGCTACAGAACGGCGAGCGCATGACTGACCATGCCACTCGCTGATATTGCACCCAAAGCAACGCCATCCGCGCCTATCCACACGCCACTTCTCAATGAGTTACAAGGAACCGGTATGTTATTCGTAAATCCTCGCGCCTCTCGTTGCCCTTATCCTGCCGACCTCAAGGAAGTCATGAGCGTCGGCTCAGCACATGAATCACGAGACTGGCTTTCGAGCTGGGAGCATCTGAGCCAGGACGCAACGCCGCTGTGGGAGCTTCCCGGCATTGCAGCAGAGCTTGGTGTCGCCCGGTTTTGGGTCAAGGATGAGTCGACACGCTCACCCTTGGCCAGCTTCAAGGCACTCGGTGCCCCCATCGCGCTGATCAGGCTGATTCTGCGTCTCATGCCCCTGGAGTCCTTCGACCCCAAAGGGCTGATTACCGGCAGGTATCGGGAACGCCTTCGTGACTTCACCGTTATCAGTGCCACCGACGGAAATCATGGCCGGGCCCTGGCTGCCGCCGCTCAAAGTGTCGGCTGCAAATGCGTCATCGTCTTGCACGCCAATGTGAGTGCCGAGCGCGAGGCTGCCATTGCGGCGTACGGTGCTCGCATTATCCGCATTGAAGGCAACTACGATAAGTCTGTCGAGCATACGGCCAAGGTTGCTGAACAGAATGGATGGCCCGTCGTCTCCGATACGTCATACGAAGGTTACGAGATTGTCCCTCGTGATGTGATGCAGGGTTACGGCACCATCGCCGCCGAACTGATAGAGCAAACCACGGGGGATACCACAGCGCCCTGCCCCTTTACCCACGTCTTCCTGCAGGGGGGCGTTGGCGGAATGGCCGCCGGGATCAGCAGCTATCTCTGGGAAATTTATCAAGACCAACGACCTGCATTCGTGATGGTCGAACCCCGGCAAGCCGATTGCCTTTATCAAAGCGCGGTTCAGGGTCGTCCTGCCAAAGCGACAGGCTCGGTAGATTCCGTCATGGCGGGTTTGGCCTGTGGTGAGACCTCTCCCCTCGCCTGGCGATTCCTCGAGCCAAGCATCGATTTCTTTTTGACCATCGCTGACCACGAAGCTGTAACCGCGATGCGCAAGCTCGCTCAAGGGAGCGCAAACGATATTCCCATCGTTGCCGGTGAGTCGGGGGTGGCCGGTCTGGCGGCTGTTCAAATACTGGTGCGCGATTCAGAAGCAGCCAGAAAAATCGGCCTCAACAGTGACTCTCGCATCCTGATCATCAGTACCGAAGGTGCTACTGCACCGACAGTATACGAAAGCCTGGTGGGTGAATCCGACGAAGCAGTGATCGACCGCCAGCGCCAATGGCAGAAACGAAAACATCTGTGATTCGAAGAGAAAAGGAGCACCTCCAGTGATCAACCAAGACGAATTCCACGCACAGCTTGTGAGCTGGCGTCATCACTTGCACCAACACCCCGAGGTCGGCTTCGAAGAGCTGCAGACCTCAAACTACGTTGCCGATGCGCTCACCTCTATGGGCCTCGAAGTTAACCGAGGTATTGGTGGCACGGGGTTGGTCGCGAGCCTGAAGATCGGTGATAGTCCGGCGGTCGTAGGCTTGCGTGCCGATATGGATGCGCTGCATATCCATGAAGATGCGCCTGGACGCGATCACGCCTCCGTATCCGCCGGGAAGATGCATGCCTGCGGTCACGACGGCCACATGACGATGATCCTCGGAGCCGCGCGGCTATTGACCGAAAGTCGCGATTTCAATGGCACCGTACGTTTCATTTTCCAGCCCGCCGAAGAACACGGTTGTGGTGCAAAAGCGATGATCGCCGACGGTCTGTTTGAGCGCTTTCCTGTTGATGCGATCTACGGTGCTCATAACATGCCCGGGCTCCCCGCTGGATCGATCGCGACTCGCTCGGGGGGGATCATGGCCAGTGAAGATAACTTCGTTATTCGAATCAAAGGCCAGGGGACCCATGCGGCACGACCTCACATGGGGGTTGACCCAATCGTCATCGCGGCTGAAGTGGTGTTGGCATTGCAGACCATCATTTCCCGAAACCTCGACCCGAGCGTTCCGGCGGTGATTTCGTGCACAGAGTTCATCACTGATGGAATCCGCAATGCGATTCCAACCCATGTGGTGATCAAGGGGGACACTCGCAGTTATGCGCCCGACGTCCAGTCCATGCTGGAAACGCGGATGCGAGAAGTTGCAGAAGGTATTTGCAGGCTCCACGGCGCTTCCTGCGAATTCGAATACTCCCATGAGTTCGCACCGACGGTGAACTGGGCACAGTGCACCCCCATCGCTGTTGCTGCCGCGACAAAAATCGTTGGCGCAGACAAGGTGAATGCTGAAATCCAGCCGATGATGATCTCGGAGGATTTCGGTGCCTTCCTTCAAGTCGTCCCCGGAAATTTTGTGTTCATCGGCAACGGCGAAAAGGCGGATGAAGGGGGTGTTCCACTTCACAACGCCAAATACGATTTCAACGACAATGTACTGACCACCGGTGCGCATTATTTCGCTGAGGTGGCCCGCACTGCCCTGTCTGCGGGATAGGCAAGAAGAGGACAGCACTGTGACGTGCTGTCCTCTCGCAAGGGCGTGAAAGGGGGTACCGCTTTAAAGTATCGAGCGTATGGTTCCACCTTCAATGCGCATGGCCATGCCGTTGAGCGCCGGCGATGCTGCCAGGTGCAGGACGCTGCAGGCCACCTCTTCGGGCTCGATCATGCGTCTGATCAGGGATGTCGGTTCGGTCTCGTCAAAATAATCGTGTACCACCTGTTGCGCCGAGATGCCCTTCTCTTCCGCGATTTCCCGGTGATAGCGCTTGACCGCCTCGGTGTAGGTAGGCCCGGGGAGTATCGAGTTGACGCGCACCGCAGTGCCCTTGGTCAACTCCGCCAAAGCCCTGGAGATACCCAGCAGGCAGGTTTTCATCGCGCCATAGTGAACCATCCACGGCTGTGGCTTGACGGCGGACTCACTGCTGATAAAGACAATCGACCCATGCCCGCGATTGAGCATGTCCTTCATGACAAGGCGCGTCATGCGCACACCGCTCATGACATTGACGTTGAAGTAATGAAACCACTGGGCATCATCTGTTTCGAAAAAATCCCTGACCTCGAATATCCCGACATTATTGATCAGGAAGTCGATCGGGCCGGACTCCAGGGCCATGTTGACCAGGCGCTCCGCCGCCCCGTCCTGCGTCAGATCGGCAACCAGGCCCCTGCAGGAGTCGCCCAGTTCTTCCACCGCAGCGTTCACTTCGTCTGCCAATAGCCCGCTAATGACAACCTTTGCACCTTCGAGAATGAAGCGTTGGGCGATGGCCTTGCCAATGCCTGTCGCTCCGCCTGTGATGAGTGCGGTTTTGCCAGTCAGTTGATAATCCATGAAAGCGGCCTTGTTTGTTGTTATGCGCAAAATCTTGCCCCAGGCTCGGGCTGAAGTCTTTCAAGGGTTGCAGAAGACTGCTTTAACAAAACTCTGAAAATGGCTGCTTGACCTGCCGTTATCAAGGTCTGAGATGCGGGCCAATCCTTTCCAACAGAAAATCAATAAAAACCCTGACGCGATGGGGTAGCTGCTGTCCCGGGCCGATAAACACCGCGTGAATCGCCTCGGTTTCACCGCTGTTGAATGGCTCCAGCAGGGGTATCAAACGCCCCGACTCGATATCGACATTAATATGGAAGCTCGCGAGTCGAGCGATACCCAATCCCGCCAGCGCAGACTGGCGCATGCTCTCGCCATCACTGAGCAAGGCATTGCCTTTGGGTTCAATCTCGATGCGCTGGCCTTCGGCGTCGCGATAAACCCAGGCCTGCGAATGACGATGAAAACCAAAGCTCAGCCGATTATGTCGCTGCAGGTCATCCAGGGTTTTCGGCTGACCGTATCGTGCGATGTACGCCGGTGACGCCACCGTGATCATTCGGCTTTCACCCAGTCGACGCTGAACCAGGCTCGACTCCTTCATCGGTCCGGTACGTATCGCGACATCCGCGCGTCGCTCCAGTAGATCCACAACAGTATCGGTCAACTCAACGTTCAGGGTGATGTCCGGGTAAGCCGCCAGAAAATCAGGCAATTGCGGTAACAAGCAATGCAGACCAAAGGGAAGATTGGCATTGACCTGAATCAACCCGCTAGGTTTGGCCACATTGGCAACATCACGTTCGGCGGAGTCAATCAGCTCAAGTATCCGCAGGCACTCATTGTTGAATCGCTCGCCTTCGGCCGTGAGCTCGAGGCGTCGGGTGGAGCGATGAAGTAAACGCGCACCCAGCCGCGCCTCCAATCGGGCGATCAACTTGCTCACCGCCGAGGGCGACATGTGCAGAAGCCGGGCAGCCTCGGAAAAGGTGCCTGCGTTGACGACTCGGGTGAACACTTCCATTTCGCCAGAGCGGTTGATGTCTTTGAGATTTAGCATGAACTGTATTCACAGATACTTGTAGTTAGAGCAGTCTAGCTCACAAACGGACCCCATCGTATCGTGAAGAGATTCCTTAACCAGGAATGACCGCGCCTTTGTTTCAAGTAACGGCCGGGCAAACTCAAGATGCGAAGGAGACAGAACATTGAAAATTTTCGTTACCGGTGTGACCGGTTACATCGGCGGTTCGATTGCCAAATACCTGGTAGATGCGGGTCATGAAGTCACTGGCCTGCTGCGTAATCCGGAACAGCGCAGTGCGCTGCTGGCGCTGGGCATCACCCCTGTGCTCGGCACCCTGGATGACGCGTTCATTCTCAGCGAACAGGCGCGTGCTGCAGACGCGGTTGTGAATGCGGCCAATTCGGATCATCTGGCATCGGTTCAAACCTTTATCAGCGCCCTGGGCGGCAGCGGTAAAGTACTGCTGCACACCTCTGGTTCAAGTGTTGTAGGAGACGATGCTCGCGGTGCTTATGAGCGTGCCGAGATCTTCACCGACGAGACGCCATTCACCCCCATGGACATCCGCAAGGATCGGGTTCACATCAACCAGACCGTGCGGCGCGCGGGTGTCGAACAAGGTATCCGCAGCATCGTGTTTTGCCCGACCATGATCTACGGTGAATCATTGGGATTGCCGGCAAAAAGCGATCAACTGCCCAAGCTGTTCGCGCAATCGCGCAAATATGGCGCCGGGGCCTACATGGGTGCCGGAGTACATCGCTGGTCCAACGTGCACATTGAAGATCTGGCAGAGCTTTATCGCCTTGCAATCGAAAAGGCCCCATCGGCCTCGTTGTTCTTCGCCGAAAACGGCGAAGCATCGTTCCTCGAAATCGCTACGTCGATCAGCAAATCACTTGGCTTTGGCGGCGAGATTCAAAGCTGGCCGGCTGATGATGCCATCGCAAAACTTGGAGATTGGGCGCGTTTTGCCATCGGCTCCAACAGCCGCGTGCGGGCAGTCAATGCGCGCACTCTGCTTGGCTGGAAGCCAAAGCGCGAATCGATTTTGCAGTGGATCGAAAACAGCGGAGTTCAATGGTAGTAACCGCTGACTGTCGAGATTCTGAAAGCTCACTTCGGTGAGCTTTTTTTATGGGCTGGCTAATGCAGCTTCCAGGCAAATCACACCCATAAAAAAACGTGCAACCAGGGTGATCGTCAATGATGACCCTTGTTGCACGCCAGGCCCATCAAGCCTAAAGGGAAAATTCGTTATCGCGCTACTGCCGGTCAGTCAGGTGGGAGCGAACCTGCTCGCGAAAGCGATGTATCCGTCGAATCATCGGCGACTGACACACCCCCGCGAGCAGGCTCGCTCCCACCCGATATCAAGGCTTAACCCAACACCTCCAGCGCCACGCTTTCGATGCCCGCCGCATCCAGCCGGTAATGCCGATAAAGGTGAGTCGGCGGCGCAATGAGGCTGTACTCGTCGTAAATCCCATGGCGTCGCACTTTGACGCCAATACCTTCTTCGGCGATGACTTCACACACGGCGCCACCCAGACCGCCAATGATGTTGTGTTCTTCAACGGTAAGAATGGACCGGCTGTTGCGCGCAGCCGTCAGTACCGCTTCACGGTCCAATGGCTTGATGGTGGTCATATCGATCACGCCAACCGAACGCCCGGCAGCATTCAAGGCTCGCGCCGCTTCAAGGGCGGGGTGAACCGTGGAGCCGGTCGCGATGATGGTCAGTTCATCGCCCGTCAGGTGCACGGTTGCCTTGCCAAAGACAAAGTCCGGAACGGTTTCATACACCACCGGATCACGCCCGCGCTGGATGCGGAAGTAGATCGGTTGCGGGTAGTTGGCCGAAGCCAGGATCGCCGCCTTGAGCTGATTGCCATCGGCAGGCGCAACCACCGTGATATCGGCAATCGAACGCATGATCGCCAGGTCCTCGGTGGCGTGGTGCGAGGTGCCGTAGAAGCCCAGGGAAATCCCGGCATGGTGGCCGATCAGGCGCACCGGCAAGGCTGAGTACGCGACGTCCATACGGATCTGCTCGCAGCACAGCAATGGCAGGAAAGACGCAAAGGTCGCTACGAACGGCTTCATGCCTACTGCGGCCATCCCGGCCGCGGCAGATACCATGTTCTGTTCGGAAATACCGAACTGCACGAATTTCTCTGGATGCAGTTCGGCAAATTTAGAGAGGCCGTTGGAGTACTGAAGGTCCGCGGTACCGGCAACGATCGGCTCGCCCCGTTCGACCAGTTCGATCAGGGCATCCGACAAGGCATTCAAGCTCGGTGTCTGGCTGTTCAGTTCCCGGTACTGCCAGGAGTTGTTCGACAGAGGTGCGGTATTCATGAGTTAGATCACCTTGCTTTTGATTTCGTCGATAGCACGTTGCGCATCTTCGGGATCGAGATACCCCAGGTGCCAACCTGGCTCGGTTTCCATGTAGGAAACCCCTTTGCCTTTGACCGTATTGGCGATGACGCACACCGGCTGCGTGCGCGTCGTGTCGGCTTTGAGGCGTCGCAACAGGCTGGTGACTGCAGCGAGATCATGGCCATCCACCACGTGGGTTTCCCAACCGAAAGCAATCCACTTGTCCGCCAACGGTTCGATACCGATGACGTCATCGACATTACCGTCGAGCTGATAGCCATTGCGGTCGATGATCGCCACCAGGTTTGCAGTCTTATGGTGGGCCGCCGACAGTGCCGCCTCCCACACTTGCCCTTCCTGCATTTCCCCGTCGCCGAGCATCACGTAAGTGGTGAACGACTTGCCCAGCATCCGCCCTGCCAGGGCCATGCCCAGGCCGCCGGACAGGGCATGACCGATGGAACCGGAGGAGAAATCCACACCGGGGACTTTTCGCATATCAGGGTGGTCGCCCAGGGGATTTCCAAGGCGCGTGTAGTTGTCGAGGATTTCTTTGGCGAAGAAGCCCCACTCCACCAACACTGGAAACAACCCGACGGCCGCATGCCCCTTACCCATCATGAAACGGTCACGGTCGGGCCATTTTGGCTCGGCGAACCGCAGGTCCATCACGTCGTAATACAACGCGGCGAACAACTCGGCGGCGGAGAACACTGAGGTGTAGTGGCCGACCTTGGCGATCTCGATCAGCCGGATGGTTTCCAGGCGAATGAACTGGGCTTTCTCCCGCAGTCGAGACAATTCGTTCTCGGTCAGTTCAAAAGCGTGATCCGCGCTTTCGCGGAAATTCGTCAAATCAGTCATATGTCGTGTCCAGGCGCAATACCAGAGTTTCGGCCGCATCCGCGACGCGGCCGCACATAAGCCCAGCGCAATCGGGCGATTACTGCGCTTTCAAGCGTGGCGTCATGTAGTCGTTGAGGCGCGGCATGACCTGCTGCGCGGTCAGCTGCATCGAGCGCCGCCACAGCGCTTCGTCGTCCCACTCGTGGAAGGTGGTCATCAAGGTACCGAACGGCCCGGTCTGCTCACTGAACGCGACCAGTTGCTCGGTGACGGAATTGACGTCGCCGTAAATCACCATTTCCTTGATGCAGTGGTCGACCGTCACTTCCTCGTCGGTCATGTCGGGGCGGGTCTTGAAGATCTTGGTGTAATGGTTGGTGGCCAGGTTATCGATCATGTAGTCGAAGTAGCGCCGCAGCGTGCAGCTCTCTTGCGCCAGATAGTCTTCGGCCTGGGCCTGGGAGTCGGCAACGAACACCGAACGGGCCACTCGCCAATTATTGGCATCGGCCTTGATCCCGGCACTTTCCGCGCCCTGACAGTAAGCCAGCCAATGGGAAGCCACCGTTGCCGTCGGGTTGAAGTTGGCGGACATCAGGTCCCAATCCCTGGCGCCCGCAAGTTTTGCGGTACCGGAAAACGGACTCATGGCCGTGGTTGCCACCCGAGGAAACGGCTTCTGGAAAGGCGTCGGCATGTAGCCGATCTCCAGTTCGTGGTGCACCGATTCCTTGAGGCTGACCTGGTAGTGCTGCGAGGAAAAATCATAGGGCGCCCCCGAGTTCCAGATCGCACGGATCATCTCGTAGCACTCCACCATCATCTGCCCACGGTCCTTGCCGTTGCTGCCGTACACCTCGAAGTCGGAAGCCAGCCCACCCGGGCCGATGCCCATGATGAAACGCCCCTTGGACATGTGGTCGAACATCGCGGCATCGGCGGCGATTCGCGCCGGGAAATGGTGCGGAAGATTCAGCACACCGGTGCACAGTTTCATGCGTTGGGTGAGCGGAATCAGGGTGGACAGAAATTGCAGCGCATTGGTAATCGGCTCGGTGCGCTGTGACGTATGTTCACCGACCCAAAGCTCATCAAAACCGACGCTGTCGGCATGGACGGCACACGCGATGTCCTGATCGTACATCTCGTGATAGTCCCAGCCCTTGTGATGAAGCGGCTGCATGAACATGGCGAGTTTCATGTCGTTCTCCTGCTGTTTTCAGTGACCGGTGCACTGCGAAACTGTTTTCGCTGCACACCGTTTTGATGACGAGCGCTCGTTTCGCAGGCGTGCCAGTGCCGGCGCTGCAAGTCGCAACGTTCAAGGAATGGGTTAAATATCCGGGGCAATTTACGCGTCACTTCAGCGCGTACAACTCACCCTCAAATGCTTTATTTGTGCTTCAACTTCCGTGCAGCAACCAGCCGCCGTCCACCAGCAAATCGATGCCCGTCACATAGGACGACAGCGGCGAAACCAGGAACAGCACGGCATCGGCGATCTCCCAGGGCTCGGCCGCCCGACCCAGGGCGATGTTGCCCAGCACGTTGTTCTGCCGGTGCTGTTCGAGCAGTTCCGGCTCCAGGTTGCCCGGCGTCGCGGTCAAGCCTGGCGAGATCGAATTGACCCGAATGTTGAAGGCACTCAAGTCCTTCGCCAGGCTTCGGGTCATGGCCAGTACCGCGCCCTTGGAAGCGTCATAGGTGCAGTGATTGGCCATGGGTCGGTGACCGCAAATCGACGACAGATTGACGATCGCCCCGGCGCTTTTCTGCCGGCGCATTTGTCGTTGTGCGGCCTGAGCGCCCAGAAACACCGCTCGCGTATTGATTGCGTGGACTGCGTCCCAGAAACCCGCATCGATGTCATCAACCGCCTGGAGCGGGTAGACGCCAGCGTTATTGACCCAGATATCCAGGCCACCGAAACGTTCGATCGCGGTGTCCGCCAACCCTTGAATGTCACTCGGACGACTGACATCGGTGGCGTGAAAGTCCACGGCGAAACCGGCCTCGATCAGTTCGCCGCTGCGCTCCGGCGCCAGACTGCCGATCAGTACATTGGCCCCTGCTTCGGCCAGGCGCCGACTGATGGCGAAGCCGATGCCGTTGCTGCCTCCGGTGACGACGGCGGTTTTTCCGGACAAATCCAGCAGTTCGGCAAAGGGCCGATACGGCAGTGCCTGGTACGGGTTCGACATGTTTGATCCTCCTCGATTAATGCCCGTCATCAAGCGGTGGCCAGGGTCATGATGCTGTCGGGGGCAATCTGCGGCCGATGCAGAATGCCCTGGGAACAGCCGCGCGCCATGACCATGACCCGATGGGACAGACCGATGACTTCGTCCAGGTCAGAACTGACGACAATCACTGACACCCCGGTTTTAGCCAGATTGATGATCAGCTCGTAAATCGCCGCGCGTGCGCCCATGTCGATGCCTCGGGTCGGCTCATCGAGGATGATGACTTTTGGATTGCGCGCGATCCATTTGGCGATCACCACTTTCTGCTGGTTGCCGCCGGACAACTTGTCGAGCATCTGCCCCGCCACGCCCTTGATCCCCAGCGCCGCAATGCGTTCACGAGCGAATGCCGCTACCCGGTGATTGGCCATGACGCCGCACGAGCTGAGACTATCCAGATTGCAGTAGGCCAGGTTCTCGGCAATCGTCTGGCTCAGCACTACGCCTTCGGATTTGCGGTCCTCCGGGATCAGCACGACACCGGCATGGATCGCCGCCAGCACGTTATTGGCTGGCAGCGTCCGATCCCCCAGCATCACCCTGCCCTGGCTCAACGCACTCAACCCGGCGATCGCCTGAACCAGCTCCGTTCGACCGGCGCCGACGATACCGGCAATGCCGAAAATCTCCCCGGCCTTCACTGAAAATGACACATCGTGAAAGCGCCCCGCCTTGTCCGACAGATGCTCGACGCTCAATACCGGCGCATCCCCTGGGGTCGGCAATTCCGGAAACAAACGGTCGATCGGGCGCCCCACCATCTGCGACACCAGGACGCCGACATCGGCCGCTCCGCTGTCGTGACGAGCGATCAGGTGACCATCGCGCATGACCACGACCTTGTCGGCGATCCGCGCGATCTCATCCATGCGATGACTGATGTAGATGAAGGAAACGCCCGCCTTCTTCAGTTCCTCGATCTGTTTGAACAGCAGGTCGGTTTCGTCCTTGCCCAGGGCTGCGGTCGGCTCGTCGAGAATCAACAGGCGCGAGTTGAGCGTCAGGGCCCGGGCGATTTCCACCAGCTGCTGGGCGGCGATTTTCAGTTGCCGCACCGGTGTATCCGGCGAGATATCCAGACCCAGGCGCCGCAGTTGCGTCTCTGTTTCACGGAACATCTTCTTACGGTCGATGATGCCGTCGCGGGTCGGCAGATGACCGAGGAAAACGTTCTCCGCCACGCTCAGGTCAGGCAGCAGGTGGACTTCCTGATGGATCATGTTGATCCCCAGCGCCATCGCAGCCCCCGGTCCACTCGGCGCATAGGGTTCACCGGCCAGGAACATCGTGCCTTTGGACGGCGTCAGTGCGCCGGCGACGATGGAGGAAAAGGTCGATTTACCCGCGCCGTTTTCCCCCAGCAATGCCACCACTTCTCCATAGCCGATATCGAGGCTGATATCTTCCAGCACCCTGACCGAGTTGAATGACTTGCCGATGTTGCTTGCACGGAACAACGGCGCCTGGGTGGTATTGATCGCACTCATGACTTGCCCTCCCTTCACCGGTCTCAAGGATGCTGCTCAAGGAAGGTTGCTGCGTTTTCCCGGGTGGTGACGAAGGCCGGCAACAGCTGAGTCTTGGTCACCGGTTTGCCTTGCTGTAGATCGACCGCGGTACGCAACGCGGTACGACCCATTTCCACGGCTTGTTGCGTGATGGTCATGTCCAGTTTTCCATCGCGAATCGCTTCCAGGGCAGATGGCAAACCGTCATAACCGAACACCCAGACCTTGTGATCGATGTTGGCCACCTTTACCGCCTGAGCCGCACCGAGCGCCGGCGCATCGGAACGTCCGATGAACACGTTGATCTTCGGGTTCTTTTGCAGCATGTCCTGGGCGACCTTGAAGCCGTTGTCCTGCAGCCAGTCAGTCGGTTTGCGGTCGATGATCTTCATCTCCGGGGCCTCGGACAGCACCGCATCCAGGCCTTTGGCCCGAGCGACTTCAGTGGAATCGCCAAGAGTCCCTTGCAGCAGGCCGATTTCAGCCTTGCCGCCCGTCAACTTGATCATTTGCCGGGCCAGTTCGCCCGCCGCGGCCAGGTTGTCGGTAGAGATGTAGGCATCGCATTCGACGTTTTTCGGAAAGTTGTCAATGCAGATCACCGGCACCCCCTGCTGTCGCGCCAGGCGCACAGGCACGGCCGAAGCAGCGCTACCGGTGGCGGTGTAGAGCAGCACATCGATGCCTTTGCTCAACATGTCCTGAATCTGACTGACCTGGCGCGCGGGATCGGCCTGTGCATCGGCCACCAACACACTCTTGATGCCGAGGGTCTTGGCTTGCTCCATAACACCGTCTCGAACCATCAGGTAGAACACCCATTGCAGGCTCGGGATCGACATCCCCACGGTGATTTCGTCCGTAGGTTTGCTTTGTGCGTAAGCACCGGCCGACATCAGGCAGCCCAGCAATGGCAACCACAGAAAACGAAGCGAAAAAGCAGACAGGTTCATGTTTTTTACCTTTTTATTGTGCGTGGAACGATGCGGGTGTTGGCCAATGACCCGGGATCAGTCGGCCTTGCGCTTGAGCAAGTCGAGCATCACCGCGAAAGCGATCACCGCGCCGATGACCACTTGCTGGACGAAGGGAGAAATGCCGGCCAGGTTCAGGCCGTTGCGCAAAACGCCGATGATCAATACGCCGATGATCGTGCCGACCACACTCCCCGCACCGCCCTTGAGGCTGCCACCGCCGATCACCACGGCAGCGATCACATCCAGTTCGTAGCCGACACCCGCGCCAGCACCGGCGGTGTCCAGACGGGACGTCATGATGATGCCGCCCAGGGCCGCACAGATGCCGGAGATGATGTACACCGCGCTGGTGTAACCCTTGACCCGGATCCCGGCGAGCTTGGCGACCTTGCTGCTACCGCCGATGGCATACAGGCTGCGACCGGGCACCGTGAACTTGAGAACGAACCAGAACACCAGCGCCAGCACCACGAAACAACTCACGGTGAGCGACAGCACGCCGCCATAGCGAATAACCGAGAGATTGCTGAACCACTCCGGGAATCCGCTGACTTGCGCGCCGTCCGTGACCATATAGGCCAGGCCACGCGCTATGGACATCATCGCCAGCGTCGCAATGAATGATGGAAGGCCAGCCCGAACCACCAGCAAGGCTGTGGTCGACCCACACGCTGCACCAACGGCTATCGCTCCGAGCATGGCCGCCCACATCGGCAGGCCGAGAACCTGTTCGAGCCAGCTCATGACCATGATCGCTACCGCCAGCACTGCACCCACCGACAGATCGATGCCACCGATGAGAATCACCAGCGTCATGCCCAGCGCCATGATGCCCAGCACCGTCACTTGATCCAGCACATTGAGCAGGTTGCTCAAAGTCAGAAAACTATCGGTAAAGAAGGTTAATACTGCACATAACAATAAAAGCCCGACCATCGGACCCGCCACACTGTTTTCCAGACCGACCCACTTTGGAACCGACCCGGGCAGTCTTGTTTTTGCCAACAACTGATTATTCATACCCACATCCACTTCTTATGTAATTGTTATAAGATCGAGCAGTACGCGCCAACCACGAATTAACGACCCAACTCCCTGTAACGCCCCTCCATATAAAGAAGTGGCTCGTCCAGTGGCTGCGTGATGACATAAATGACGTTACCGATAATCACCGTGTGCGTGCCGTGTTCAATCTCCTGTACCACTTCGCAAAAGATCGCCGCCTGGGCGTCGGCCAAGTAACGAATACCGTGAACACCCGTGCGCCAATCACCCTCGACAAAACGTCGTTCGCGCAGATCGGGCTGGCTGAATATTTTGCAGATCGGTTCGTGCTGACTTTGCAGCATGTTCACGCAGAACAGCCCGGAACGCTTGATGATCGGTGAAGCGCTTGCGCTGCGATTGACACAGATCAGGGCCGACGCAGGGTCCATCGACACCGAGGAAAAGGCAGTTGCAGCCAGGCCGTGGGGCTGGCCATCGTCATCAAGTGTGGTGATCAGGGTTATAGAAGAGGCAAAGCGGCCCATTGCCAATTTGAACTGACCGGCCAGGTCTATCGAAGGGGCGGCCTCTTGATATTGAACGCGCATAGCATAAACCCTCTTTTTTATTGTGACTCACAGGCACTGGCTAGCATTATTAACAATCAATCGGACTTTTCTATTCGATTTTAGGAAATTGACTCTTCACCAAAGCTGAAAGATGAACCAAACAACAAACACATTTGAATTCGTTTCACAGACACCCTCAAACCCCTACTCCAAAGCGCTTGCGCACTTATTCACCTTATCCGTCGACTCTTTGATTAGATGGTTTTTACTGAATAATTGGCTGATACTTTGACAGCAATAAAAGGCAACTTTCACGAGGCGAAATCCCCATGGTCGATCGATTGCAGGACATGCGGCTGTTTCGCCTTGTCGTTCAGACAGGTTCACTTTCAACGGCGGGTCGGCAAATGGGCCTGTCGCCAGCGGCCATGAGTGGTCGACTAAAGGCGATGGAGGACTTCTATGGATTGCGCTTGCTCAAGCGCAACACCCGAAGCTTGAGCCCTACCGCCGAAGGGCAGTTGCTGTTTGAAAATGCCCAGAGAATTCTCGAGGAGGTCGACACCCTCGACAGCATCATCAAAAACGGCCACAGCGATTTGCTGGGTACTATCGGCCTGACGTGCCCTACCGATCTGGGTCGGCAGTGGATCAGTCAACTGGTCGATAGCTTCATCAGCGAAAATCCCCATATCCGCATTCGCCTTTTTCTCACTGACCGCGTACTGGACTTTGTCGAGTCCGGCTCGGACATTGCGATCAGGTTCGGCGACCTTCCGGACAGCACACTTATCGCGCGCTCCCTCGGTGTGGACCGGCATATAGTTTGCTGTTCTCCGCAGTATCTTGAGCGGCACGGCGCACCGCTCAGCCCTGAAGACCTGCAGCATCACAACTGCCTGGTACACCTGAGTGCAGATTTCACACTTGATCGATGGAAGTTCATGGACAAAGGCGTGCCGACCACCATTCAGGTCAAGGGCAATCGGCTGGCCAATGACGGTTTCACCTTGCGCCAATGGGGCGTTCAAGGCTTGGGGATCATCTGGAAGTCAGTCTGGGAGGTGGCGGACGACATACAAGCCAAACGGTTGGTCCCGCTGCTTGAAGACTATCAATGCCCCAGCACCGGGTTTCACCTACTGACCGAGGGTGGAAAAAAGCTGCCGTTACGGGTCAAGACCTTCGTCGATTTTGCCGTGCAGTACTTCAAGAAACTCGACACGCCGTCCCGATACAGCCTGCCCTCCCCATGACAAGGCCGGCTCAAAATATCGGCCTTGATCTGACGAACAGAGCACTGTTGTAGCCACCGTTGGAGTCCACAGGCGTGAGGCTTCGCGACACAGCGAAAGCCCCCCCGTTCCATCTCAAAATCCTTCGACCGGCACCCCTTCGGTCAGACCAGGACATCCGGGTTATTTGAAAACCGGCACGCTGCCTGAGCCGTCGGGCTTTTTCAGATACTCACGCAACCGGGCGCCAATCTCGGCGATTTTCGCCTCCCCCGCCCGCAAGGCTTGCGGGTTGGTATGCACCGAGTAGTTGCCCAGTGCCAGTTCATGGGGATGGGGTAACGCCGAGCCGATCACGAAGACCGTATCCTTGTGCATGGCGTTGAGCGTGACGGCACCGCTACCTGGCTCGAAGATCACCATTTCTCCCGCCATGACCACCCCGGGTACGCCAAGGGATCCGCGGCTGACGCTCAACCACAACGACTCATGACCTTCGGGCGGCACATAGCGCCAGAATTCCCCGGCACGCAGCGTGACCAGCAGATAATTGATGCCGGCGGGAGCGCGGACCGGACTCTGAACGCCCTGATAGGTGCCGAGAATCACCCGCGCCGGCCCCACTTCGGGCATCGCGCCCGACTCCAGGTACTGGCTGTCGACACTGGCGTTTTCCAACGCCGGCGGCAGTGCCACCCACAATTGAAAGCCCTGGATCCGCTTCGATGTACCCATCGACATTTCCTTGCCGTGCCAGACCCCGCCTCCGGCCCGCATCCACTCGACACCGCCGTAGTCGATCATGCCCTTGCCCGAATCCGCATCCTCGAAGCGCAGGTTGCCTTCGGTAATGACGGTGACAGTGGCGATGCCCGAGTGCGGGTGCATGGGCATGCCATTGATGAACGAGCTCTCACCTTCGAACAGGTCAAGGAACACAAAGGGCTTGACCAGGTGGCCGAGATCACCCGGGCTCATCAACCGGACGATCGCGCCATGCCCGCTGCCTGTGGTGCGGTAGCTGATTGCCCGATAAGTGTCGGTTTCACGCGCAGTGCCCGGAGCAACCGCGTTGTAAGGCTGTGGCTGAACGTTCATCAGGATCACTCTAAGCAGGAGGCCTCGCAGCCCGATACCCCAGACAATAGAGCGAGGCCGATTACTTGATTAGCCGGTACAATTGGATTTCACTCGTCCACCCATGTCAGGAATGACCGGCCATGCTCGACCTCAATGACATCGCGATGTTTGTCCAGGTGGTCCGCTGCGGCAGCTTTGCCGAGGCGGCGCGCCGGCTGGGCATGCCGCCCAATACCCTGAGTCGCCGCATCCAGCAGCTCGAAGCGCACCTCAGCACACGGCTGCTGCAACGCTCCACCCGCAAGCTCACGCTCACCAGTGCCGGCCAAGGCTTTCACGAGCGTTGCGTGGGAGCGGTCGACGGTCTGCTCGAAGCGGGACAAGCGTTGATGACCGGCAGCAACGAGCCCAGCGGTCTGGTGCGGGTGGCGGCTCCCGCCGACTTTTTCGACTTTTTCCAGATGGAATGGGTGAGCGGGTTTCTGGCCGAGCACCCGCGCGTGCGGCTCGATTTCGTGCTCAGCGACGCGAAGGCCGACCTGATCGCAGAACAGATCGACGTCGCCTTTCGCGGCGGCCCCTTGCGCGATTCCGGTTTTGTCGGCCGCCAGATCCTGGACCCGCGCAGCGTCGGCATGGTGGCCAGTCCGGCCTACATCGCGGCGCGTGGCGCCCCCCGCACCTTGCAGGATCTGGCGGACCACGACTGTGTGATCTCCGCGCAGCCGGGCGGTCACGCCACCTGGCGCCTGGTCGGTCCCGATGGCGAGGAAGAAGTGCAGGTTGCCGGGCGCTTCAGCGGCAACACCGCACAGGCATTGCGCAAGGCCGCCGTGGCCGGGCTCGGCATCGCGCTGCTGCCGCCCGTGATGGCCAGGCTGGAGGTAGAGACCGGCGCGCTGATCCCGGTACTGCCGCAATACCAACCCAAAGGCTATGGCCTGAACGTGCTGTATCCGAGCCGCCGGCAGCTGCCGCTGGCGGTATCGGCATTCATCGGGCTGGTGATCCGGAAGATGAATACGGCAGACGCACCGCAGGAGCCTCGGTAACCACCCCCGTTACTGGCACCCCATGGACCCAAACCGCGTGAGCACCTAGACTTTGTGCGCCCCTGCCCTCCTCGCCGATTGTTGAACGGGTCCCATGACTGAGCATGCCAAGTACCATCACGTGTCCGAAGTGCCAGGCCTGGTCTTGGGTTCCGCACGCTTTGCGGATGTCGGTTTCGATCGCCATTACCACCTCGATTTCCACATTGGCTTTGTCACCGAAGGCATCCAGCGTCATCGTTCGAAAGGCGAGTCGTTTCTTTTAGGGCCGGGCCGTATTGCCCTGATGCCGCCGGGTGAAATTCACGATGGTGCGTCTGAAGGCGGCGGCGCCTATACGCTAAAGACGTTCCGCCTGTCGCAGGCACTGATCGCGGGCATGACCGAGGAGATCAGCGGTCAACCGAGAGAGCTTGAGTTGAGCAGTGTGTTGCTGGAAGACCCGCGGCTTGTCGGCAACCTGCGCGGGCTGCACGAAGCGATGCAGCAGGACGTTGGCCCCGGCAGTCTCGCGCTGCAGACACAATGGATCACCCTGTTTGAACGCCTGTTGCGCCAGTCACGGGCAATCACGCCCGAAAGCATTCCCGGATCGCTCTCAGCCCTGCAATGGTCCCGCGTCAGGGACTATTGTTTCAGTCACATCGATCAGCGCATCACGCTCGATGATCTTGCCGGACTGTGCGGTCTGGGCCGATTCCCGTTCCTCAAGCAGTTCAAGCGGACCATCGGCATGACGCCGCACGCATGGCTGCTTCGGCTGCGTCTGGAACGGGCGTGTGGCCTGCTATCGCGCAGCGGGCAACCGATCGTCGATGTCGCCCACGCCGTCGGCTTTTACGATCAGAGCCATTTCAACCGCGCCTTTCGCCAGGCATTCGGCGTCGCACCCTCGCGCTACAGGACTTAGGGCGTCGCATCAGGCGAGCGTCAATTTTTTACAAGCGCGACAACCGTCCCTCTCCCTAGGATGCGCCAATCCAGGCGAAACACCTTCGCCTGCGCAGCCGAGAATTCGATGATGAACGGTGAAACAAACAGACCGCCCGCCCTGGGTTTTTCAAGTGACAACATCGCCGGCGCATCGCCGGAGGTGGCACACGCCCTCGTGAAACACTGCACGGGCCAGGCGGGTCCCTATGGCACCGACGAGTTGACGGCGCGGGTCCAGCGCAAGTTCAGCGAGATCTTCGAGCGCGACGTAGAGGTCCTTCTCGTGCCCACCGGCACCGCCGCCAACGGCCTGTGCCTGAGCGCGATGACGCCACCCTGGGGCAATATCTATTGCCACCCCGCCAGTCACATCAACAACGACGAATGTGGTGCGCCGGAGTTCTTCTCCAACGGCGCGAAGCTGATGACCATCGACGGCCCGTCGGCCAAGCTGGACATCACCCGACTGCGTGAGCGCACCCGCGAAAAACTGGGTGACGTGCACACGACCCAGCCCGCTTGCGTCAGCATCACCCAGGCCACCGAAGTCGGCAGCCTCTACACCCTGGACGACATCGCGGCTATCGGTGAGGTCTGCAAGTCGGCTTCCCTCGGGTTCCATATGGATGGGTCCCGTTTCGCCAACGCCCTGGTGTCCCTAGGATGCTCGGCGGCAGAGATGACCTGGAAGGCCGGCGTGGATGCCCTGTCGTTTGGCGCCACCAAGAATGGCGTGCTGGCGGCGGAAGCCGTCGTCCTGTTCAACACCTCGCTCGCAACGGAGATGAGGTACCGCCGCAAGCGTGCAGGTCACCTCTTCTCCAAAATGCGTTTTCTTTCGGCGCAGATCGATGCGTACCTGACCGATGATCTCTGGCTGCACAATGCCCGCAAGGCCAACGCTGCCGCCCAGCGCCTGGCGCAGGGGCTTGCCGGGCTGAGCGGCGTTGAAGTGCTGGGCGGCACCGAGGCGAATATCCTGTTCTGTCGGCTGGACTTTGCCGTGATCGATGCACTGCTGAAGGCCGGGTTCGTCTTCTACCATGATCGCTGGGGCCCCAACATCGTGCGTTTTGTCACCTCGTTCGCCACCACTGCCGAGGATGTCGATCACCTGTTGAGCCATGTGAGGCGAGTGGTGAGGTCGGTACACGCATAACGGGCGCAATGCGCGATGACGGATGGCGGCGGTGCTCACGCCATGTCGAATGAGCACCCGCCACTGCGGCGTCAGGCGTCTACATCTGGCGATAAAGAATCATGCCCGCGTGATACAGGATCCCGTCGCGGAACTCCCCGTCAGCCGTGAAGCCGGTGTCATCGACGTACTCGATGTGGTCACCCTCCAGCCAATACTGGCCCTGATAGGCACTCGTCTTGCGGCCCCGGGCTTCATCGTACCGGCCACCCGGCAACAGCTCATGGCGGATGAGCCCGTCTGCCGTGACCCACAGACCAACGTACTTAGCCTGATCAGCGGATTTTTTCATCGTCATCTTCAAGTCCTTCATTCAGAACGCACTGGCGGTCGGGCGGACAATCAGTTCGCTGACGTCCACATCGGCAGGCTGTTCAATGGCGTAAGCGATCGCACGAGCAACCGCCATGGCAGGGATGGCGATCTTGCGGAACTCGCGCATCTCGGCCCGCCCGCCTTCATCGGAAATGCTCTCGGCCAATTCGGACTCGGTAACCCCAGGGGAAATCACGGTGACACGGATGTCCCCACCGACCTCCTGGCGCAACCCTTCCGAGATGGCGCGCACGGCAAACTTGGTCGCGCAGTAGACCGCCGCCGTCGGGCTGACGGTGTAGGCACCGATCGAGGCGATATTGATGAACTGGCCTGATTGCTGTTTTTGCATCAGCGGCAAACCGGCCGCGATACCGTGCAAGACCCCGCGAATATTGACGTCAATCATCCGGTCCCACTCGGAGACTTTCAGCGCCTCGAGTTTCGACAGCGGCATCACCCCGGCATTGTTGACGATCACATCGACCCGGCCATGCAAATTCAACGCAAAGTCCACAAACCCTTGCATGTCGTCTCGGCGGGTGACATCCAATGCCTGAAAGTGAGCGACTCCACCGCTCGCGTTGATCTCGCCACAGAGTGCTTCGAGGCGCTCGGTACGACGCGCCCCGAGTACGACATGCGCCCCCTTGCTGGCCAACAGGCGCGCTGTCGCCTCGCCTATGCCACTGCTCGCGCCCGTGATCAGAACGACTTTTTTCGAGATATCCGACATGACCTAATCCCTCACTTGAGTGTCTGGTGACGCGAGAGCGGTGTCTCGCTGCCAGTCCAGATTAGGGATAACGGCGGTCGGCCAGTTAGTCAGATCCTTCTGACAACTTGCCTGATCCTGTCGGGGAACCCTTTACTTCGTGGCGTCGAGGACAAGCCTGCCCTGTAAATGCCGGCCCATGCTTTTTTCGATCGCCACTTTCGCCTCACTCAACGGGAATGCCTCGACGTCGACCCTGAGATGTCCCTTGTCGAACAGTTCGGCAATCAGCGAAAGCTGCCGGCCATCGGAGCGAGTGGCAAAGTTGGCGGGGGTCACACCGTAGTCGTTGGCCAGTGACATGTTCGGCAGGCTCACGGGCGATACCAGCACGCCGTGTTTTTTCAGCACCGCAAATGAACGGGTCTGTGTGTCGCCGCCCACCAGGTCCAGTACCACATCGACACCGGACACCAGCTCTTCGAATGCCTGGGTCCTGTAGTCGATGGTGTAATCAGCGCCGAGGTCTTTAAGGTAAGCGTGATTGTGCGCGGAGGCCGTTGCGTAGACTTCGGCGCCCAGGTACTTGGCCATCTGCACCGCCATGCTGCCCACGCCACCGGCCGCGGCGTGGATCAATACTTTCTGCCGACGTTGCACACCCGCGTGTTCGGTCAGGGCCTGCCACGCCGTCAGGGCCGTGGCGGGGACAGCGCTGGCCTGCAAGGCACTGAGCGATTTGGGCTTTAGCGCCAGTTTTGCAACCTGGGCGACGGCTTTGGTCGCATAACCTCCGACGATGTTGATGAAACCAAACACTTCATCGCCAAGGCTGAATTCAGTGACGCCCTGCCCCAGCGCGATCACGGTACCGGCCACTTCAACCCCCGGGGTAAAGGGCAGCGGCAAAGGGATGAACGCTTTCATGGCACCGGAGAGGATCTTCCAGTCAATCGGGTTCACCCCGGCTCCGGCGACATCGATCAGCACTTCACCGACGCCGGCCACCGGGTCGGCAATGTCTTCCAGACGTAAAACTTCAGGGCTGCCGTATTCGTATACGCGTATGGCTTTCATGGAGGTCTCGACTATCGAAAAAGAAGGGAGAAGAACATTGCGCTGCGAGGGGCTGGCCTTCGCAGCGCGGGGGTATCAACGACGGCGGGCGTCGAGGCTGAAACGACCGGCACCAAAGGCCACGACCTGCAGCAGGCCACCGGCCATGGCGATGTTCTTGAAGAAGTGAATGAACTGGTTTTGATCGCCCAGGGCGTTATGGAAGGCCAGTGCGGTAAACACGCTGAACACGGCCAGTACGGCGGCAACGGTGCGGGTGCGGTAACCGGCGATCAGTGCCAGGCCACCACCGATTTCAACGATGATCGCCAGCGCCAGCGCCAATTGCGGAAGGGGAAGACCCACAGAACCGATGTAGCCGACCATCATGGCCGGAGCGGCCAGTTTCGAAAAACCGGAGAGGATGAAGATTGCGCTGAGCAGTACGCGGCCGATCAACGAGGCCGAGGCTTGGGTGACGTCGGAGCGGCTCTGTTCAGCGGTGGCGGAATGAGCGATGTTTGCGGAAGTCGTCATGAGGCATTTCCTTCAATGGGGTGCGATTCGACATGAACCGCCCTGTTGAGGAAATGTTGCTCTTGGACAGCTCATCTGAATAGACGACTAATTTAGATCATTAGATTCGATAAAATAGACAAGCCAATCACCCCATCGAAAGGGAGCTCAATCGTGCAAACTGCTGAGCGAACGTCTGCAACAGGCCTGGAGGCCCACATTCGCGGTCAGCGCCTGGCCGCCTCCGACGAGGTTTTTTCCAACGATGTGCTGGTGCAGATCTTTACCCGCGAGCGGATCGAGCAAAGCGTTATCGTTCCCGCCGTGGCTGAGCCGCTGATTGTCTGGGTACTTTCCGGGAGCGCCACCATTGAGGAACGGGAGGCAGGCGAAGCGTGGCGGGCGAGTGAAGTGACACAAGGGGATTTTTTCCTGACCACCAGCGCCATGCCCTACGAAATGCGCTGGCAAGTGACCAGTGCGGAGCCCTTTGTGGTGATGCACATTTACCTCGGCCTGCCCCTGCTGGAACGAGCGATCCAGGAAACCGGCAAACAGGTCACGGGTTCGATTTGTCTGCGTGAAATATCCGGGGGGCGTGACGAGACGTTATCGTTGTTGTTCGAACAGTTCAGAGTCGAACTGCAATCCCGGGGAGAAACCAGCCCGCTGCTGATGCAAGGCATCGCCCAGTGCATCGCCGTGCACCTGGCGCGCCACTATCTGGATGCGCAAGCCGATAACATCGTTCAGCGCAATGCCCTGCCGGCCTTCAAGCTCAAGCGTGCGGTGACTGCGATGGAGGCGTCGCTGGGTGAGACGTTTTGCCTGGGGGATCTGGCCGACGCAGCCGGGATGAGCGAGTACCACTTCAGCCGCCTGTTCAAACGCGCCACGGGCCTTTCACCCTCGCGCTACTTCATCAGGCTGAGAATGACCAAGGCCAGGCAACTGCTGATTGAAACCGACATGAGCATCATCGATGCGGGACTTGAGGTCGGGTACAGCAGCGCCAGCCATTTTTCCCAGGCATTCAAACGGGAGGTCGGCGTCCCGCCCAGTCATTACCGCAAATGAAAACGCGGCACGGTGCTCGCCGTACCGCAAATGCAACCGGCCAATCAACTGCCCACGGGAATGCTCATGCCGCCATCGGCCATGACAACCGAGCCGACAATGAAACTGGCGCGCTCGGAGGCCAGGAACGCCACGATCTCGGCGATTTCATCGGGCGAAGCCGCACGACCGATCGGTGCCGACTTGCCGTGCTCTTGCAGGAAGCCCGGGCCATCTTCCATGAAGTGATTGAGCAGATTGGTGACCACGTCGCCCACGCCAATCGCGTTGACCCGAATACCGTGCTCTATCGCTTCCAGGGCCTGGGTCCGGGTCAGTTGCGCCAGTGCCCCTTTCGATGCGGTGTAGGCTGCGATGCCCGGGAACGCGAAGTAAGAGGCATAGGATGCAATGTTGACGATGGCGCCTGACTTTTGCTTCATCATTTCTTTCGCCGCCTCACGGGAATGGAGGAACGCGCCCGTCACGTTGGTCTCCATCTGCCAGCTCCAGTCCTCGCGTGTCATCTCGACCAGAGGCTTGTAGATGATCCGTCCCGCGTTGTTGACCAGCACATCGAGCTTGCCGAAGTGCTGAACGGCCAGGGCAACCGCTTTTTCCGCCGAGCCATCGACCGTGATGTCGGCCACTAATGGCACCAGGCCCGGACGCTCGAGAGCGTTCACTTCAGGGTTGATGTCTTCGGCAATGACCTTGGCGCCACGGGCATGGAACAGCTCGGCGATGGCACGGCCGATACCACTGGCGGCGCCCGTCACAATCACGACTTTGCCGGCGATTTCGTTGGGGGTAGGCATAAAATCAGTCATTTCGTTTCTCCTTTCCAGAGAGCAGCTGAACCATTCCAGCCGCTGCGCATACGCCGTATGCGGGTGTCGCTTTCGACGACTCAACTGTCGCCGATCACGGTTCGCCACTCTTTAGGAGCCTTGTTCAACCTGTCGCGGTTTTGCGCTTATCTGCCTGGTGTTTCATTTTTTCAGCACACCGGGCAGATGCATGACGCGATAAGTTGTACCGGGATAATATTGGCCATTACGTTCGAGGAAACAGGCATGATCTCTGACCCCGGAACACCGACACTGGACCAGCTGCGCGTGTTCCTGACGGTCGTGGAAGTCGGCAGTTTTGCCGCAGCGGCCAGAAAACTGCACCGGGCCACCTCGGTCATCAGTTACTCGATCGCCAACCTGGAAATGCAGCTCGGCGTGTCGCTGTTTGACCGTCAGACCACCCGCAAACCCCAGCTCACCGATGCCGGCCGCACCGTGCTGGCCGAAGCCAGGACCATCGCCAACGGTATTCATGGATTGCGCGCCAAAGTGAAGGGCCTGCTCCAGGGGCTCGAAGCCGAGGTTCACGTGGTACTCGATGTGATGCTTCCGCCCGATCGCGTGGTGGACGCACTCAAATCCTTTCGCGAAGCATTCCCGACCGTTGCCCTGCACTTGCATATGGAAGCGCTCGGCGCCGTCACTGAGCTGGTGATCAACCGTGGCGCGATCATCGGCGTCAGTGGGCCCATGAATGAAGGCATCGACGGTATCGAAAGAATGGGCGTCGGCAGTGTCGAGTTGATTCCGGTGGCCGCCCCGAATCATCCACTGGCATCGAGCGACTCGAATGTTCCGGGCGCCGGGCGAGAGTTCACGCAACTGGTGCTGTCCGACCGTTCGGTGCTGACCAAGGACAAGGATTTCGCCGTACTCAGTAACCGCACCTGGCGGCTGGCGGACCTGGGCGCCAAGCACATGCTGCTGCGTGAAGGCATCGGCTGGGGCAACATGCCGGCCCCGATGGTCCAGGAAGATCTGCAGAGCGGTCGGCTCGTGCAACTGAACATTCCGGAATACAAAAGCGGCCAATATGCCTTCGACGTCATCTACCGCACGGATGTGCCACCGGGGCCGGCGGCGCGATGGTTGATTGAACGTTTCGTTCAACAAGGCTCGGCGCAGGTGGCATCGGCTTGAGGATGGAACTTGTCGATTTTCTGGAAATCCCGGGGGAACAGAGATTACGAAATATCTGTAGGAGCTGCCGAAGGCTGCGATCTTTTGATCTTGCTTTTGCGATCTGGAGATTGCCGAAGATCAAGATCAAAAGATCGCAGCCTTCGGCAGCTCCTACAGTTTCCCGGAATTACGTGATGAACCACTTTTTGACCAGACCGTGAACATCCCAGGGCAACCCCATTACCCACTTCAGATGGCATAATCGCAACCGGTTCATAACAGGTGCGTATCAATGACCGTCGAAAGCTACGACCAACTGGCGATCTTCTCGGCCGTGGCGCAGGAGCGCAGTTTTACCCGTGCCGCCGCCAGGCTGGGTATGTCGCAGCCGGCCTTGAGCCGCGCCATGCGCCAGCTGGAGGATCGACTGGGTGTCCGGTTGCTATCTCGCACCACACGCAGCGTTTCGCCGACTGAAGCCGGCGAGCATCTGCTGCGGGTGATCGCCCCCAGGTTCGAAGAGATCGACAACGAACTGGCCCTGCTCAGTGCATTCCGCGACAAGCCGGCGGGCAAGTTGCGGATCACGGCCGGCGAGCATGCAGCGATCACGGTTCTGCACCCCGTACTGGCCAGATTGCTGCCGGACTATCCTGACCTCAACATCGAAATCATCGTCGACTACGGCTTTACCGACATAGTGGCCGAAGGCTTCGACGCTGGCGTACGGTTGGGTGAGCAGGTCGCCAAGGACATGATCGCCATGCGCATCGGCCCCGACATGCGCATGGTGGTGGTCGGCTCCCCCGCGTATTTCACCCGATATTCAAAGCCCGTCGTCCCGATCGATCTGATGCAGCACAATTGCATCACCTTGCGCATGCCGACTCACGGTGGGCTGTATTCGTGGGAGTTCGAGAAAAATGGCCAGTCAGTGAACGTCCGCGTCGAGGGCCAACTGGTGTTCAACAACATTGCCATGCGCCTGCAGGCTGCCCTGCAGGGGTTGGGCCTGGCCTACATGCCGGAAGACCTGGTGCAGGAGCATGTCGCGCAGGGCCGGTTGATCCGCGTGCTCACGGACTGGTGCGAGCCGTTCTCCGGCTACCACCTCTATTACCCGAGCCGGCGGCAGAGCTCGCCGGCCTTTACCCTGCTGCGCGAAGCCTTGCGCTATCCGGGCTGATTGGCCTGATTGGCCTGGGTGACGTCCAGCGCCTCGGCGGCCCGCTTGGCTGCTTCGGCATCCCCCTGATCGGCCAGTAGCCGGGTCAACTGACGCAATTGCCCGACAGTCAGGCCAACCCGCAGGCTGGCGGCCATGTGCGAGCGCAGTTGTGACTCTACGCCCGGCGTGGCGGCCAGCGCCGCGACGGTCGCCAGCTCCCGACTTTGCCAGTCAAGGTTGTCGCGCTCGAAAATGTCACCGAACAGATGCGTTTGCAGGTACTGATTGATGACAGGGACGAAGTCGAACAGCGGCCCCTGGACAGGCGCCCCGGCAATGCGCGTCTGGTTGGCCTTGCCAACCGCCAGCAACTCATCGCCGACGGGAATGACGCGACCGGACTCGCGCCCCGCCACATCCTCGATGCCCCGCTGTTTACGTGCTTCGACCACTTTCATCAACTCGCCAAGGGCATTGAGGCTGCGCGGGAAACCGCTGTAGGCGTAGAGCTGCACCAGTATTTCCTTGGCCTCGCTGACCGTCAGCCCTGCATCAAGCCCCTGGTTCAAGGCCGCATTGAGTCGGGGAATATTGCTCGTGGCCATGGCGGCGGCAATCAACGGGATGGCCTGCTGCCTTTCGGACAATGTCTCGGAAACGGGTTGCGTAGCAGGCGAGGATTGCGGCGCAACGGAACGTTGGGCGCTGTACTGGGCATCGGTGACCTTCTCCAGCCATTGCACGCTTTGGCCCTCTACCGATCCGGTCACAGCCAGGTGCGTCATGCGGCTCGTCGCAGCGGCACCATGCCAGTGCTTGACGCCCGGCGGGCAGACAATCACATCCCCCGGATGGATTTCCTGCACGGGCTTGCCCCACTCTTGCGTCAGGCCGACACCGGAGGTCACCACCAATCGCTGGCCGGCAGGATGGGTGTGCCAGGCCGAACGCGCGCCCGGCTCGAAGGTGACGTAGGCACCGGATGCATTGTTCTCGCCCGTGGCAGGAAACAACGGATCGACGCGCACCTGCCCGGTGAAATAATCTGCCGGGCCGGCGACCGAAGCCTGGCTGCCTGCCCGACTGATCTGCTGGGCGGCCCTGGGCTCACTGACACTGTCGGCCCCTGCTGCGCCGGCAAAAGGCGCCGCGG
The DNA here is from genome assembly GCF_059424105.1 of Pseudomonas sp. GW456-E7. NCBI lineage: Bacteria > Pseudomonadati > Pseudomonadota > Gammaproteobacteria > Pseudomonadales > Pseudomonadaceae > Pseudomonas > Pseudomonas sp. GW456-E7. The sequence goes on along the minus strand of NZ_JBWKZB010000015.1, from coordinate 5,057 downwards.
CGCACACCGCGATGCCAAAAAGCGTGTTTTTCATGATGAAGGATCCCTCGAGTCAGAGTGTTCTGGCGTAGAACGCGTTCAACTGGCCAATGGCGACGTCCACATACTCAGGCACCCAATAGGTTTCGATATGGGTCGCGCCATCGATCGTGAACAGTTTCTTGTCACCGGTTCCAGTGGCCTTGGCGAACGCCTGCTCCGACATGTACAGGCTGTCGGCCTTGCTGCCGGCGATCATCAGCAAGGGTTGGTCGATCAGCTCGATCTGGTCCGTGGCATCGAAGCTCATCAGGTCCAGCAGGCTGCTCTGGGTGTAGCGGAAGGTCGAGTTCGGATGGGCGTGGGTCTTGCCGTAATACTCAAAACCCTGCCGATACAGATCGAACGGCAGCCTGGCGATCTGCTCATCGGTCAGCCTGGCGTCGCCAACGTAGAGCACCTCCCCGCCCGCCGCTTCCTGCGCGCGGGCGGCCGAAGCCTGTCGCAAGCGCTCCTGAATCGTCGACAGTTGCGAGTCCCGGTAACCATTGCGACGTACCAGCCCGGAGTTGAACATGCTCAAGGTCGCGATCGACTGGAAGCGTTTGTCGGTTTGCGCCGCCTTCAACGAATACCCCCCGCCGCCGCAGATACCGAGCAAACCCAGTCGCGCGCTGTCGACACCGGGATAGCGGGCGATGAAGTCCGCCATGCCATGGATGTCCTCGATGCGGTACGCGGGCTTGTCGATGTTGCGCGGCTCGCCACCGCTGGCCCCCTGATACGCCGCATCTGCCGTGATCGTGATGTAGCCCTGATCGGCCAGGCGCTGGGCATACAGGCCGGCGACCTGCTCCTTCACCCCGCCATTGGGATGCGCCACGACGACGGCCGGGTATTTCTTCGTCGCGTCATAATTGGCCGGGGTGTAGACGTTGGCGGCGATGTCCAGGCCGTTGAGTCTGTAGGTGACCGGATGGATGTTGACCTTGCCTGGTTCGTTCTTCACCAGCGCGCCTGCGTAGGTCAAGGTGTAGGGATTCTGTCTGTAGTCCGCCGCCTCGGCGTCAACGCCGGACATGCCGATCATGGCGGCCATGAGTGTGGCCTTCAGCGTGGTTCGCATCTTGTGAATACTCCTGACAATTCCAGTTTCCAAGGGTGTGCGGCAACGATTGCCCTGCTCGGCATCAATCGAGTTTTTTCTCGGCGAGAAACTGCGAAACCAGGTCCGCGATCTCGACGTTGTTCAGGTCCGAAAACGGGAAGTGGCTGTTGCCCCTGATGCCGATCTCCGGCAGGTGAATGAGCCGCACGTCGCCGCCATGGCGGTTCACGGTGTCTCGCCACAGTCGCGCCATCTCGAGCCGGGCACGCCAGCTGTCCTGTGCCGGTAAACGAACCGGCTTGTCGGGGATGTTGTCGCCGTAGATGATCAGGATGGGGATATGCGTCAGCGCTTCGAACTGCGCCTTCGATACGACCTGCGCCGAGAGCGTGTCGAACGCGCTGGGAATCGGCGCCGGCACCTCGCCTTCGGGAAACACAAAGCTGCTACCCGGCTCGAACGCGACGATGCCCCGCACCTGTTGGCTCTTGATCGCGGTCATCCAACCGGGTCCACCGCCCTGAGAGTGGGTGAACAGGATGGCGGGCCCGGTCTTGTCCAACAGCGCGGATACGCCATCGGAGGCGACTTCAATGTCATAAGGGCCGGTGTTGGGTGTCATCGAACGGAAGAATTGCTCCAACGCCTGCGGCCCACGGGGGAACTGACTGCCCTCGAAGGTTTCAGGCCACAGTCCGATGCGGAACTGGTTGAACCACAGTTGCTCGTCCGGCACTGGCTTGATCGTCGTTTCCACCAGGCTGCGCCCCGCATCGCCACGGCGCGGTTGGTCAATCAGGTAGGTGGAGAACCCGCGCCGCAGGAAGATGTTCTGGAAGCCTTCGCGGCCATCGGCCGTGGTTTCCCAGGACTTCGCCGATTGCCCCGCGCCATGCCACATGACGATGGGCAAGGGGTGCGCATCGACCGGTACCTGATAGAACGCATACACATGGTCGCCATGGTAGGTCTGGCCGTCAGGCATCATGGGTTTGTAAGGATCAAAGCGACCCGGCTGGGTGATCAGTCCCCCGCCGGCAATCAGGCTGCCTTGATCCTTGATGATCAGTGGGCTGTCCTCACTGCGCTCGGCAGCCTCCACCAGCGCCCCGCCAGTCAGGGTGAGACAGAGCGTGCCCGCCCTGACGGCGGCATGTGCGTACTTGCGGATGGAATCCCGGGTCATGAGTGGCTCTCGATGTGTAATCGCAGAGAGGCAAACTACCGCCCAGGCATTAATTAATGAATAGATCCAATCGGATAGCAGTAATACCAAAAACACATAATTCTATTGATTGAGGCAGGTCCAGCCGAAGGTGGAGGATGCCCTGAAAGAGGCCTAATCTGAATAGACACGACCTTGATCGCCTCTTGATACAGGGGAAACGCAATGACGGGACAGACTGCACGCCAAGGCTCGTCATGGATCCTGCTTTCCCTGCTCGCGGCCAATCTGGTGCTGACAGGCGGATGCTCAGGCAAGACCAACACGGCTCGCTATTCAGCCTCTAGCACCGGCTCAGCCTGCTATGCAAAAGCCCTCCCCACTGTCGGCGAAGGTGGCCTCGCCTGGGGCGACACGCTGAACATGGCTCGCCAGAAATCCCTGAGTAACTGCATCCGCTATGCCGGCCGATCGGGCGGCACGCCGAATACCTGCCAGGTGGTGTTGGCGGAATGTAAACACTGATAGAGCGGTTTTGCGTTTCTGCGTCGCTTTTGCATTTCTGTGCGACAGATCCCACTTCAGGGGCTCCCGTTTCACACGCGCATGGTGTTAGTTTTGAAATGTTTCTGATCAGACGATCAGATATTTCTTACAACCCGCCTGCAAAGGAATGCCCCCAGCAATGGATTTTTCACTCAAGCACCTGGCTGCGACCACCCTCATGCTCGCCAGCCTTTCGTCGTTCACCGGCGCAGCCCACGCCAACATCACACCGCAACAGAGCGCGATCATCCTCAAGACGTTCAATGATGCTTCGGTCAAGGATTTCCGCCAGTTCCTGCAAACCCTGGCCAAGAGCGATGTCGCCAAAACCGACGACCTCGGCCCGGCCATCAGTGCCTTCCTCGGCAACAAGACGCTGTCCGCTGAGCAGCAGAACGAAATCCATCGTTTGCTGGGTCTTTATGCCCGGGTGAAGTACGGCAGCGCGGCCACCGAAACCCTGAAGGAGCTGGTGGCCATTCCGACCGTGCGCGTGGACGGCGTTGACCAGCACGACAACCCCGAATTCCTCAAGATTGCCGAGAAGATCAAGGGCCTCGCCCAGGCGTTCAACCTGAACTTTCGCAACATCGACAACCGCGTCTACGAGATCTCCCTCGAAGGCAAGGGCGATGAAGTCGTGGGCATTCACGCCCATGCCGATGTGGTGCCGGTGACGCCGGAGAACTGGGTGCTGCAGGACGGCACTCGCCTCGATCCGTTCAAGGTCACCCTGGTCGGCGATCGCATGTACGGCCGCGGCACCGAAGATGACAAGAACGGCATCGTGGTGGCGCTCTACGCCATGAAGATCATCAAGGAGGAGCAACTGCCGCTGGCGCGCAACTTCAAGCTGCTGGTCGACACCACCGAAGAAACCACCGGTGACGCCATCCCCTACTACTTCGAGCGCAACCCGACGCCCAACTACAACCTGGCGCTGGATGGCGGCTACCCGGTGGTGATCGCCGAGAAAGGCTACGGCACCGTCATGGCCAGCTTCGCCAAGCGTGCTGGTGAGGGCAAAGGTGCAGAAATCATTTCGATGACTGGCGGCCTGGCCACCAACCAGATTCCATCGACATCGGTCGCGACCCTGGTGACCGACAAGCCCGCCGAACTGGCTGCCAGCCTGCAAAAGGCCGGCACTGAGTACGCCAAGCAAAATGGCGGCAACTTCGAAGTGGCTGCCAAGGTCGACGGCAAGGACGTCAAACTGACGGTCACCGGCGTTTCCGCCCACTCCTCCGAGCCCGAGTCCGGCGTCAACCCGGTGGCCAGGATGCTCGACTTCATCAACAGCCTCGACGGCAAGGTCGCGCTCAAGCACAACCAGATCACCGACGCCGCCCGCTACGCCGCCGACAACTGGGGGCTGGACTACCTGGGTGGCAAGCTGGGGGTCGGTTTTGCCGATGCGTTCATGGGCCCGCTGACCACTTCCCTGACCTATGTCGGAATGGATGACAAAGCCTTCAAACTCGCCGTCAACCTACGCGTGCCGAAGGGCAAGACACCAGAAGCGCTGAAGTCCGAAATCGCCGCAAAGCTGGACGCCTGGAGCAAGAAGACCGGGATCGCACCGACCTTCGACCTGTCGATTGCCGAACCGATGTATCGCAACCCCGAGGGCGAATGGGTCAAGGCCTTGCTCGCAGTGGCCAGCGAAAACCTCGGCATGGAACACAAGTTCGGCACCTCCGCCGGCGCCACGTCCGTGCACGAATTGCCCAACGGCGTGCAATTCGGCCTGGCCATGCCGGACGTCAAGTACACCGGTCACAACGACAACGAGTTCAAGACGACCGAGCAGTTCCTGCTGGACTTGCAGATCGTGACCGAGATGATGGGCCGCATCGGGCAATTGCCGACGCTTTGATCGGTTCTTTCCCTGGTTTGAACTCGGCCGCGGTCCCCTGTAGGAGCTGGCTTGCCAGCGATGGTTGTCAACGATTACGCGTGTTAACCGGATAACCGCGGCGCACTGGAGTCCATCGCCAGCAGGCTGGCTCCTACAGTTTCAGCGTGGGCACGGTCCCCTGTGGGAGCTGGCTTGCCTGCGATGGTCGTTAACGATAACGCGGGTGAGCTGGATAAACGCGGCGCATCTGAGTCCATCGCCAGCAGGCTGGCTCCTACAGTCTCAGCGTAGGCACGGTCCCCTGTGGGAGCTGGCTTGCCAGCGATGGTCGTTAACGATAACGCGGGTGAGCTGGATAAACGCGGCGCATCTGAGTCCATCGCCAGCAGGCTGGCTCC